>NZ_PZKG01000008.1 GCF_003034985.1 Cereibacter changlensis JA139
AAGGCCGTGAAGATGACCTGCCCGAGCCCGGTCGTCGCCGACACCACACCCAGCGACCGGATCAGTTTCACGTCGAGCTTGATGCCGACCAGGAACAGGAGCACGGCGATCCCGAGTTCCGACAACAGGTCGATCTGCGCATCTGACCGGACGACATCCAGCGCCGAGGGCCCCGCTACCAAGCCGACGGCGATGAAGCTGACGATCAGCGGCTGCCGCGCCAGCGCGCCGACGAGCCCGATGCCGGCAGCCATCACCAGGAGCAGGGCCACTTCGGCGAAAGGGGTCAGGTCCGCCACTATGCTTGCCCCATGGCCGATTGTCCTTTCAAACCAAGGCCCAGCTTTTCGGGTGCGGTCTGGTGGGCCGACAGGAACTCCTGAAGATCAGTGTCAGCGCTGCGCCAGCCCTTGCCGATGTCGATGGCGTGCAGATCGCCGCCCTTGATCCAAGGGCGCACGGTCGCCTTGGCGCCTTTCAGGCGGTCGGCGCCTTCTTTGACAGGCTGGTGCTGGTCCTGTGGCATGGTCCACTGCTTCTGCTCGGGTTCTGCCAAGAATAGTGCAGAGTTGATGCTTTTGATTGACTTGCATCAACCGTTGGCCTCACGCGGATCCGTCTGCGGGCTCCGTTGCACAAACCCCTTGAGGGATTCCTCTCGTGAATCCAGTATGGTAGCCGGGCAGCATGACTAGGCCCACCCCCGCCTACATGACCAGGAACTGGCCGGCCCACAATGAAGCGCTCAAGCGCCGCGCCAGACTGGCCGCCAGCCGTCGCCCCAGCGCGGGCCGCCGGACCGGGCGTGAGCGGGAACAGCAGGTGTCCGAGCCAGTCGGGAATAGCCGGGCTGCCGGAGCAGGGAGCGAACAGGCCGTCGCCGGTCTCCAGCGCGCTCGCGGGGCTGAAGCGGATCCAGCCGGTCAGTTCCTCGACGAAGGCCGGATCGTCCATCGGCGCGCTGTTGCCCGCAACTACGAAAGCGAGCAGAGCGTCGCGCTACGCCCTTCCGGTGAGCAGCCGGACGAAGACGCCCTCTTCGCGCGCCGGGGCCTCCACGATCGCGATCCCCTCGCACGGGCGGGCATGGCCACGCTGGGTGATCATCAGCCCCTCGCGGGCGTCCATGCAACCTCCACCGCCGCGGCCATGCGGGCGCTGGCCTTGCCGGCCCGACCATCACGACCCGCCCCGCAGGTTTCGCCGGCAGATGCGCGGCCAGTGAACGGATCGGATCGGCCTCCTCTGCCGCACCTTTCCAGCCGCGAGGCTCTGACCGCCGAGGCCGGCGGCGGGCTCAATGACGCGGTGATCGCGGCGGCGCCCTTCCTGCCGGCAGAGACGCGCTTTGATCCGGGCGGGGTGCGGATCGGGGCCGGCACGGGCAATATGGGATTGGCCAGTTGCGGCGGCGGTGCGAGGGGCGCCACGCCCCTGATGAACTCGCCCGGCATCAATGCCCGCGCCACGGCGCCGATGGTGATGAAAGTGCTGATCTGGGATCAGATCCTTGATGTGACCGGGACCGGCGCGGTGCGCAACCTCAAGGGCGATCTTCCGGAGGGGGACGCGCCGGTGGGGCGGGGCGACGGCGGGCGAAGGCCTCATGCTGGCGGCGAACCGGGTGGCGAGCCTGCTGCGCCGCTACGGGCTGGAAGGCCCGTGGAAAGGATGATCAGAGCGGTTGGTCCGCGGGGGCCTCGGCGCCCCAGATGACCGCGCGCTCATGCCGCCGGATGACGTGCTTGAGATTGTCGAAGGCGCCTATGATATGGCCGGCAAAGCGCTCGGCTGCCGGCGCGCGGGCCACATTCACCCGCCGCAGGATCCCGAGGGACCGGTTCGGCTGCGGGATGTTGTAGGGCAGCACGGTGATGCGGCTTTCCTTGCGTTGGGCGAAGACGGTGGAATAGGGCAAGACCGCCAGCGCATCGGTTTCGGCCAGCACATTGACCACGCTCATCAGCGAGCCGCCCGAATAGCGGATGTTCAGATCCGACATGCCGATCGACATCAGGATCATCTGCAGATCCGACATCAGGGGCGATCCGGGCAGCGGCGCGACCCACGGATAGGTCGTCAGATCCTGCGCCTCGAGCGGGCGTTTGCGCATCAGTGGATGGCCCGGACGGCAGGCCACGATGTTGCGGCCGGGCAGGATCTCGGTGAACTCGAACCCCGCCCCGAGGTCCAGCACGCCGATGGGCACGACGCCCATGTCGATCTGCCCGGCCTCCAGCGCCGCGGCCATTTCCGGCAGGTTCATATAGCTTTGCTGGACGGTGACGCCGGGCTCCTGATTGAGGAACTCGCCGATCATCTGGCTGATCATCGCATCCATGAAGAAGGGCACGCCCGCCACCCGCACCACGCCCTTGGTGCCGCGCACGAAGCCCTGCACGGCATCCGAGGCCCGGCGCGAGGCGGCGATGATCGTGCGACCCTGCACCGCCAGCTGCATGCCGAGCGGCGTCGCCTGCAGCGGCCGGCGGCCCTTCACGAAAAGCGGCTCTCCCACCCGGTCCTCCAGCATGGCGAGCGAGCGCGAGACCGCCGGCTGGGTCAGCCCCAGCATGGCGGCCCCTTCCGACACGCCGCCCGCATCGAGGACGGCGGCAAGCTGCATCAGGTGGCGTTCATTCAGTTTCATAGCACTCTGTTATACCGCCCTCCGAACAACTCAATCAAAAAAGCGCGCCGCGCGGTAAAGCTGGACGCAACGGGGAGGGGAGGCTCCGGCGGATGCAGGGCGAGAGATCGGTCCTGCCGGTGGGCGCGGCCCCGCAGGCGGACAGCAGCACAGTCAAGGACCATGATGGCGCGGCCTTTTCGGCCCGTTTGGCAGGCCTGCCGACCGGCCGGCTGGGGCAGGGGCTGGCGGTGCTGGTCGATGCGCTGGACGGGCTGGTGCGCGAACTGCAGTTGACGCCCGCGGAGTTCCGGCAGGTGCTGGATTACCTGACCGAGGTCGGCCATGCCGCCGATGCCAGACGGCAGGAATGGGTCCTGCTGGCCGATACCCTGGGCCTGTCGATGCTGGTCGAGGATCTGAACTCCCCCCGCCCGGCAGGCTGCACGCCGAATACCGTGGCCGGCCCCTTCTATCGCGCCGACGCGCCGCTGCGCGACAATGGCGGGTCGATCAGCCTCGATGGCAAGGGGGTGCCGTTGCAGGTGCGGGGGCGTGTGCTCTCGCTGGACGGGATGGCGCTGCCCGGCGCCTCGGTCGAAGTCTGGCAGGCCGACGGGCAGGGCAAATATGAAAATCAGGAACCCGACCTGCAGCCCGAAAACAACCTGCGCGGCCGGCTCAGGACGGATGGGCAGGGACGCTTCGCCTTCCGTTCGGTCATGCCGGGCGGCTATGACCTGCCGTCCGACGGGCCGGTGGGGCGGCTCATGACGCGGCTCGGCCTGTGCCTTGCCCGCCCCGCCCATATCCACTTCCGCGTCTCCGCCGAAGGGCATGAGCGGCTGACCACCCACATCTTCGACCGCGCGGATCCCGCCATCGGTCGCGATGCGATCTTCGGGGTGAAGCCCGAACTCTTGGCCGATTTCCGCGCTGCGCCCCTCGACGGAGGTGTGACGGGCCGCGCGCTCGACCTTGACCTTGTGCTTTGCCCGTTGCGGCAAGGCTGACCCAGAACGGCCCGGCGATGCCGGGCTGCACGACAAACGGAGGAGAGACCATGTCCACGATCAGCGGATACCACCACCTGACGATGTCCACGGACGGCGCGCAGGAGGATTTCGATTTCTACACCAAGACCCTTGGCCTGCATTCGGTCAAGCGCACCGTGCTGTTCGACGGCGTGGTGCCGGTCTATCACCTCTACTATGGCTCGCCCGATGGTGACGCCTCGACCATCATCACCACCTTCCCCTTCAAGAAGCCGGGTGTCTATGGCCGCCGCGGCACCAATCAGTCGCGGACCATTATGCAGTCGATCCCGATGGGGGCGGCCGATTTCTGGGTGGACCGCCTGAACCGTCTGGGCCTGCCTGCCGAGAAGATCACCCGCTTCGGCGCCGACCGTGTGGCCTTTGCCCATCCCTGCGGCATCCCGCATGAACTGGTGGAAAGCGACAGCGACCCCCGCGCGCCGATCACCAATGACGCGCAGGGCATTGGCGCCGCCCATGGCATCAAGGGGATCTATGGCGGTCTGGTCGCCTGTTTCGACCGCACGGCCATGGATGATTTCATGACCGTAGCACTGCCGCTGACCAAGGAGGCCGACACGCACGAAGGTACGGTCTATCGCGTGCCGGACGCCAATGGCGTCATCCAGCGCGTCGAGGTGATCGAGGACCGCACCAGCCCGCAGGGCACCTGGACTCTGTCGGGCGGCACCATCCACCACCTCGCGCTGAACACCGGCACCGAGGAAAACCAGATGAAGCTGCGCGCCCATATCGAGGGGCTGGGCTTCACCGACATCTCGGAACAGAAGGACCGCAACTACTTCAAGTCCTGCTATGTCCGTTCGCCCGGCGGCGCGCTCTTCGAACTGGCATGGACCACCCCGCAGGGCTGGGCCCGCGACGAGGAGCCGGGCCAGATCGGCAAGACCCTGGTCTTCCCGCCGTGGTTCAAGGATCGCGAAGCCGAGCTGCGCGAAGGTCTGGAACAGGCCGAGTTCGCCTGATGGCGGAGGCACTCGCATCGGGTGCGGTGCATCTGGCAGTGCCGGGCGCCAAGGCAGGGGCAAGGGCGGTCTGCGTCCTTGTCCACGGTCGCGGCCAGTCGCCCGAAGAGATGCAGTCGCATGTTCTGGCGCGGCTTGCCGCGCCGGATGTGGCCTTCATCCTGCCGCGTGCGCCCGGCTCGCGCGCGCTCGGCGGCGCGTGGTATGCGGCCAGGGCGGTCGATCCGCTGACCGGGGAGACGAACGCGGCCTTGGCCGTGGCGCGCGACCATCTGGCGGCCGACATCGCGGCGGCCCGGGCGCTTTACCCCGGTCTGCCGCTGGTGCTGGCGGGCTTTTCGCAGGGCGCCTGCCTGTCGCTGGAATACGCCTTCGCGGGCCTGCCTGCAGCTGACGCGCTGGTGGCGTTGACCGGCTGCCGCGTGGGGGCGCTGCAGGATTGCCGCCCGAGGGCGCTGGCGCCGGAATTGCCCGTCTGGCTGACCGGATCGGACGATGATCCCTGGATCCCGGTGACCGCCTTTGCCGAGGCGGCGCTGGAACTGGGGCGCGGCCGCGCCCGGCTGCAGGCTGCGCTCTATCCCGGCCGGGCGCATGAGGTCTCGGATCCCGAAATCGCGCTGCTGCAAGGCGTGCTGGCCGCGCCGCGCCGCTGACCATCACGGCATGACCCGGCGGCTTCATAACGCCGGGTTATGCTGCCCGGCCAAGATCCTAAACAAAAGCCGCCTGCCCGCGGACATGCTTGGCGCGGGGACGGCGCGGGCGGGAAGGGTCGCGCCCGAAGCTCATCAGGGAGGATGACATGTTTACCAGACGGAAATTCCTGCATGCATCGGCGGCCAGCGGCGTGACCCTTGCAGCCTCGGGCCTTGCCGCGCCCAGTCTTGCGCAGGGGGCGAAGATCAAGCTCGGCTATGTCTCGCCGCAGACCGGCCCGCTTGCGGGCTTCGCCGAAAGCGATGCCTGGAACATCCAGGCCTTTCTGGCCTCCGATCTCGGGCGGAACTTTGAGGTGGTGGTGAAGGACAGCCAGTCCAACCCCAACCGCGCGGCGGAGGTGGCGAAAGAGCTGATCCTGAGTGATGGCGTCAACCTGATGCTTGCGGCCTCCACCCCCGAAAACACCAATCCGGTGGCGGGCGTCTGCGAGGGGGAGGGGGTGCCGGTGATCACCACGGTGGCCCCCTGGCAGCCGTGGTTCATCGGCCAGCAGGGCAATCCGCGCGACCCTGCGAGCTGGCAATCCTTCGACTATGCCTTCCACTATTTCTGGGGCATGGAGGATGTGATCCGGGTCTATACCGCGATGTGGGATCAACTGGCGACCGACAAGGCGGTGGGCGGGCTCTTCCCCAATGATGCCGATGGCAATGCCTGGGGCGACAATGACAACGGCCTGCGTCCGGGTCTGGCGGAAAAGGGCTATGCCCTGACCAATCCGGGGAGCTTCCAGAACCTGTCGGATGATTTCTCGGCCCAGATCAATGCGTTCAAGGCGGCCAACACCGATATCATCACCGGCGTGCTGATCCCGCCCGATTTCGCCACCTTCTGGGCGCAGCTGCGCCAGCAGGGGCTGAGGCCCAAGGCGGTGACGGTGGCCAAGGCGCTCCTGTTCCTGCAGTCGGTGGAGACGCTGGGGGAGGCGGGGCACAACCTCTCGTCCGAGGTCTGGTGGTCGCCCTCGCATCCCTACTCCTCCACCTTGACCGGGCAAAGCTCGGCCGAGTTGGCCGATGATTTCACCGCGAAAACCTCGCGGCCCTGGACCCAGCCGATCGGCTTTGTCCATTCGCTGTTCGAGGTGGCCGCCGATGTCATGGGGCGCGTGGAGGACCCGGGCGATGGCGACGCGGTGGCCGAAGCTGTGGCCGCGACCGACATGACCACCGTGGTCGGCAAGGTTGCCTGGAACGGCGCGGGCGTGCCGGATTTCGCCGCAAGGAACGTCTGCAAGACCCCGCTCGTCGGCGGGCAATGGCGGATGAAAGAGGCTGGCGGTTACGACCTCGTCATAGTGGAGAATGGCGGCGCCAGCGAGATCCCGACCGGCGGGCAGATGGAGGCCTTGGCCTGAACCCGCCTCCGGGCGGCGGGGCCGCTCCCGCCCCGGCCGCCCGGATCAATTGACGTTCGCGACGGGCCAGCTGCGGCCACGCGGCGCCCCGACAGAGGGCCGCCGGCCTGCGCCGATGCCATGGCGCGGCGGCGTGCTGCCTGCGCGGGCAGGAATTGCCGCCTCCGGCAGCCGGGCAGCTATAGCCAGCGCCGGGGCTGAAACGGAGCCGTCGGGCCTGCGCAGCCCCTCAGCTTCGCTGCTTTCGCCTGGGTTTGCGGGCCGGATGCAGCTGCGGAACAGCACAACATCCGGATCATCCTCACCCCGGCCTTGGGCCAGCTTGCCGATCACCCGGCAGGCGCGATGGCCCTGTGCCGCAGGCGGTTTCCTCACAGATCCTCAGCGCGCCGAAGGAATGCTCTGCAGGACCCGAAGCATAGACAACGGGCCGACTGTCCCGGCGCCTCGCCCGCCTCCTTGTGCCGGCGGCTGGGCATCGCCGCGATCCGGCAGGGCAGCCGACCCGGCGTCGCCGCGGAGGGACGTGGGTTTCCTGATCCGACTTGATGGATTCTACGAGACAGTCAGGCAATTTCCCCATTGCCTCAATGACATATCCCGCTCCCCGGCGACCCGTGGCAGGGCGATCCGGCAGCATCGGCAGAGCCGGCATATCGGGTATATACCGGTTCGCTATAAAAACTCCTGTTTTCCGCATTTGACTTGGCGGGCCATCGCACGGCTTCATGCTGTCGGTAATCGCGCCCTCTGGGAGGGGGGTGGGAGCTTCTCGTCAAGTTTTCAGCGGCATCCGGGGCTTTCCTCGGGCGAAGGCGCATGTCCTGCCCATGGGGCAGGTCGGCCGCCTGTCGCCGCGCCTGACGGGAGCAAACGGGGGAGGAGAGTGTCATGGCTTCACTTGAAACGATGTTCGATGTGCGCGGGAAATCCGTGATCGTCACCGGCGGCGCCAGCGGCCTCGGCCGGGCCTATGCCGAGATCATGGCCGAAGGCGGCGCCAGGGTCTGCATCTTCGACATCGACGGCCCGGGGATCGACCGCGCCGTGGCCGGGATCGCGGGCGAGGTCTGGGGTCAGGTGGTCGATGTGGCTGATCGCGCGGCAATGACCAGGGCCTTCGACGAGGTGGCCTCCCGTCATGGCCGCATCGATACGGTCTTCGCCAATGCCGGCATCGATCCGGGGCCGGGCTTCATGACGCCCGAAGGCGAGCGCAATCCCGATGGGGCCATCGAGAACATCCCCGACAGCCAGTGGGACCGCGGCATCGAGATCAACCTGACCTCGGTCTACACCACGGTGAAGAACGCCGTGCGTCACATGAAGCCGAATGGCGGCGGAGAGATCATCGTCACCTCCTCGATCGCGGCGGAGATCAACGAGAGCATCGTCGGCACCAGCTACATGCCTGCCAAGGCGGCGGTGAACCACTTCGTGCGGCATATGGCGATGGAACTGGGCGCCTACGGCATCCGCGTCAACGCGATCCTGCCCGGCCCCTTCATCACCAATATCGCCGGAGGCCGCCTGCGCAACAAGGCCGACCGCGCCGCCTTCGAGGCGCAGTCGCTGATCGGCCGCATCGGCGATGTCGAGGACATCAAGGGCCTCGCGCTGCTGCTGGCCTCGCCGGCCGGCAGCTACTTCACCGGCTCGCTGATCGTGATCGACGGCGGTTCGCTGACCCGCATGACCTGACTGCTCCGCCCCCCGACCCGCTCTGGAGGAGGGCGGTTCGGGGCAAGGCCAACCCCGAGGGAGGAAGACATGACCTATTACAACAAGCTGATCGGATCGGGCATCAGCCGCCGGTCCCTGCTGCGCGGCATGGGGGCGGGGGTTGCGGCCTCCAGCCTCGCGCTGCCGGGCTATCTGCGGGCGCAGACCGCCGGCAGGATCAAGATGGCCTACATCACCCCCGCCACCGGTCCGCTCGGACTGTTCGGCGAGACGGACGGCTATACCGTGCAGAAGATCCGCGCGGCCTTGGGCGGGCAGATCACGACGGTCGATGGCCGGGTCTACGAGCTGGAGATCCTGGAGCGCGACAGCCAGTCCAACCCCAACAAGGCGGCCGAGATCGCCGGCGACCTGATCCTGAACGACGAGGTGCATCTGGTGGTCCCCGCCTCGACCACCGACACGATCCTGCCGGTGATGGAACAGGCCGAGCTGTACGAGACGCCCTGCATTTCCTCCGGCGCGCCATGGCAGGCGGTGGTCTTCCCGCGCGGTGGCGGCGAGTTCGACTGGACCTATCATTTCTTCTGGGGGCTGGACGAGGCGCTGAACACCTTTGTCGGGCTCTGGGACGGGGTGGAGACCAACAAGAAGGTCGGCATGCTGTTCCCGCAGAACATCGATGGCGAGACCTGGGGCAATGACGAATACGGCCTGCCGGTGCCGACCCGCGCCGCCGGCTACGATGTCACCATTCCCGGCTATTTCCAAGCGCGGACCAACGACTTCTCCGCCCAGATCGCCGCCTTCAAGCAGGCGGGTTGCGAGATCATCGGCGGCATCACCTATCCCGATGACCTGAAGACCTTCGTGACCCAGTGCAACCAGCAGGGCTTCAAGCCGAAGGCGGTGACTGTGGCGGCGGCCCTCCTGTTCCCGGGCGGGGTCGAGGCCATGGGGCCTCTGGGCAACGGCATGTCCTCCGAAGTCTGGTGGACGCCGGCCTTCCCCTTCCCCTCCACCCTGACCGGGCAGGACAGCCGCGCGCTGGCCGAGCAGTGGGAGACCGATCAGAAGCGGCAATGGACCCAGCCGCTCGGCTATTCCCATGCGCTGCTCGAGGTCGCGATCGACATCCTGAGACGCTCCGCCGATCCGCTGGACCGCGAGGCCAACCGCGAGGCGATGGCGGCGACCGACATCACCACCGTCTGCGGCCCGGTGAAATTCGCGGGCGCCCCGCACAAGAACATCTGTACCATGCCGATCTTCGGCGGCCAATGGGTCAAGGGCGAGAAATGGCCCTATGACCTGAAGATCGTCGACAATTCGGTCAACCAGCTGTTCCCGCCGGAACAGAAGATCGTGCCGATCTCCTGGTGATCATGTTGGATCTGGGGGCCGGGATGACCCGGGACATTCTGCTGGGCGCGCGCGATGTGTCGAAGAGCTTCGGCGCGGTGCGGGTTCTGCATGGCGTCAGCTTCGATGTGCATCGGGGCGAGGTGCTGGGCATCCTTGGCCCCAACGGTGCGGGCAAGACCACGCTGTTCAACATGATCAGCGGCGACATCAAACCCTCCGGCGGCGAAATCCGCCTGGGGGAGGTGACGCTGAAGGGCGAACCGCCCTTCCGTCGCTGCAAGATGGGGATCGGGCGGACCTACCAGATCCCGCGCCCCTATTCCGGCATGACCACCTTCGAGAACCTGCTGGTCGCCTCGGCCTTTGGCGGCGGCAAGTCGGAACGGGACAGCTATGCCTTCTGCGCGCAGGTGCTGGAGGAATGCGAGCTGGCCGACAAGGCCAATCTGCGGGCGGGCGGCCTCACGCTGCTGGACCGCAAGCGGCTGGAGCTGGCCCGCGCGCTGGCCTCGGACCCCAAGCTCCTGCTGCTCGACGAGATCGCGGGCGGGCTGACGGATGAGGAGTCGAAGGACCTTGTCGCGCTGGTGCGCCGCATCCGCGACCGGGGCGTCACCATCCTCTGGATCGAACATGTGCTGCATGCGCTGCTCGCCGTGGCGGACCGGCTGATGGTGCTGAACTTCGGCGAAAAGATCGCCGAAGGCGCGCCCGACGCCGTGATCGCCGACCCGGAGGTGAAGCGCGTCTACATGGGGATCGAGGGATGAGCGGGGCCATTCTCTCCACCCATGGGCTGATCGCGCGCTACGGCGATTTCCAGGCGCTGTACGGCATCGATTTCGAGATCGATGCCGGCGAGGCTGTGGCCCTGATCGGGGCCAATGGCGCCGGAAAATCCACCTTCCTGCGCGCGCTCATGGGGCTTCTGCCTGTCGCCGCCGGCATGGTGCGGATGGAGGGGACGCCCATCGGCGGCACCGCCACCGACCGCATGGTGCAGATGGGCGTGGCCATCGTGCCCGAAGGGCGGCGCCTTTTCGCGGGCATGTCGGTCGAGGACAATCTGCGCGTCGCAATGGATCAGGCCGAGCGGCTGGGCCGCAAGGGCGGCTGGTCGCTGCAACGCCTGCACGACCTGTTCCCGATCCTGAAGGAAAAGGCCCGCACCCCGGTGCAGAGCCTGTCGGGCGGGCAGCAGCAGATGGTCTCCATCGGGCGGGCGCTCCTGTGCCAGCCGAAGCTCCTACTGTGCGACGAGATCAGCCTCGGCCTCGCGCCCAAGGTGATCCGCGAGATCTACGCCGCCCTGCCGGAGGTGCGGGCGCAGGGCACCTCGATCATTCTGGTCGAGCAGGACGTGGGGCTCGCGAAACAGGCGAGCGACCGGCTCTATTGCCTGCTCGAGGGCCGCGTGACCCTGACCGGCCCATCCGCCGAGGTCACCCGCGACGCCATTTCCCAAGCCTATTTCGGAGGTTCGCATGCAGTGGTTTGATGCGCTGGTGCAGGGCGTGCTGCTGGGCGGCATGTATGCGCAATACGCGCTCGGCATGGCGCTGATGTTCGGCGTGATGAAGATCGTCAATGTCAGCCACGGCGATCTGGTGATCCTGCTGTCGCTGGTCGGCATCTCGCTGGCCTCGTCATTCGGCCTCGGGCCCTTCACGGTGATGGTGGCGCTGGTGCCGCTGGCCTTGGCCCTGGGCTGGATCCTGCAGAAGGCGATCCTGAACAAGGTGGTGGGCGAGGATCCCCTGCCATCGCTGATCGCGACCTTCGGCCTGTCGCTGGCGCTGCAGAACCTGATGCTGCAGATCTGGTCGGCCAACAGCCGGTCGCTGCCCGGCGGCGGCATCGAGAGCAGATCGATCGAGATCGGCGGCATCTATATCGGCCTGCTGCCGGTGATCGTGCTCGTCTTCGCCATCGGCCTGACCTGGGGGCTGGATCTGATGCTGAAGCGGACCCGCTTCGGTCGGGCCCTGCGCGCCGCGGCGGCCGATGTCGAGGCGGCGGCGATGACGGGGATCGACGCGCGCAAGGTCTATGCCTCCGCCACGGCCATCGCGGTCGGCATCCTCGGCTTTGCGGCGGTGTTCCAGTCGCTGCGGTCGACCGTCGCCCCGGCGGATGGCGGGGCGCAGCTGATCTACGCCTTCGAGGCGGTGATCATCGGCGGCATGGGATCGATCTGGGGGGCGTTCGCCGGGTCGATGGTGCTGGGCATCACCCAGGCCATCGGCTTCCGCATCGACCCCGGTTTCGGCGTGCTGGCCGGGCATCTTGTTTTCCTGCTCGTGCTGGCGACCCGCCCGCAGGGCCTGTTCGGAAAGGTCTGAGACATGACTGCGTTTCCTCGCGGGTCTGCCCCGCCTCGGGTGCAGGTGCACCGCCAGACCTCTTCCGGGCGCATCGCGCTGGTGCTGTTCGCCCTTGCGGTGATCGGGCTGGTGGCGATGCCGTGGTGGGCCAAGACCGGCACCATCCGGATGATCCTCGAGCTGTGCTGCTATATCGCGGTGGCCCAGATGTGGAACATGCTGGCCGGCTACGCCGGTCTGGTCTCGGTGGGGCAACAGGCCTTCATGGGGGCGGCCGGCTATGCGCTGTTCGTGCTGGCCCAGACCTTCGGCATCAACCCGTTCCTCGCCATCTTCCTGTCCTTGCTGGCGCCTGCCGTGCTGGCGGTGCCCTGCTATCTGCTGTTGCACCGGCTGGACGGGCCCTATTTCGCCATCGGCACCTGGGTCGTGGCCGAGGTGTTCCGGCTGGCGGCCTCGAACCTCGGCTGGCTGAACGCAGGCGCGGGCATGTCGCTGTCCGTGATGAAGGATTACTCGGCCTTCGAGCGCAATGTGGCGATGTCGCTGCTCTGCGCGCTGATGATCCTTGTCACCATCGGCGGCAGCTACTGGTTCCTGCGCTCGCGCTACGGGCTGGCGCTGATCGCCATGCGGGACAATCCGGTGGCGGCGGCCAGCCAGGGCGTCGACGTGAAACGTCTGCGCTTCATGATCTACGTCGCGGCGGCGGTGGGCTGCGGCCTGGTCGGCTCGGTCTATTTCATGGCGCAGCTGCGCATCAATCCGCCGTCGGCCTTCGATCCGATGTGGTCCAACATCGCGATCTTCATCGTGATGGTGGGCGGCATCGCCTCGATCGAAGGGGTGCTGATCGGCGCGCTGATCTATTTCATCGCGGATCGCTGGTTCGGTGAATATGGCGCCAGCTATTTCGTCGTGCTGGGGCTGATGACCGTGCTGGTCGCGCTTTCGGCCCGCAGCGGCATCTGGGGCATGATCTCGAAACGCTGGGATGCGCCCTGGTTCCCGATCCGCCGCCATCTCACCCTCACGAAGGAAACGCCATGAAGGCCGTCATCTTTGACGCGGTCGGGGCGCCGCTGCGTGTCGAGACCCGCCCCGACCCGACCCCCGCACCCGATGAGGTGGTGCTGCGGGTCGCGGGCTGCGGCATCTGCGGCAGCGATCTGCATATCACCGAGGATCCGGCGACCTTCGGCGTCGGGGCCGGTTCTGTGCTGGGACACGAGATCTCCGGCAAGGTGGTGGCGGTGGGCCGCGATGTCACGGTGCTGCAGGTCGGCGACGGGGTGGCGGTGGCGCCGATGCGGGGCTGCGGGCAGTGCGCCCGCTGTCTGGCCGGCGATCCGGCGCGCTGCCCCTCGATGCAGCTGATCGGCGGCGGCTATGCGGAATATGTCACCGTGGCCGCGCGCCAGTGCCGCCGGATGCCCGCGGATGTCGCCCTGGCGGATGGCGCGCTGGCAGAGCCGCTGTCGGTTGCGCTGCACTGCATCGTGCGGTCCGGCATGACGCCGGGCGACCGGGTGGCCATCGTCGGCGCAGGCCCCATCGGGCTGCTGGTGGCTTTCTGGGCGCGCCGCATGGGCGCGAGCCATGTGGTGGTGGCCGATATCCAGTCGCATCAGCGCGAACGGGCCCTGGCGCTGGGGGCGACCGGTTTCGCGATGTCGGGCGAAGTGCTGGCCGAAAACCTGGCGGATCTTTGCGAGGGTCCGCCAGACATCGTCTTCGAATGCGTGGGCAAGCGCGGGCTGTTGCAGGCGGCGTCTCAAGCCGTGCGGCCTCAGGGCAAGGTGATCGGCGTCGGCCTCTGCATCGGCGGCGACGACTGGGATCCCTTCATCGCGCTGTCGAAGGAGATCGACCTGATCTTCTCGGTCTTCTTCCACCAGAAGAACGAATTCGGCGTCGCTCTGGATGCGCTGACCAGCGGCATCCCGCAACAGCTGATCACCGACCGGATCGGCCTGTCGCCCGTCCCGCAGGTGTTCGAGTCGCTGCGCCGCCGGATCACGCAATGCAAGGTGCTGATCCAGCCCGAATTTTCCTGAGGAGGAGCAACGAGATGTCCGCAAGTTACGAGACGCTGGAATTCGACATCGGCGGCGTGCAGACGGTGGTGAGGGCCTTCGGGCAGGGCAAGCCGGTTCTGTACCTGCATGGCGCAGCCACGCTGGAAGGCTTCGATTTCGCGGCCGGTCTTGCAGACCGCTTCCGCGTGCTCTGCCCCAGCCACCCGGGCATGGGCCTCTCGGGCCCGGCGCCGCATATCGCCGATATGACGGATATGCTGCTGCATTATCTGAACCTGCTGGATGCGCTGGCGCCGGAGGAAAAGCCGCATCTGATGGGCTTTTCCATGGGCGGCTGGATGGCGACGGAGCTCGCCGCCGTTGCGCGTGAGCGTTTCGACAAGCTGGTGCTGATCGCCCCGGCCGGGCTGAACGATCCCGCGCATCCCGCCACGCCGCTGTCCGACATCGCGCCGCAGGAGTTCCCCGGCTACCTGACGCATGATCCGGGGATCGCGGCGAAATACTTCCCCGATGGCGCCGATCCGGTCTTCGCCGAACAGTTCGGCGCCGACCGTGCGCGCGAGGGCGAGACGGTGGCCCGGCTTTGCGCAGCCTTCGGCATGGGGCATCCGAACCTGAAGCGCTTCATGGCGCGCATCACCAACCCCACCCTGCTGGTCTGGGGCGCGGAAGACCGGCTGCTGCCGGCCTCCCAGGCCCCGATCTGGCTGCAGCATTTGCCGAACGCGCAATTCCTTTCCGTTCCCGGCGCCGGCCACCTGGTGCCGCAGGAACGCCCGGAGACCCTGAAAACCATCGGCGATTTCCTCGCCGCCTGATCCCCGCATCCTGAGGAGGAGCAAAATGAACAAGCCCATGAACCACGGCTACTGGGGCAAGACCGTCGACTATCGCGCGCTGCTGAAGCAGATCGCCGAGATCGGCCCGCAGCTCGAGGCCAATGCGCCCGCGGATGAGGCGGCGGGAGAGTTGACGCCCGAAAGCTTCAACCTGCTGGCGCCGCTGCGCTTCTCGCATCTTCTGGCGACCGAGGACCTGGGCGGCGCCCAGATGCGCCCGAGCGAAGTGCTGCAATTGCTGGAAGCCGTCAGCTACCACTCCGGCTCGGCCGGCTGGGTGTCGATGGTGCATTGCTGCATCGGGGCGATGTCGGCGGCTTTCCTGCCCGACAGCGCGGTGGAACGGCTGTTCGCGCCGGGCACCGACAACCGCTTCTCGGGGCAGGGCGCGCCTCTGGGCATGCTGAAGAAGACCGAAGGCGGCTACAGGCTGACCGGGAAATGGTCCTACGGGTCGGGCTTCAGCCACGCCACCTGGTCGCATTCGGCGTGTTTCGTCGATGACGGCACAGGCAAACCCGCCAAGGACGAGGCGGGCAATGTCATCGTGATGTGCGCCCATGCGCCGATCCCGGAACACAAACAGCTGGGCAACTGGGATGTGCTGGGCCTGAAGGGCACCGGGTCGATCGACTATGCCGCCGAGGATGTATTCATCGCCGAGGATCTGGTGTTCCCGATCCTCACCGCCTCGCCGCAGCGCCTGAAGGAGCTGTTCTCGCTCGGCATCGTCGGTCTTGCCGCCATCGGCCACACCGGCTGGGCCATGGGTGCCGGGCGGCGGATGCTGGACGAGATCGCCACCTTCGCCCGGTCGAAATCCGGCCGCGCCGGTGCCTTGGGCGAGAGTGAGAAGTTCTGGCATGACTACGGCCGCGCCGAGGCCAGCTATCGCGCCGCCCGCGCCTTCGTGATGGAGGTCTGGGGCGAGATCGAGCATATGGCGGAAAGCGGCCAGATGATGACCACCCGTCAGGTGAGCCTCGTGCATCTGGCCAAGGCGCAGATCCATGAGGTGGGCGCCGAGGTCTGCAACTTCGCCTATCGCGCCTCGGGCGGGGCAGGGCTGCGGGCGGGCGTGATCCAGCGCACCTTCCGCGACATGATGGTTGCGGCCAACCACTTCACCATCGCGCCCTCGATCGTGACGTCGGCGGGGCGCGAGATCGGCGGCCAGTGGTCGGATCGCGTCTGGCAATTCTATGACCTGATCGAGAAGAAGTGACCACAACCTGCCGGGCTGGGGACAGCCCCGGCCCGGACTTTCCGGAGCTCCGCACATGACCGACCAACCGCTTTCCCTGGCCTTCCGCGAGGCCTTCCGCTGCCATCCCGCCGGAGTTGCGGTGATCACCGCCGATCCGGGCGATCGGCCGGTGGCGATGACGGTATCCTCGCTGATCTCGGTCAGTTCCGATCCGCCGACCGTGGCGTTCTCGCTGTCGTCGAAATCGGGCTCCACGGCTGCGGTGTTGGCGGCGGGCGGGGTGGTCATCCATCTGCTGCGCTTTGCCGATCTCGATCTGGCGCGGCTTGGCGCCACCCCGGGTGCGGACCGCTTCGGCCCCGACGTGCAATGGGCCCGCCTGCCCAGCGGCGAGCCGCACTATCCGGGGGTCGCCACCTGGTTCCGCGCCCGCATCAAGGGCTCCTTGCCGGTGGAGGGCGCGACAGTGGTCGTGGCCGAACTGCTGGAAGGGGCGGCGGGCCAGTCTCCCGGCGCGCCGGAGTTGGAATCGCTGATCTACCTCGACCGCCGCTGGCATCGCCTGCGCGAGGCGGCCGATGGCCATGCCAGCCTGACCCTGATGGCGGATGACGGTCGCGATGTCTTCCGCTGATCGCGTCCCCGGTTTTGGCGACGTCGATGGACTGGCGGTGGGCGCGGCAGGGCGATGACCTCCGGCGTGGGATCATCGTCGGGGATGCCGCCCGGTTCATAACACGATGCGATATTGAGGACCGATCATCCGATCATCTTGCCTGAACTGTCGCCCTAGGATGGGCAGAGAAGGCCCGCCGGGGAGGGCGGACCGAGGGGGAGTATCCATGGCGATCCTGTCGCTGCAGGGCGTGTCGAAGAGTTTCGGCGCCCTCAAGGTCACCGATGAGGTGGGGTTCGCGCTGGAGCCGGGCGAGGCGCTTGGCATCATCGGCCCGAATGGCGCAGGGAAATCGACCCTGTTCAATCTGATTACCGGCAATCTGCGCCCCGACCGGGGTCAGGTCCTGCTGGACGGGCGCGACATCACCGAGGAGACCCCGATGCAGCGCTGCGCCAGCGGCATCGGGCGGTCCTTCCAGATCCCGCAGCCCTTCGGGCAGCTTTCGGTCTATGAGAACCTGCTGGTTGCAGCACGTTTCGGCGGCGGCCTCTCTGCGGCCGAGGCCCCGGCGCAATGCATGGATATCCTGCGGCGCTGCGGGCTTGCGCGGCATGCCGACCGCAAGGCGGGGAGTCTCCCGCTGCTGGATCGCAAGCGGCTGGAACTGGCCCGCGCCATGGCCACGCGCCCCCGCGTCATCCTGCTGGACGAGATCGCGGGCGGGCTGACCGATGCCGAATGCGTCGCGCTGGTCGCGACGATCCGCGCCATCCATGCCGAGGGCGTCGCGATCATCTGGATCGAACATGTGCTGCATGCTCTGACCTCGGTGGTCAGCCGGCTGATGGTGCTGAACTTCGGCCGGATGCTGATGATCGGCGCGCCGGAGGCGGTGATGGCCGCTCCGGAAGTGCGGGAGATCTATCTGGGGATCGAGGCATGAGCCCGCTGCTGGAGCTGCGTGGGCTGACCGCGCATTACGGAGATTTTCAGGCGCTGTTCGGCGTCGATCTGGCGCTGGAGGAGGGCCGGACTCTCGCCGTCATCGGCGCCAATGGCGCGGGCAAGACCACGCTGATGCGGGCGATCACCGGCATTGCCCGGGTCTCGGGCGGCAGCGCCGCGCTGGCGGGGGCCCGGATCGACCGGATGGCGGCCCCCGATATCCTGCGCGCGGGCATCGCCATGGTGCCCGAAGGGCGGCGGCTGTTTCCCAGCCTCTCGGTGGAGGAAAACCTGCGCATCGGGGCCCATGCGCGCCGGGGCAACGGCTTCTGGACGCTGGCCCGGATCTACGAGCTGTTCCCGGTGCTGCGCGACCGCCGCCTGCAGCCGGCAACGGCGCTGTCGGGCGGGCAGCAGCAGATGGTCGCCATCGGCCGCGCGCTGATGTCGAACCCGCGGGTCCTGCTCTGCGACGAACTGAGCCTCGGCCTCGCCCCGGTGGTGATCCGCGAGATCTACGCGGCCTTCCCCACCATCCGCGACAGCGGCGCCGCCATCGTGGTGGTGGAACAGGACATTTCTCAGGCGCTGAAAGTGGCGGATGCGGTGCATTGCATGATGGAGGGGCGGATCACCCTGTCGGGGCCTCCGGCAAGCCTCAGCCGCGAAGCGATCCATGATGCCTATTTCGGGGTGCGGCACGCATGATCTGGCTTGATACACTCCTCCAGGGGCTGATGCTGGGCGGGCTTTACGCGCTGTTCGCCGCCGGGCTTTCGCTGGTCTTCGGCATCATGCGGCTGGTCAATCTGGCGCATGGCGATCTGATCGTGCTGGGCGCCTATCTGATCCTCGGGCTTTGCACGGCGCTTGGTCTGCATCCGTTCCTGGCCGCCGTTCTGGCGCTGCCCCTGATGTTCGGGCTGGGCTGGCTGTTGCAGACCGCATTGCTGAACCGGGTGCTGGGCGAGGATATCCTGCCGCCGCTTCTGGTGACCTTCGGCCTGTCGGTGGTGATCCAGAACGCGCTGCTGATGGGCTTTTCCGCCGACAGCCGCAAATTGCCGGTGGGCCCGATCGAAGCGCAATCGCTGCCGCTGGGCCCGGTCACGGTGGGGGTGATGCCTCTCCTGACCTTCGGTTCCGCCATTCTGGTGATCTGGGGGCTGAACCAGCTGTTCTATCGCACGGCGCTTGGCCGCGCCTTCCGCGCCACCTCGGATGATCCGGTGACCGCGCAGCTGATGGGCATCCGCCCGCGCTCGATCTTCGCCATCGCCACCGGCATCGCGTTGGTCGTGGCGACGATTGCGGCGCTCTATCTTGGCGCGCGGGCGAATTTCGATCCGGCCGCCGGCCCGGCCCGGCTGCTCTATGCCTTCGAGGCGGTGATCATCGGCGGCCTCGGCAGTCTTTGGGGCACGCTGGCGGGCGGCCTGGTGATCGGGGTGGCGCAGGCCTTCGGCGCGGCGCTGAACCCGGAATGGCAGATCCTCGCCGGACATCTGGCCTTTGTCGCGGTGCTGCTGCTGCGCCCGCGCGGGCTGTTCCCGCGCGCCTATGATTGAGGCCGTGATGACGAGAAAGACGCTGCTCCCCTTGATCCTGCTGATCGCCGTCCCCTTGCTTGCCGCCCTGCCGGTGATCGGCAGCCGGGCGCTGGTGCAGGATCTGTTCATGGTGCTGTGCCTCTTGGTGCTGGCGCTGAACTGGAACCTGCTGGCCGGCTTTGCGGGGCTCGTCTCGGTCGGCCAGCAGGCCTTTGTCGGCATTGGCGCCTATGCGCTCTATGCCTGCGTCATCCTGTGGGGGATGGACCCGCTGGCGGGGCTTCTGATCGCCGGGCTGGTCGCCATGGCGCTGTCGGCGCCGGTGGCCTTCTTCGCCTTCCGCCTGCATGGCGCCTATTTTGCCATCGGCACCTGGGTGGTGGCCGAGATCGCAAGGCTCTGCCTCGGCCAATGGAAGGCGCTTGGCGGCGGCACCGGGACCTCGCTTCCGAAGGGCGCCGCGCAGGAGATGTGGGGGGCCGAAACCGTGCGCGCCCTGATCGGCGGATCGAAAGCGGCAGCGGTCGATGCGCTGACCTACTGGCTGGCGCTGGCGCTGGTCGTGGTGATGCTGGTCGCCAGCTGGGCCTTCCTGCGCTCGCGCATGGGGCTCGGGTTGCAGGCGGTGCGCGACAATCCGGTGGCCGCGCGCGCCGTCGGGGTCGACCCCACTCGCCTCAAGGCGCTGGTCTTCCTGCTGACGGCTTTCGGCACCGGGATCTGCGGCGGCCTGCTCTTCATCCAGATCGGGCGGATCTCGCCGGATGCGGCGTTTTCGCTGTTGGACTGGACGGCCTTCGTCATCTTCATCGTCGTGATCGGCGGCATCGGCACCTTGCCCGGCCCGGTCATCGGCGTTCTGGTCTTCTACGGGCTGGAGCGTCTGCTGGCCGATTTCGGCACCGTCTATCTGATCGTCCTCGGGCTGATCGGCATCGCGATCATGCTGTTCGCGCGCCGCGGCCTCTGGGGCAGCTTCCTGCTGCACACCGGCATCGACCCGCTGCCACTGTCGCATGCGGCGCCGCGCGCCGGTTCCGCCAACCGATCTTTTTGAAGGACAGGGATCATGAGCTATTTCACCGAAGCCAATTCCACCGCGACCGTGAACGGTCGCATCGGTCCCGACACCGATGCGCGTCTGGCCGAGGTCATGGCCAGCCTGACCCGGCATCTGCATGACTTCGTTAAGGATGTCGCCCTCACGCCCGCGGAATGGGACTATGCCGTGGGCTTCCTGACCCGCACCGGCCAGATCTGTTCCGGCGAGCGGCAGGAGTTCATCCTGCTTTCGGACGTTTTGGGCGTGTCGATGCTGGTCGATGCGATCAGCAACCGCCGCCCCGAGGGGGCGACGGAGAATACCGTCTTCGGCCCCTTCCATGTCGAGGGAGCGCCGATCCGGGCGATGGGCGACAACATCAGCCTGGATGGCAAGGGCGAAAGCTGCCTGTTCGAGGGGCGGGTGCTGGATCTGGAGGGCAACCCGATCGAGGGTGTGACCGTCGACGTCTGGTCCGACAATGCGGACGGTTACTATGACGTGCAGCAGCCGGGGATCCAGCCGAAATGGAACAACCGCGGCCGCTTCATCACCGGGCCGGACGGGCGTTATGCCTTTCGCGGCATCAAGCCGGTCAGCTATCCGATCCCCGATGACGGGCCGGTCGGGCAGATGCTGGCGCAGCTTGGCCGCCACCCCTATCGCCCGGCGCATATGCATTACCTCATCACCAAGCCGGGCTGGCAGAAGCTGGTCACCCATACCTTTGTCGGCGGCGATGAATACCTGACTTCGGATGCGGTCTTCGGGGTGAAGGACAGCCTTGTTGCGCCCTATGAGCGGCTGGAGGGCGCGGACACGCTGTGGCGCTCGCCCTTCGATTTCATTCTGGTTCCTGCCTGAGGCCCCCATGCCCAATGTGAAGCTCTATATCGACGACAGCCGCTACGCCGAAGCCCGGCCCCGCATCAGCGCTCTCTTGCCCGGGCTGCGCGACATGCTCTGCGCCCGGTTGGAGGTCGATCGGGCCGCCTGCCAGCTCGCGGTCCTGCCGGTGCTGGCGCTGCCCGACCAGCCCGGCATCAATGCCGAGCTGCATGTGCTGCCCCGCGCGTCGCGCAGCCGGGACAGGCTGGAGGCGGTGGCGGCGGAACTGCGCACCCTGCTGGCGCAAGACAGCGGCCTGACGGTGGCGGTCCGGATCGTGACGCTGGATGCCGCGACCTATGTGGCGCTGAAATGACCGTCCCCCGCCCCGTCAGCCCCGGCGGCGCGTGATCTGCTGGTCATGATGCATGCGTTCCTCCAGCCTCTGGCATTCCGCCCGCAGAAATCCGGTGAGTTGGCGCACCGCGGGCGGCGCCTGCCGGTCGGTGACGCTGAGGATCCCCATCTGGCGTTCGGCATGGTCGATCTTCAGCGGCAGCGCCTCCAGCGGGATGGTGCGGCGCGACAGGAAGACCACCGAATAGGGCAGCACCGTCAGCGCATCCGACCCCGTCAGCACCGACTGGATCGAGGCCAGGGTCCCGCCCGAGAAATTGATCCGGAAATCCTCCTGCCCGATGCTCTTGAGGGCGCGTTGCAGGTCGCGGTAGAGCGGGCTGTTCGTCGGGGGCGCGATCCAGGCATAGGGCGCGATATCGTTCAGCGTGATCGCCTTGGTGCGGGTCAGCGGATGGCCGGCGCGGCAGGCGATGACGTTGTTGCCCGACAGAAGCGGCATGAAATCCAGATCCGGCGGCACTTGACCCGGATGCAGCGGCAGGATCGCGACATCCAGCCCACCATTGCGCAGCCCCGCCTCCAGCCGTTCGGAATAGCCGTAGGACTGGTCGATCTGCACATCGGCATGACGCGACTGGAACTCCGCGATCATCGAGGCCACGACCCCGTCCATGAAGATGGGCGACCCGCCGACGCGCAGCCGCCCGGCCAGCCCCTGCCGGAAGCGCTGCACCAGCAGGCTGGACTCCTTGTTGGCGGCATGGATGCGGGCGCCGAGGCGGGCAAGGCTGGCGCCAAGCTCGGTCGGGCGCAGCGGGCGGCGGCCCGGCTCGAACAGCGGCAGACCGATGCGTTCCTCCAGCAGCGCCATGGAGCGCGACACCGAGGGCTGCGATTTGCCAAGCGCCTCGGCCCCTTCGGTGAGGCCGCCGCGCTCCACGATCGCGGCGAGGATCTCCAGATGTTCGCTGTCCAGCTTCATGCCTCAACGGCATATAATAACCCCATGATCCGATCAATATTTATAAAGCCCGGGGTTAGTTTCACTTCGATACAGGGGAGGAGCCCGATGTCCTTTTTCCGCGAGGAGTTCACCGCGCGCAGCGCGGCCGTGCGCGTGCGCTTCGGTGCAGGCATCCGCAAGACCGTGGCGGATGAGATCGACGCGCTCGACGCCCGGCGGGCGCTGATCCTGACCACGCCGCAACAGGCGGCGATGGCCGAAGAATTCGCGGCGCTGTGCGGGCCACGCGCGGTCGGCCGCTACACCAGGGCCGCGATGCACACGCCCGTCGACGTGTCGGAAGAGGCGACCGCGCTTGCCCGCGAGCTGCAGGCGGATGTGCTGATCGCGGTCGGCGGCGGGTCGACCACGGGTCTGGGCAAGGCCATCGCGCTGCGCACCGATCTGCCGCAGATCGTGGTGCCCACCACCTATGCCGGGTCCGAGGCCACGGGCATTCTGGGCCAGACCGAAAACGGGGTGAAGACGACCCTGACCAGCGCCGCGGTCCAGCCCGAGGTGATCCTTTATGACGCCGAGCTTGTCACCAGCCTGCCGGTGGCGATGACGGTGACCTCGGCGCTCAATGCCATGGCCCATGCGGCGGAGGGGCTCTATGCCCGTGACCGCTCGCCCCTGTCGTCGCTGATGGCGGTCGAAGGCTTGCGCGCCTTCCGCGACAGCCTGCCCGGGGTGATGGCGCAGCCCGCGGATGTGGCGGGGCGTGGCGAGACGCTTTATGGCGCCTGGCTCTGCGGCACCGTGCTGGGGCAGGTCGGCATGGCGCTGCATCACAAGCTTTGCCACACGCTGGGCGGCAGTTTCGATCTGCCCCATGCCGAATGCCATGCCGTGATCCTGCCGCATGCCATCGCCTTCAACGCGGGCGCAGTGCCGGATCTGCTGGCGCCGGTCATCGAGCTCTTCGGTCATGGCAATGCGGGCCTCGGCCTGTGGCATTTCGCCAAGGCGGCAGGCGCTCCGATGGCGCTGCGGGATCTGGGGCTGGCCGAATCCGATCTGGACCGCGCGGCCGATCTGGCCTCCGCCAATCCTTACTGGAACCCGCGCCCGGTGACGCGCGAGGGCATCCGCGCGCTGCTGCAGGCGGCTTGGGCCGGCCGGCACCCGGCGATCTGACATTCGGGTGTTGGGCGGGAGGCCCGGCCACCGAGCAAAGGGAGAGGAATCCATGGCAGACATAAGCATCGATGTGCTGATCATCGGCACCGGGCCTGCGGGCTCGACCACGGCGGCGCTGCTGTCCAGCTACGGCATCGCCAACATGGTGGTGAACCGCTATCGCTGGCTGGCCAATACGCCGCGCGCCCATATCACCAACCAGCGCACGATGGAGGTGCTGCGTGACCTTGGCCGCGAGGTCGAGGATGAGGCCTACATGTTCGCGGCCCATCAGGATCTGATGGGAGAAAACGTGTTCTGCGAAAGCCTCGCGGGCGAGGAGATCGGCCGGATGAAGGCCTGGGGCAACCATCCCTTGTCGCGTGCCGAACATCTGATGTCCTCGCCCACCCGGATGAACGACCTGCCGCAGACCTATATGGAGCCGCTGCTGTTCAAGACCGCCTGCCAGCGCGGCACGCAGGCGCGGATGTCGACCGAATACCTGCGCCACGAACAGGATGCGACCGGGGTGACCACAACCTGCCTCGACCGTCTGACCGGCAAGGAGATCACCATCCGCTCCAAATATCTTGTGGGCGCAGATGGGGCGAAATCGCTGGTGGCCGAACATGCCGGCCTGCCCTTCGAGGGCAGGATGGGCGTGGGCGGCAGCATGAACATCCTGTTCCGCGCCGACCTGAGCAAATATGTCGCCCATCGTCCCTCGGTGCTTTACTGGGTCATGCAGCCCGGCGCCGATGTGGGCGGCATCGGCATGGGGCTGGTGCGGATGGTGCGGCCCTGGAACGAATGGCTGATCGTCTGGGGCTATGACATCAACGGGCCGGAGCCCGAGGTGACGCCGGAGTTCGCCACCGGCGTGGCGCGCCAGCTGATCGGTGATCCGGATCTGGAGATCGAGCTTCTGTCCGCCAATGTCTGGACGGTGAACAACTATTACGCCAACCGGACCGCCGAGGGACGCGTGTTCTGCATGGGCGATGCGATCCACCGCCATCCGCCGTCGAACGGGCTGGGCTCCAACACCTCGATCCAGGATGCGTTCAACCTGGCCTGGAAGCTGGCCATGGTGCTGAAGGGCCAGGCCGGGGCGCGGCTGCTGGACAGCTATGACGCCGAGCGCGCGCCGATCGCCAAGCAGATCGTGACCCGCGCCAACCAGTCCATCGCCGAGACCGGGCCGATCTTCGCCGCCCTCGGCATGGCCGAGGGCGTCAGCCCCGAGCAGATGCAGAAAAACCTGCAGGCCCGCACCGAAGGCACGCCCGAGGCCGAGGCGCAGCGCGCCGCGATCCGCAAGGCCATCGCCTTCAAGAAATACGAATTCGACGCCCATGGGGTGGAGATGAACCAGCGCTACCGCTCCAATGCGGTGGTGACCCAAGGCCAGATCGAACCCGCCTTCCAGCTGGATCCCGATCTGCATGCGCAACCCACGACCTGGCCGGGGGCGCGGCTGCCGCATGTCTGGCTCTATCGTCATGACAACGGGGCGGAGGTGTCGACGCTCGATCTCTGCGGTCATGGCCGTTTCACCCTGCTGACCGGCCTGGGTGGCGAGGCATGGGTGCAGGCTGCGCAGGCGGTGGCGGCGGAGCTTGGCCTCGATCTGGCGGTGCATGTCATCGGGCCGCGGCGGCCGCATGTCGATCACAGCGGCGAATGGGCGCGCCTGTCGGAGATCGGCGATGACGGCTGCCTGCTGGTGCGCCCCGATCACCATGTCGCCTGGCGCGCAACCGGCATGAGCGCGGCGCCAGAGGCTGATCTGTCGCGCGTGCTGCGCGCGGTGCTGGATCGCTGAGCATGGGCCGGGGGGGCGACAGGCCCCCTTGGCCCGGCATCCTGCGGGACTGCCCTCCACCTCGTGCAGGACAGGCTGGAAGCGCGCGCACCGCCTTCAAGTGTGGCGCAGCTGGCGGAGACGTGCTGTGCTCGACACTGGTCCGCCGCGCGGCGGGCCATGCGACGCCCGAACCTGCGCCTGATTGGCGGTGACCACGTTTCCGCCTGTGGCACGTCGCGCAGCGCGGCCCCGCTCTTGGTGCATGCGCCGCTGGAATGGGCCGCCAGCCCGGCGATATGGCCGAAGGCGGCCTCGGTCTCGACCACGATCACGACGAGCAGCGTCGTTCGCTCGGCGGCGAGCGAGGCTTCGTGCCGCGTCGTCACAGTCTCGTCGACCTGACCCGGTTGCAGCCCGCTTTCGCCCAGTATGATGAAGGAGTTTCCATGGCGCGCCCTGGCTCCAAGGTCATCATCACCTGCGCCATTGCCGGCTCGGTCCATAATCCCGCGATGTCCGAGCACCTGCCGCTGACCCGCGACCGGATCGTCGAGTATGCAGTGGCTCCGCCGAGGCCGGAACCGCGATCCTGCACCTGCACGCACGCAGCCCTGAGGATGGCACCAGACCGCCGATCCCGCTGTCCTTGGACACCGCCTCACCGACCGAAGCATGGGAGATGCTCTGTCTGCGAAACGCTGGGGAGAGTCTCCGACGGCCTGCGATGCCAGCTGCGGCCGCTGGCGGGGCATGTGCCTCCAGCGGCCGGTTGCGTCCGTGTGATCAGAACTGCGTCGAGGCCGCGCCCTTCAGCGCCAGCAGTTCGCGGGCTTCGTCGGGCGTGGCGACCTCCAGGCCGAGGCCCTCGATGATCTGCCGCGCGGCGCGGACCTGCTGGGCGTTGCTTTCCGCCAGCTGTCCGGGGCCGGCCCAGATCGAATCCTCGAGCCCGACGCGGACATGCCCGCCGATGGCCGCGGCCATCGCCGCAATCGGCAGCTGATTGCGGCCCGCCCCGAGCACCGACCAGCGGTAGCTGTCGCCGAACAGCCGGTCGGCCGTGCGCTTCATATGCATCACGTCATCCGGATGCGCGCCGATCCCGCCCATGAGACCGAACACCGTCTGGATGAACAGCGGTCCCTTCACCAGCCCCACGTCGACGAAATGCTTCAGGTTGTAGAGATGCGCCGTGTCGTAGCACTCGAACTCGAAGCGCGTGCCATTGGCGCCGAGGGTCGTCAGGATGTGCTCGATATCGGCGAAGGTGTTGCGGAACAGGATCGCCTTGTCACCCAGGTAGGTCCGCTCCCAATCATGCTGCAGCTTGTCCTCGAAGCGCTTCAGCATCGGGAACAGGCCGAAGTTCATCGAGCCCATGTTGAGCGACGCCAGCTCCGGCTGCCAGGTGGCGGCGGGGCGCACGCGCTCCTCGATGCTCATCGTCGGGGCGCCGCCCGTGGTGATGTTCACCACGCAGTCACTGCGCTGCTTGATGACCTGCAGGAAGGGCAGGAAGGCCTCGGGCGTCTGATCGGGGCGGCCGTCCTTCGGGTCGCGGGCGTGCAGGTGGACGATGGCGGCGCCGGCCTCGGCGGCGCCGACCGCGGCCTCCGCGATCTCGCTGGCGGTGACGGGCAGGTGCGGCGACATGGAGGGCGTGTGGATCGCGCCGGTGACGGCGCAGGTGATGATGACCTTGCGGGCTGCGGGCATGTCAGTGGTCCTTGTTCTGGGATTGCTTCAGGTAGCGCGACAGCGCCGCCAGGCGCCGGTCGCGGCTCCGGCTGAGGGAGGGCACCTGCTCGGGGCCGGGCATCGCCTCGGCCAGGATCCGCGCGGCGCCGGGGGTGAAGGCCTCGCCCCGCGCCGCGCCGTCGGCGAGCCGCGCCATGGTCGGGCCATAGCGCTCGAGGTAATCCGCGACGCCGCCGGGGGCGTTCAGGTTGATCGTGGCCATCGGCCCCATCAGCGTCCAGCGGCGGCCGAGGCCGTGGCAGATGGTGTCGTCCAGGCCCTGCGGCGTCACGATGCCCTGCTCGATCAGCGACAGCGCCTCGGCCAGGACGACCGCCTGCAGCCTATTCAGCACGAAGCCGTCGATCTCGCGCGTCATGCGCACCGGCACCTGCGCCACGTCGCGCATCAGCGCCTCTGCGCGGTCCATGATCTCGGGGCGGGTGTCGGGCGAGGGGCACAGCTCCACCACCGGCACCACATGCGGCGGGTTGACAGGATGGGCGACCAGGATGCGCCCCCGACCGGCCAGATCGCCGGCGAAGCTCGAGGCGACGAGGGCGGAACTGGACGAGGCCAGGATCGTCTCCGGCGCCGCGACCCTGTCCATCCGGGCGTAGAGGTCGCGCTTCACCGCGATCTGCTCGGGCCCGTTCTCCTGCACCCATTCGGCGCCGGCCAGGGCTTCCTCCAGAGTGTCGAGCACCCGGAACCGGGACAGCGCCCCCGGGTCATCGCCGCTGATGCGGCAGGTCTCGGCCAAAAGGTCGGGCAGCGCCGCCCGGACCTCCGGAATGGGATCCCACAGCTGCAGGTCGCAGCCGGCGCGGGCGAAGACGATGGTCCAGGCCCGGCCGATGAGGCCGCAGCCGATCACGGCGATGGTTCTTGTCATCTGGCGGTCTTCCTCCTGAAGCTCAGGCCGAGCGGGCGGTTTGTTGCAGGGTTGCGGTCAGGTCGTCGGCGGCGTCGCCGATGTCGCGGATGATCGCCGCGCGCAGCGCCTGGCCGTCGCCCTTGCGCAGCGCCTCCATGGCGGCGTCGTGGCTGGCCATCGAGCGCTGGAAGTGCAGGGGCGCGTTGACGGCGGTGCGGATCAGCGGCCCGACCCGCAGCCACATCCCCGAGATCATCCCCATCAGCACCGGCCGTCCCGCCGCTTCGTAGATCAGCGAGTGGAAACGCCAGTTGTTCTCCAGATACATGTCGGCGTCGCCCGCATCGGCGGCGCGCTGCATCAGCTGGCAGGCATTGTCGATCAGCCGCAGGCGGGAGCTGCGCATCCCGGCGATCGCCAGGGTCGCGGCGAAGCCCTCCAGGTTGAACCGGATGTCGCGGATGTCCTCCAGCTCGGCGGCGGTCAGGACCGGGACGCGCAGCACCCGGTTGCCGCCGAACACCTCGAGCCCGCCGTCGCTTTCCAGCTGGCGCAGCGCCTCGCGCACCGGGGTGACGCTGGTGCCCATGACGGCGGCGGCGCGGCGCAGGCTGATCTCCTCGCCCGGGCGGAAATAGCCGCTGATCAGCGCCTCGCGCAGCGTGGCGTAGATCTGCGCCTGGGTGGTCTGGCCCTCCCGCAGCGCCAGCGGCCCCAGCCGCGACCACCCGTCCTGCACTGCCGGCGAGCCCATCTTTTCGCCCATTCCGTGATCTCACTTTACTGCAACAGAACCCAAGGATGTCGCCTCCGCCCGGTTCTGTCCAGCAAATAAGCTGAAAATTAAAAGGTTGACGATTCCCCGATCAGCGACTTAGCTGAAGTGAGGTCACGGTTCGGACCACGCCTGCGGCCGATGGAGGTCGGGCAGCGGGTGGTTTCACAGGGAGGAAAACAGGATGCTTGATTTCACCAAGGTCATGTCGGCAGCCGTTCTGGCGGCGACGACGGCAGGGGCGGCGATGGCCCAGGAAAGCCGAACATTCGAGGTCAGCCTGCCGCTGGGCCCGGAATCGCATCAGGCCGTGGGGGTGCACAAGTTCGGAGAGGAGCTCGAGCGCCTGTCCGAGGGTCGCCTGACGATCCGCCCGCAGTATGACAACGCTCTCGGCGCCGAGCGCGAGGTGGTCGAGGGCATGGGCTTCGGCCTGATCGACATGGGCATCACCTCGACCGGGCCGATGGGCGGCTTCGTGAACGACTTCCTGCTGTTCGATCTTCCCTACATCTTCACCACGCCCGAGGCGGCCTACGGCTTCCTCGACGGTGAGCACGGCGACGCGCTGGCCGCCAAGCTCGAGTCCGAGGCGGGGGTCAAGATCCTCGGCTGGATGGAGAACGGCTTCCGGCACAACACCAACAACGTCCGCCCGCTGAACGGCCCTGAGGATCTGGCCGGCATCCGTCACCGCACCCAGGAAAGCCGCGTGCAGGTCGACACCTGGACCGCGCTGGGGGCCAATGCCTCGCCGATGGCCTGGACCGAGGTCTTCACCGCGCTGCAGCAGGGCGTGATGGACAGCCAGGAAAACCCGGTGCCGACCATCTACGACGTCAAGTTCTACGACGTGCAGCGTTATCTGAACCTCACCAAGCACGTCTACTCGCCCGCGCCGCTGATGATGGGCGCGCAGCTGTTCAACTCGCTGTCGCCCGAGGATCAGGCGCTGGTGATGGAGGCCGCGGCCATCGCCGTTCCGGTGCAGCGCGAGGCTTCGCAGCGGATGGAGCAGGAGCTGATCGACGAGCTGGAGCGGCTCGGCATGACCGTCACCCGCCCCGATCTGGAGCCGTTCCGCGAGCGCGTGCAGCCGGTGATCGAGCAGTGGAAAGACACCGTCGGCGCCGAGCTGGTCGAGGCCGCGCAGGCCAGCGGGTCCTGACGCGCCACGGCGGGCGGCGACCATGCCGCCCGCGACCAATCCAAGGGGGGACAAGCGATGCAGGCTGTGCTTTCCGCGCTGGTGCGCGGGGTTGACGGGGTCAACTGGCTGATCGGCTGGCTGATGGCGGCGCTGATGGCCGTCATGACGGTGCTGATCAGCTGGCAGGTCTTCGCCCGCTACGTCATGGGCGACTCGCTGACCTTCTCCGAGGAGGTGGCGCGGTTCTCGACGGTATGGCTGACCATGCTCGGCGCCGCCTATGCCTATCGCTACGGCGCGCTGATCGCGGTCGAGCTGTTGGCCGGGCTCCTTGGCCGGCGCATGGCGATCGTCCTCAAGATCGTGGTGGCGCTCGCCTCCGCCGCCTTCGCCCTCATCCTGCTGCGTCATGGCCTCGCCATCACCGAGCGCGTCCTGCCGCAGACCGCGCCGAGCACCCGCGTCTCCATGGCCTGGCTCTATGCCGCGATGCCGGCGGGCGCCGCGATGATCCTCCTGAACGCGCTGGCGGTGATCGCCGACAGCCTGCGTCCGCAACCCGAGGCCCAGCCATGACCGCAATCCTGTTCGGCGTCCTCCTGGTCCTGCTGTTCGCGGGCGTGCCGGTGGCCTTCGCCCTGGGCCTGGCGGCGATCGTCACCATCTGGCAGGGCGAGCTGATGCCCATGCTGATCGTCCCGCAGGAGATGATCCGCTCGATCAACTCCTTCCCGCTGCTGGCGATCCCGTTCTTCATCCTGGCGGGCAACCTGATGCAGGCCGGCGGCATCTCGGAGCGGCTGGTGCTGTTCTCGCGCACGCTGGTTGGCAGCATGACCGGCGGTCTCGCCATGGTCGCCATCGTGACCTCGGCCTTCTTCGCGGCGATCTCGGGCTCGGGCGCCGCGACGACGGCGGCGGTCGGCGCCATCCTCATTCCCGCCATGGTGGCGCAGGGCTACAGCCCGGCCTATGCGGCGGCCAACCAGGCGGCGTCCGGCGCGCTCGGCGTCATCATCCCGCCCAGCATCCCGCTGATCCTCTTCGCGATCTCGGCCAACCAGTCGGTCGGCGACATGTTTGCGGCGGGCTTCCTGCCCGGCTTCGTCGTGGTCGGCGGCCTGCTGGTCTTCGCCTGGCTGCACGCGCTGCGCCACCCGGTCGACCATGACGAGCCGTCCAGCCTCGGGGACATCCTGCGCGCCGGGCGCAAGGCGATCCTCGCCCTGCTGATGCCGGGCCTGATCCTCGGCGGCATCTACGGCGGCATCGTCACCCCGACCGAGGCCGCGGTGATCGCCGTCGTCTATTCGCTGATCGTCGGCGTGGTGATCTACCGCGAGCTGCCGCTGCGCGCCCTGCCGGCCATCCTGCGCGATTCCGCCATCACCTCGGCGGTGGTGCTCAGCATCATCGCCACGGCGGGGCTCTATGGCCGCATCATCCTGACGCTGCAGGTGCCCGCCGTGATCTCGGAGTTCGTTATCGGCGCGATCGACAGCGCCTGGCTGTTCATCATCCTGGTGAACGTCCTGCTGCTCTTCGTCGGCATGTTCCTCGAGGCGGCGGCGGCCATCCTGATCTTCACGCCGATCCTGCTGCCCATCGCGCTGAGCTTCGGCATCCACCCCGTCCACTTCGGCATCATCATGGTGGTCAACCTGGCGATGGGCATGTTCACCCCGCCGGTCGGTCTGAACCTGTTCATCGCCTCGGCCCTGTCGCGCACCAGCATCGCCCGGCTGTCGATCGCCGTGCTGCCTTTCGTGGCGCTGATGCTGGTCCTGCTGATGATCATCAGCTTCGTGCCGTGGCTGTCCTTGGCGCTGACCGGCCGTTGACCCTGACGAAAAGGAATACCTGATGGATCTGCAACTCGCCGGAGCGCGCGTCATCGTCACCGCCGGGGCAGGGGGCATCGGCCGCGCCATCGTCGACGCCTTCCTCGAGGCCGGCGCCACGGTGGCCACCTGCGATATCGACGGCGAGGCGCTGGCCTCGCTGCCGCCCGGGGTGGCTTCCGAGGTCGTCGATGTCGCCGACCACGCGGCGCTCGGCGGCTTCGTGGAGGGCATGGCCCGGCGGATGGGTGGGCTCGACTGCCTCGTCAACAACGCCGGCATCGCCGGTCCGACCGGCCGGATCGAGGAGCTGGACGTGGCCGACATCGAGCGCTGCCTGTCGGTCTGCCTGACCAGCCAGTTCGTCACCATCGGCCGCGCCGTGCCCTTCCTGCGCGACAGCGGCAATGCCTCGATCGCCAACATCTCGTCGCTGGCGGGACGGCTGGGCTTCCGGCTGCGCAGCCCCTATGCCGCCGCGAAATGGGGTGTGGTGGGGTTGACGAAATCCATGGCGATCGAGCTCGGGCCCGACCGCATCCGGGTGAACGCCGTCCTGCCGGGGCTGGTGGCGGGCGACCGGCAGCGCCGCGTGCTCGAAGCGCGGGCCCAGGCGCGCGGCATCAGCTTCGCCCAGGCCGAGACCGAGGCCTTCTCCTACACCTCGATCCGCGACTACGTGACCCCGCAGCAGATCGCGGACCAGATCCTGTTCCTCGCCAGCCCGCGCGGGCGCACCATCTCGGGCCAGGCGCTTTCCGTCTGCGGCGACACCGGGATGCTGGGGTGACGCTACGCCCGCCCCATCGCCCTCCCGCGACCCAGTTTCCCCAGAAGGAGTATCCATGTCCGTCCAGCACCTGAAGACCGGCATGCCCGCCTCTGCCCGCTCCGACGTCGACGCCGAGGTCCGCGGCAGCGTCGAGCGCGCCCTGGCCGAGATCGAGGCGCGCGGCGACGCGGCCGTGCGCGAGATGGCCGCCCGCTTCGACAACTACACAACCGACAGCTTCCGCCTGTCGGAAGACGAGATCCAGGCGCTGATCGCCCGCGTGGCGCCGCGCGACCTGGAGGACATCCGCTTCGCCCAGGCCCAGGTCCGCCGCTTCGCAGAAGCGCAGCGCGCCTCGATGCAGGACATCGAGATCGAGACGCTGCCGGGCGTGATCCTCGGCCATCGCAACCTGCCGGTCCAGTCGGTGGGCTGCTACGTGCCCGGCGGCAAGTTCCCGATGGTCGCCTCGGCGCATATGTCGGTGCTGACGGCGGAGGTCGCCGGCGTGCCGCGCATCATCGCCGCCACCCCGCCGTTCCGCGGCGAGCCGAACCCCGCGGTGATCGCGGCGATCCACATGGCGGGCGCGCACGAGATCTACGTCCTCGGCGGCATCCAGGCCGTCGGGGCGATGGCGCTCGGCACCGAGACGATCAGCCCGGTCGACATGCTGGTCGGCCCCGGCAACGCCTTCGTCGCCGAGGCCAAGCGGCAGCTCTACGGGCGGGTCGGCATCGACCTCTTCGCAGGCCCCACCGAGACGATGGTGATCGCCGACGACACCGTCGACGCCGAGCTCTGCGCTACCGACCTGCTGGGCCAGGCCGAGCACGGCTACAACTCCCCGGCGGTGCTCGTCACCAACAGCCGCGCCCTCGCCGAGGGAACGCTGGCCGAGATCGAGCGCCTGCTGCGGATCCTGCCCACCGCCGAGACGGCGCGGCGCAGCTGGGAGGATTACGGCGAGGTGATCCTCTGCGACACGCATGACGAGATGCTGGCGGTCGCCAACGACATCGCCAGCGAGCATATGCAGGTGATGACCGACCGGGACGACTGGTATCTGCAGAACATGCACTCCTACGGCGCGCTGTTCCTCGGGGCGCGGACCAATGTCGCCAATGGCGACAAGGTGATCGGCACCAACCACACGCTGCCGACGAAGCGGGCCGGGCGCTACACCGGCGGGCTCTGGGTCGGCAAGTTCCTCAAGACCCACAGCTACCAGCGGATCACCACGGACGAGGCCGCGGCCTCGATCGGCGCCTATGGTTCGCGCCTGTGCCTGCTGGAAGGCTTCGTCGGCCATGCCGAGCAATGCAACATCCGGGTGCGCCGCTACGGCGGGCGCAACCTGCCATACGGAGGGGCGGCGGAATGAGCGACAGTCTGTTCCGGCTCGACGGCAAGCGGGCTCTGGTCACCGGCGCGGGGCGCGGCATCGGCCTCGCGATCGCCCGGGCCTATGCCGAGCGTGGCGCCGAGGTGACGCTCTGCGCCCGCAGCGCCGACGAGCTGACGGCGGCGGTGGACGAGCTGCGCGGCCGCGGGCTGGCGGCGGAGGCCCTGGTGGCGGATGTCACCGATATCGCGGGCTTCGCCGCGCAGATCGAGGCGCGCCCGGCCTTCCACGTCCTGGTGAACAACGCCGGCACCAACCGCCCCCGGCCGCTGTCGGAGATCACCCCGGAGGACTGCGACCTGATCCTGGGGCTGAACCTGCGCGCCGCCATCTTCGTGGTCAAGGCGGTGACCGGCCGGATGCTGGCCGAGGGCCTTGCCGGGTCGGTCATCAACATGTCCAGCCAGATGGGCCATGTCGGCGCCGCGAACCGCTCGCTCTACTGCGCCTCGAAATGGGGGCTGGAGGGCTTCACCAAGGCCGCGGCGATCGAGCTCGGCCCGCGCGGCATCCGCGTCAACACGATCTGCCCGACCTTCATCGACACCCCGCTGACGCGACCCTATTTCGCCGACCCCGCCTTCCGCGACGAGGTGCTCTCCAAGATCAAGCTCGGCCGGCTCGGCGTGGCGGATGACATCATCGGGGCGGCGGTCTTCCTGGCCTCCGACGCCTCCGCGCTGATGACGGGCAGCGCCCTGATGCTGGACGGGGGCTGGACCGCGGGGTGAGCGCATCGGCGGCCTCGCCCCGGGGGAAAGCGAGGGGCGCCCCGAAGGCGAGGACACCCAGCACGCGTCGGCCTCTTTGCCTTTCTTGTTCCGCGCGGGGTCAAGTGAGCTGCTGCCCGGCATGTTCGTCCGCACCCGGCTGGCGCGCGGCGTCGTGCCCGACGCCCTGCTCCTGCCCGAGGATGCCGTCCTGCGCCACTGAGACGGTGCGGGGCAGGTCGTCGTGGTCTCCGATCAGGGCGAGGCGCGCCGCCGCGACGTAGGCCTCGGCGACCCGATCGGCAACCGCATCATCGATGGCGCTGCGATGCAGGTCATTCCGCGCCGCGCGGATGACGTCGCCGCAGACCTACTTCGCCCGCGAGGGGTTCCGGGTGATCTGCGCCCGCGATGGCTCGACCGGGCTCGCCCATCACCAGCGCCTGCCCCCCGATCTCGTGGTTCTGGACATCAAGCTGCCGGGGCAGGACGGCTATGAGGTGCTGGCGGCGATCCGGCGGCGGGGCGAGACCCCGGGAGGGCGCCGATCTCCCGGGGTTCGGCATTCTCTGGCGACCTCTGTCGGACGCCGCGACGAAACTGCGCCTGACGGCGCGCGCCTCAATCCATCCGGCCGGTTTCCCGCAGGCGGATGTGCCAAGATAGCGCTTCTTCCAGCACATGCGGGGTGTGGCCACCGCGCTGCACGGCGCGCTGGTAGTAATCCTGCAAGGCGTCGCGATACTGCGGGTGAACGCAGTTGGCGATGATCACCGCAGCCCGCTCGCGCGGAGCGAGGCCGCGCAGGTCGGCGAGGCCGATCTCGGTCACCAGGATATCCACGTCATGCTCGGTATGGTCGACATGGCTCACCATCGGCACCACCGACGAGACATGCCCGTGCTTGGCCACCGATTTCGTCACGAAGACCGACAGATAGGCGTTGCGGGCGAAGTCGCCCGATCCTCCGATGCCGTTCATCATGTTCGTGCCCATAACATGCGTCGAGTTCACGTTGCCGTAGATGTCGAACTCCAGCGCCGTGTTGATGCAGATGAGGCCGAGCCGCCGCACCACTTCCGGATGGTTCGAGATCTCCTGCGGCCGCAGGATCAGCTTCGGCTTGTACTCCGCCAGCCGTGGCAGCACCTGCCGGTACTTCTCCGCCGACAGGGTGATCGACGAGCCCGAGGCGAAGGTCATCTTGCCGGAATCGATCAGGTCGAAGGTCGAATCCTGCAGCACCTCGGAATACATCTTCAGCCCGTGGAACGGCGTGTCGAGAAAACCGTGCAGCACCGCATTGGCGATGGTGCCGATCCCGGCCTGCAAGGGTTGCAGCGTGTGGTCCAGCCGGCCCTGCGCCACCTCGTGCAGCAGGAACTCGCTCAGATGCCCGGCGATGGCCCGGGTGTCGGCATCGGGATCGAGGATGGTGGAGGAGCTGTCGAGCTTTTCCGTCACCACGATGGCGGCGATCTTCTCCGGCGGGATCGGGATGAACGGCAGGCCGATCCGGCTTTCCGGGGTCACCACGGGAATCGGCATCCGGTTCGGCCGGTAGGTCGGGATGTAGATGTCGTGCAGGCCCTCCAGCCCGGCAGGCTGGTTCAGGTTGATCTCGACGATCACCTTCTCGGCGAGGATGGCGAAACTGGCCGAGTTGCCGACCGAGGTGGTGGGCACGATGCCGCCGGTCTCGGTGATCGCCACGGCCTCGATCACCGCCACATCCACCGCCGGGATCTGCCGGGTGCGCAGTTGCTCCACCGTCTCCGACAGGTGTTGGTCGATGAACATCACCTCGCCGGCGTTGATCGCGCGGCGCAGCGCCGGATCGGACTGGAACGGGATGCGTCGCGACAGCACATGCGCCTCGGCCAGCGTCTTGTCGAGATCGTTGCCGAGGCTCGCCCCGGTCATCAGCGTGATCTTCAGCGGCTCGGTCTTCGCCCGTTCGGCCAGCGCCATCGGCACCGCCTTGGCTTCGCCCGCCCGGGTGAAGCCGCTCATCCCAACCACCATGCCGTCACGGATATGGGCCGCCGCCGCCTCCGCCGAAACCACCCGCTGCCGCAGTCCCGGATGCCGGATGCGCTCGTCTGCATTGATGGTCACACTCATCCTCCTCTAGAATCCTCCGCAGTCGCGCGACTGTGGAAGCGCCGCGCGCCGACCACAACCGGGGATGCCGCGTCAGGCGGGATCGGCAGACCGGGTATGCAGGGGCTGCATGGCCGGTCCATGGCCAGACGCCGCCGCCCCTGAAGTCGGTCTCGATCTGCCGCCGCACGAGACTGGCCGAGGGGCCTTGGCATCGGGGCGCAGGCACAGCCCGCGCTCATCGACAAAAGCCCGCATCCGGGCAAGGTTGCGCTGCAGCGCCGCCATGTCGCCCGTGCCGGGTCTGCACCTCGTCCCGCCGCATGCCGGGGGGAGGGCGGCCGCCGGCAGTGGGTGAGCTCGCCGCTACCGGTCCGAAAACGTCAACGCCGTCTGCGGCAGCACATAGGGCAGGTCGCGCGGCGCCGTGTTCACTCGCAGCGGCAGGCCGTAGACCTGCGACAGCAGCCCGTCGTCGAACACCTGCGCCGGACTCCCTGCGCCCGCCACCCGCCCGCGCGACATCAGCACCACCTGCTGCGCGAACATCGCCGTCAGGTTCAGGTCGTGCATCACGGCCAGCACCCCGCCGCCAGAGGCGGCGAAGCCCTGCGCCAGCTGCATGACCTGCAGCTGATGGCCGATGTCGAGGCTCGAGACCGGCTCGTCGAGGAAGAGCCAGCGCTGGCCTTCGGGGCCCGCGGGCGCGCCGACCTGGGCAAGCATCCGGGCGAGATGCACCCGCTGCTGCTCCCCGCCGGACAGTTCCTGATAGAGCCGCCCGGCATAGCCCTCCAGATCGACCTGCCGCAGCGCTTGATGCGCCAGCGAAGCGTCTTCCCTGCGCAGGAGTCCCAGCCGGACGACCTCCAGAACCGTGAAGGGAAAGGACAGGCTGGTCGCCTGCTGCAACACGCCCCGGCGCAGCGCCAGCTCGGCTACGGGGATCCCGGCGATCTCCTGCCCGTCCAGCGTGGCGCTTCCGGCATAGGGCAGATCGCCCGCCAGCGCCCGCAGCAGGGTGGTCTTGCCCGACCCGTTCGGGCCGACGATGGCCGTCAGCTCTCCGGCTGGGGCGAGGAGGCGGATGTCGTGCAGCACCGGGCGGCGGCCCAATGAGACGCAGAAATCCCGGGTCTCGATCATTGCAGATCCAGCCCGTAGCCCTGTCGCAGCAGGATCCACAGGAAGACCGGCGCGCCGATCACCGCCGTCAGGATGCCGATCGGCATTTCGGCGGGGGCCACGATCAGCCGCGCCACCACATCCGCGCCCACCAGCAGCGCCGCCCCGAGCAGCGCCGCGTTCGGCAACAGGAAGCGGTGGTCCGGCCCGGTCGCCAGCCGCAACAGATGCGGCACGACGATGCCGATGAAGCCGATCCCGCCCGCCATCGCCACCGACGCGCCAGTGGCCGAGGCGACGCCCAGCACGGCCAGCCGCTTCACCCGCTGCACCGGGATGCCCAGATGCCGCGCCGCGGCCTCGCCAAGCGCCAGCGCGTTCAGCCCCCGCGCCATCAGCGGCGCCAGAAGCAGCACCGGCAGGATCAGGGGCAGCGCCGCGCCGACCTTCCGCCAGCTGGCCCCGGCCAGCGAGCCCATCGACCAGAAGGTCAGATCGCGCAGTTGCTGGTCATCGGCAAGATAGGTCAGGAGGCCCCGCGCCGCCTCAGCCAGCGCGCCGAAGGCCAGCCCGCCCAGCAGCATGGTCGCGACCGAGGTCTGTCCCCCTCGCGTCGCCGTGCGGTAGAGCAGCACCGTCATCGCCCATCCGCCCGCGAAGGCCGCGAGCGGCACCAGCCAGAGCGTCGGCAGGACGGCCGGCAGCCACGGCCCCAGCACGATGGCCAGCGCCGCGCCCAGCCCGGCGCCGGAGCCGACACCGACGATGCCCGGATCGGCCAGCGGGTTGCGGAACAGCCCCTGCATCAGCACGCCCGACACGGCGAGCGCCGCCCCCACCAGAAGCCCCATCGCCAGCCGCGGCAGCCGGATGCCCCAGAGGATCAGCCGGTCACGCGCCTCGATCTCCTGCCCGCGCAGCAGATCCTGCAGCACATGCGGCAGCGACACCCCGGAGGCGCCGCTGCCGATCGACAGTATCGACATCGCCGCAACGAGCAGCAGGAGCAGGCCGAGCGTAGTGGTCGCCCGCCCGCTGCGGTCGCCGGCAGGGGCGTGGCGGGTGAGAAGACCCCCGGTCATCTCAGCGCGCGCCATAGAGGGCGGCATGAAGCTGCGCCGCGGCCTCGGGTGTGCGCGGGCCGAAGCCGAGCATCAACAGCCCGTCCATGCGGAGGATGTCGCCCGTCTTCACGGCAGGCGTCGCCGACAGCGCCGGGTGGGCGGTGATCTGCGCATCGGTGACGCTGCGGTCGCCCTCACGGTCCATCATCAGGATCGCATCGGGCGCCGCCGCCAGCACCGCCTCGTCGGTCATCTGCTTGTAGCCGGAAAAGCCTTCCGCCGCGTTGATGGCCCCCGCCAGTTCGAGGATGCCCTCCGCCGCGGTCTCCGCCGCGCCCGCCGTGACCCGCCCGCCGGTCAGCGACAGGATGAAGAGCACCCGCTTGCGCTGCGGGACACTGGCCGCCCGGGCCTCGGCGCTCGCCAGCCCCTCGGCCACGCGCTGCGCCAGCGCTTCGCCCGCGTCCTCCTCGTCCAGCGCCGCGGCGACCACCCTGATCTTGTCCAGCACACCCGCCGGCGTGTGGTTCTCGGGCACGGTCACATAGTCGACGCCCGCCGCCTGCAGCACGGCCACCGCCTCGCGCGGACCGGCGCCTTGCTCGGCCAAGATCAGATCCGGCGCGACCGACAGCACGCCTTCCGCCGACAGCGCCCGGACATAGCCGACATCGGGCAGGGCCGTCACCTCGGGCGGGAAGGTGGAGGTGGAGTCGCGCGCGACCAGTGAGCCGGTTCGGCCAAGGGCCGCGACGATCTCGGCGACCGAGCCGCCCAGCACGACGACCCGCTCGGCCGACAGGGCCGGAAACGGCAGCAGCGCCGCAAGCATCAGCGCGCGGATCATGCCGGCACGGCCTGCAACGCGGCCAGCCCCGCGACGAGCCCGTTCCAGTTATCCAGCCCGGCCTCGGTGCGCTGACCGAAGATCTGCAGGATCAACCCGCCCGCCGCATCGAAAGCCTCGACGCTGATCGCCATCCCGCGCTGGGTCGGCTTGGCCACCGCCCAGACCTCGGCGATCCGGTCGGCGCGCAGATGCAGGTTGAAGCGCGGGTCCATCACGTTGATCCAGGGCCCCATCGGCACGATCCGTTCGATGGGCCCGCCGTGGATCTGGATGCAGCCCAGATTGCCGACGAAGATCATCAGCGGCACGGCCTGCGCCGCCGCCGCCTCCAGCACCCGGGTCACCGCCTCCGGGGCAAGCAGCCGGGCGTGTGGCGCGCCGACGATGCGATAGGCGCCGAGCCGGTTCATCTTCAGCTTGCGGGTCAGCTTCAGGAACTGATGCGTGTCGGTCATCGCCTCCCACTCCTGCCGCAGCTGCGACGCGCGGGCCGGATCGGCCTTTGCGGGCTCCACAGGCAGGCGGGGCGACAGCCGCAGATCCTCCTGCTGTTCGGGAAGCGCAAGCGCCGCGACCAGCCGCCCAAAGGCGGTCACATCCGACTCCGGCGTCAGATGCACCTTGTGCACCGCGTCGCCCTGCGCGTCGAAGATCTGCAGGCTGCGCCTGTCGCCCTCTTCCAGCGCGAAGGCGTGGCGCCAGTGGGCGGGGAAAATGCGCAGGTCGATCTCCGCCCCCAGCACCATCGCGGCGTGGCCGCCGCTGTGGAAGTCGCTGTAGGTCCCGCGCCGCTCGTGGACGCAATGATCGTTGCGGGTCAGCGCCAGCACGTCGCCCAGATCGCCGATCAGCGGCATCAGCCGGTCGGGCTCCGAGACGATGGCCGTCGCGCCATGGCCGACATGGGCCGCGACCAGATCGGCCTCGGTCAGGCCCCGCGCTTCGGCGAAATCGCGGGGCCGGGCCTTGGGGTCTTCGGCGCGGAGCGCCCGGATATGGGAGGGGCTGAAACGCTCGGCCATGGTCGGTCCTTTCACGGCGGGTCGGTGCGACCCGGGGGATTAAAGACGCGTGACTGGCGCTGCGGGCGAGGGCCCCGGCTGGCGGCGTTGTGCGGAAGCACGGAGATTGTTGACTCTATCTGTCAGGTTAAGTATCGCCTTCCGCATCGTCGATCAAGCCTCAACCGCATCGCCAGCGAGACTGCCAGCGCCCGTGCTCCTGCCCAAGGGTTCCGCATGTCCACTGGTCTTCTCCCCGCGCCCCGCGCGCGCCTCTTCCTGTCCACCGCCGTGATCCTCGCCTGCGCCGGCCCTGCCGCGGCGCAGGAGGGCGAGGGCCCCATCACCCTGCTTGCCCGTCTCATCTTCGGCGCCGGGACCGAGCGCGTCGCTATCGACACGCCGCAGGCCGTCACCGTGATCGAGCAGGAAGACCTCGACCGCGAGCAGCCGCTGACCATCGGCGACCTCTTCGCCTCGGTTCCCGGGGTGCAGGCAGCCGGCGCCTCGGCGCGCATTGCGGGTCAGGCCTTCAACATCCGCGGCATCGGCAACACCGAACAGACCGCCAGCGAAGCCCGCATCGCCGTCACGGTGGACGGCGCGCCGAAGTTCTTCGAGCAATACCGCATGGGGTCGTTCTTCGGCGATCTGGAGCTGTTCAAGCGGGTCGAGGTGCTGCGCGGCCCCGCCTCCTCGACGCTCTACGGCTCGGGCGCCATCGGCGGCGCGGTGAACTTCACCACCAAGGACGCGTCGGATTTCCTCGCCCCGGGCAAGACCACGGCGCTCCGGTTCAAGACCGGCTACGACAGCAACGGCAACGGCAAGCGGGCAGGGGTGATCTATGCCACCCGACCGACCGAGAACGCCGAACTCCTCGGTGCGTTGAACTGGTCTACCGGGCAGGACCAGCAGGACGGCGACGGCACCGACATCGCCGGCACCGCCTATGACCGCTGGTCGGGGCTCGCCAAGGGCAGCTTCAGCTTCGGCGACGAGGGCGAGCAGTCGTTGAGCCTGTCGGTCTCGCGCAGCGACAGCGATCTCGACGACACCATCGTCGCGCAGACCGGCGGGGCGGCGGCGGCGGGCTTCGGCACCGCTGATCTCCACACGCTCGACGACACGTTCACCCTGACCTATCGGCACGGCTTCGCCGCCAATCCGCTGCTCGATATCACCGCGACGGCGTTCTGGACCGATACCGAGGTGAAGAAGGACGACTTCTCCTTCGGCTTCCTCTGCGCCCCGGGGCAGACCCAGGTGCTGTGCGAGTCGGATTTCGCCTATCGCACCAAGGGGGTGAAGCTCGAGAACACCTCCGACCTCAGCAGCGGCGTCTGGGAGAATTACGTGACCACCGGCCTGCAACTGTCGGAGCAGGAACGCGTCGCCACCTCGTCGCAGGGCGCGCTGGCCTTCCACCCCGAGGGCACGGACCGGCGGCTGGGCCTCTATGCGCAGGGCGAGTTCACCTGGAACAACCGGCTGACGCTGATCCCCGGCCTGCGCATCGACATGGGCGACATCACCCCGAGCGACGCGGCGGCGGCCGCCGGAGGCAGGAACCAGTCGGAGACCTCTGTCTCGCCGAAGCTGGCGGCGATGTACCGGATCGACGACAGCTGGTCGATCTTCGGATCGCTGGCGCGGACCGAGCGGATGCCGACGCTGGACGAGCTCTATTCCACCGAAGGCCCGGCTTCCCGCGGCCCCGGTCTGATCGCCGTGCCGCGCACCGCCAGCCTCGATCTGGAGAAGGAGGAGGCCGAGACCATCGAGCTCGGCTTCACCTTCCAGCGCGACGGGCTGATTTCCGGCGACGACAGCCTGAAGCTGAAGGCGACCGCCTTCCGCAACGATGTGACCAACCTGATCGCCACGACCGACCGCCCCATCGTGCCGGTCGGCACGCCGGGATCGGTGGCCTATTACTCCAACGTCGATGAAGCCGAGATCTGGGGGGCGGAACTGGAGGCCGCCTATGACGCCGAGGCGTGGTTCGCGCAGCTGGCCTATTCCAATGTCCATTCGCGCGACGGCGAGACCGGCCTGACCTTGGCCGACACGCCCGCAGAGAATGTGGCCATCACCCTTGGCCGCAAGCTTCCGGCGCGGAACCTGACCCTTGCCTGGCGGGCGAGCTATTTCGACGCAATCACCACCTCCTCGGCGGCGACCAGCGCAGGCAGCTACGACACGCATGACGTCTTCCTGACCTGGACGCCCGAGGACGGCGCCTTCGGCGGCTTCTCCCTGAACGCGGGCATCGACAACCTGTTCGACGCGACCTACCGCAACAATCTGGTGCAGGACAACGCGACCGGCCGGTCGTTCCACATCTCGCTGGCGAAGACGCTGGACTGGTAAGGCGTTGTGGCTTTGGGAGGGGGCGAGGGGCGCATGCAGGAGTGCGCCCACCGCCTCGGATCGGGGCCTCAGCCCGCAGACCTCTTCAGCAGGCTGCTGGAGAACCCGCGTCGGTCGATGTTCCGCTGACAAAACACCGCAGGGAACTGCCGTGCGGGAAGCGGGAATGTCGCGGCATCCCCCTGCAGGACGCTGCGCAGGATGGCGATCAGAAGTGGTATGTTTTTTCTGCTCCCGGGGAATTTTTCGATGTGCCTGCGGCAAGGGATTTACATTGCCCATTGCGGCGTGTTGATCGTGATCTGTTGGGAATGTCGGGTCGAGGAACCATCATGGCAATGTCACTGGTACTGGAGAAGAAGGGCTGCTTGGCGCTTCGCTCCATCGATGCGGTCCCGGAGCTGACCGCGACGGACGTCCGTATCGCGGTCAGGACCGTGGGAATATGCGGATCGGATGTCCATTATTACACCCACGGCAAGATCGGCCCCTTCGTGGTGGAGCAGCCGATGGTGTTGGGCCATGAGGCCTCGGGTGTCGTCATCGCGGTCGGTCGTGACGTGACCCATCTGAAGGTCGGCGACCGCGTCTGCATGGAGCCCGGCATACCGGATCCGACGTCCCGCGCCTCCAAGCTGGGGATCTACAACGTCGATCCCTCGGTGCGGTTCTGGGCGACCCCGCCGATCCATGGCTGTCTGACGCCTGAGGTCGTCCATCCGGCGGCATTCACCTATGTGCTGCCCGAGTCCGTGTCCTTTGCCGAAGGGGCCATGGTCGAGCCCTTTGCCATCGGCATGCAGGCCGCCTCCCGCGCCCGCATCCAGCCGGGCGACATCGCGCTTGTGACCGGGGCCGGCCCCATCGGGATGATGACCGCGCTTGCGGCGCTGGCCGGGGGCTGCGCGAAGGTCTTCGTGTCGGACCTGGCGCAGCCCAAGCTCGACATCATCGGCGCCTATCCGGGGATTGAGACGATCAACATCCGCAATACCTCCGCCGCGACGGCCATCGCCGATGCGACGGGCGGCTGGGGAGCGGATGTGGTGTTCGAATGCTCGGGCGCGGCGCCTGCCATTCTGGGTCTGCCCCAGCTGGCCCGTCCGGGCGGCGCGGTGGTTCTGGTCGGCATGCCGGTCGATCCGGTCCCGGTCGATATCGTCGGGCTTCAGGCGAAGGAGCTGCGGATCGAAACCGTTTTCCGCTACGCCAACATGTACGACCGGGCGATCGCGCTGATCGCGGCGGGCAAGGTGGATCTGAAGCCGCTGATCTCCGCCACGCTGCCGTTTGCAGACAGCATCGCGGCATTCGATCGCGCCGTCGAGGCGCGGGACACCGACGTCAAGATCCAGATCGAGATGCCCGAGAGCTGATCGCGGGTGAGCGAAAAGTATAGGCCCGCACTGGGCTGATTATGGAAGGCCGCATCCGCTTCGGATGCGGCCTTTTCCGTCATTCCCCGCGGAGCTTCAGCCTGCTATGCTGCATGGCAGCAATCTGGCTTCGTGTTGACGGCGGGCCGGTGCTGGCCGTTGATGAATATCACGCGTCCGGCGTCAAAAAAGTATCAGAACTTTTCCCGTGCCGTCGTGGCTGCACCCGCTGATCCATGTTAATTGTAGGGCAGTGCCTGGAGGAGCCGGCGTCGTCTTGACGACCCGTGCTGGCGCGGAAAGGGGGAGGATATGCAGCCTGATCTGGAGCTGGTTCATATACGCAAGGGCGAGTCCTTCGCGGCCTGGAAGCACGGCTATCCCTTCCGGACCGTGCGCTGGCATTTCCACCCCGAATACGAGATCCACCTGGTCGTTGCGACCTCCGGCAAGTTCTACATCGGCGATCACGTCGGCGACTTCGGTCCCGGCCAGTTGATCATGACCGGCCCGAACCTGCCGCAGAACTGGATCAGCGACATCAGTCCCGGCGAGATCGTGCCCTGTCGCACCGAGGTCATCCAGTTCCCCGAGAGCTTCGTCGACCGGGCCTGCGCCTTCCCCGAGATGGAGGGCGTCCGGAGCCTGCTGGAGCGCAGCCGCCGGGGCATCCTGTTCGATGATGTGACGTCCCGCGCCGTGCGGCCGCTCATGAGCCTGCTGATCGAGGCTCGGGGGGTGCGCAGGCTGGGGCTGTTCTTCCAGATCTTGGACCTTCTGGCGAACGCGCCGAAGTCGCAGACCCTGGCGAGCCTCAGCTTCGTGCTGGATCTGCAGCGCTCGGGCGACTCGGACATGAACCGCGCTCTCGGGCATCTGCGTGAAAACCTGCTCGAGCCGGTCAGCGAAACCGAGCTGGCCGACCTGACCGGGCAGAGCCAGAGCGCATTTTCGCGATCCTTCAAGCGCCATACCGGCACGACGCTGGTGCGCTACCGCAACCAGATGCGGATCGACCTTGCCTGCCACATGCTGCTGTCGGACCCTGAGGCCAAGGTCGCCGACATCTGCTTCGACGTCGGGTTCTCGAACCTGTCGAACTTCAACCGCCATTTCCTCAAGCTGAAGAAGATGGCGCCATCGGAGTTCCGCGCGACCTTCGCCGCCAACCAGACGATCCGCATGGCTGGCTAGGATCGGCGCCCCACCCCATACCCTTCGACCCCGCAGGCTCTTCGGCCTGCGACCGGAGGGGGACTACCGACTGCACAACTCAACGGGAGGACTAACATGAAGACCTTGCTCAAGACCGCATCCGTCGCTGCTTTGGCGTTGGCCGCAACGGGCGGCATGGCCGCAGCCCAGGACGATCAGCTGACCATCGGCATGACGTTCCAGGAGATGAACAACCCCTATTTCGTCTCCATGCAGGAGGCCCTGAACGAGGCCGCCGCGCAGATCGGCGCCCGGGTGATCGTGACCGATGCGGGCCATGACGTGGCCAAGCAGATCTCCGACGTCGAGGACATGCTGCAGCAGGGCATCGACATCCTGTTGCTGAACCCGACCGACAGCGCCGGTGTGGAATCCGCGGTGCGCATGGCCAAGGATCAGGGCGTGATCGTGGTGGCGGTCGACGCCAATGCCAACGGCCCGGTCGACACCTTCGTCGGGTCGAAGAACCGGGATGCAGGCTACCAGTCCTGCGCCTACATGGCGGAGGCCTTGGAGGGCAAGGGCGAGGTCGCGATCCTGGACGGCATCCCGGTCGTGCCGATCCTGCAGCGCGTCGAAGGCTGCAAGGCAGCCCTCGCGGAACATGAGGGCATCACCCTGGTCGACACGCAGAACGGTCGTCAGGACCGCTCGGTCGCTCTCGGCGTGGTCGAGAACATGATCCAGTCGCATCCGAACCTGGCCGGCATCTTCTCGGTCAACGACGGCGGCGCCATGGGCGCGCTGGCGGCCATCCAGGGCTCGGGGCGCGACATCAAGCTGACCTCGGTCGACGGCGCTCCCGAGGCGGTGAAGGCCATCGCCGACGGCACGGCCTTCATCCAGACCACCGCGCAATTCCCGCGCGACCAGGTTCGCGTGGGTCTCGGCATGGCGCTGGCGCAATACTGGGGCGCCCGCGTGGTTCCCACCGAGGTGCCGATCGACGTGCGCACCGTTGACGCCGAAAACGCCGCTGACTTCAGCTGGTAAGAACCCGGCCGCGCCCCTTTGCGGGGCGCGGCCAGCCACAGGGGAGACGTGATGCTGGAACTCAGGGGAATACGCAAAAGCTTCGGCCGGATCGAGGTCCTGCATGGCGTCGATCTGCAGGTCCGCGCCGGCGAGGTTCACGCCCTGCTGGGCGAGAACGGTGCGGGCAAATCGACCCTGATGAAGATCGTCAGCGGCATCATTCAGCCTAGCGAGGGGCAGATCCTGATCGACGGGCAGCCCCGGCATTTTCCGACCTATGACGCGGCGATTGCAGCCGGCATCGGTATCGTCTTTCAGGAATTCAGCCTGATCCCCGGCTTGAACGCGGTCGAGAACATGTTCCTGGGGCGGGAGAAGCGCAACGCTTTCGGCCTGCTGGACCGCAAGGCGATGCGCACCCGGGCGCAGGCGATCCTGAAGAAGCTGGAAGTCGATCTGCCGCTGGACGTGCCGATCGCCCGGCTGTCGGTCGCCGAACAGCAATTCGTGGAGATCGCCAAGGCCCTGTCGCTGGAGGCGCGCATCCTCGTGCTGGATGAGCCGACCGCGACCCTCACCCCGTCGGAAACCGAACACCTGTTCAAGGTCATGCGCGAGTTGCGCGCCTCCGGCGTGGCGATCGTCTTCATCTCGCACCACCTGGACGAGATCTTCGAGATCTGCGACCGGATCACCGTGCTGCGCGACGGCCAGTATGTCGGCAGCACCGATGTGGCTGACGTGACCGTCGACCAGTTGGTCGAGATGATGGTCGGTCGGCGGATCGAGAACAGCTTTCCCCCCAAGCCCACTCTGGAGCCCGCCGCCCGCATCGTGCTCGAGGCCGTGGAGGTGCAGCTGCGTCGCGGCGGCCCGGTATCCTCCTTCCAGCTGCGCGCGGGCGAGATCCTGGGCTTCGCCGGTCTGGTCGGATCGGGCCGCACCGAGACGGTGCTGTCGATCCTCGGCGAATATGCGGCGGCGCGCTGCACGGTTCGCGTCGACGGAGCCGAAAGACGCCTGCGCGACGCTGCAGACGGGCTGGCGCATGGCATCGGCCTCTTGCCCGAGAGCCGCAAGGATCAGGGGCTGATCACCGCCTTCTCCATCCTGCAGAACGTGTCCCTGAACAATTACGGCAAGTACCAGCGGGGCCACTGGTTCATCGACTTCAAGAAGGAACTGGCCTGCACGCAGACGGCGATGGATCAGGTCCGCGTCAAGGCGCAGGGGCCGCGCGCCCGCGTCGACACGCTGTCGGGCGGCAACCAGCAGAAGGTCGTGATCGCCCGCTGGCTGAACCACGACATGCGCGTGCTGATCTTCGACGAGCCCACGCGGGGCATCGATGTCGGCGCCAAGGCCGAAATCTATCAACTGATGCGCGACTTCACCGCGCAGGGATACGCCATCATCATGATCTCGTCCGAGCTGCCTGAAATCATCGGCATGGCCGATCGCGTCTGCGTCTTCCGCTCCGGCGGAATCGTCGCGACGGTCGAGGGCAGCGCGATCACCTCCGAACAGATCATGACACACGCCACCACGGGGAAGGTTCACCATGTCGCATGACGCCACTGTCGCAAGCACCGCAAGGCATCGCGCCCTCGACTGGCTGCTGCATTCGCCGCTGGCGCTGCCGCTGGTCGGCCTGATCGTCGTATCGGTCCTGATGACCTTCGCCAGCGACAATTTCTTCACCGTTGACAACGTCCTGAACGTGCTGCGGCAAGTGTCGGTCGTGGGCATTCTGGCGGTAGGCATGACTTTCGTCATCCTGACCGGCGGCATCGACCTGTCGGTCGGCGCGGTCATGGCCCTGGCTGGGACGGCCGCGGCCGGCGTGATGGTGAACATGGGCCTGCACGGCGGTCTCGGCATCGCCGCCGCTCTGCTGGTCGGGGTCGGCCTGGGCCTGTTCAACGGCGCGCTGGTGGCCTGGGGCAAGATGCCCGCGATCATCGTGACGCTGGCGACGATGGGCATCGCCCGCGGTCTGGGGCTGATCTATTCGGGCGGCTATCCGATCAGCGGGCTGCCGGGCTGGGTGTCGTGGTTCGGCGTGGGCCGCATCGGCATCATCCCGGTGCCGGTCATCATCATGATCATCGTCTATGCGCTGGCCTGGGTGCTGCTTCAGGGCACGTCCTTCGGTCGCCATGTCTATGCCATCGGCGGCAACGAGACCGCGGCCCGCCTGTCCGGCGTGCGCACGCGGCAGGTGAAGCTGGCGGTCTATGCAATCTCGGGGCTGACGGCCTCCCTGGCGGCCATCGTGCTGACCGGCCGTCTCATGAGCGGCCAGCCCAATGCGGGCGTGGGTTTCGAGCTGGACGCCATTGCCGCCGTCGTGCTGGGCGGGACGGCCATTGCCGGCGGACGCGGGCTGATCCTCGGCACGCTGATCGGGGCGGTGCTCTTGGGCATCCTGAACAACGGCCTGAACCTGATGGGCATCAACCCCTATCTGCAGGACGTCATCAAGGGCCTGATCATCCTGCTGGCGATCTACATCGGGCGTGAGTGGCGCTGATGGATCGTCACGTCATCGGCATCGATGTCGGCACCGGATCGGCCCGCGCAGGCGTCTTCGACGCGCGGGGCGCGCTGCTCGGCACGGGGAAATGCGACATCGCCATGCACCGCCCCGACGGGCGCATCGCCGAGCAGTCCAGCGCGCAGGTCTGGGATGCGGTCTGCGCGGCGACGCGCAAGGCGCTGGCGCAGGCGGGGATCGACCCGGCCAGCGTCGCGGGCATCGGGTTCGATGCGACCTGTTCGCTGGTCGTGGTGGGCGATGCGCCCCTGGGCGTCGGCGATCCGGACCACCCAGAGCGCGACATCATCGTCTGGATGGACCACCGCGCCGTGGATCAGGCTGCACGGATCAACGCGGGCGGCCACGCGGTGCTGCGCTATGTCGGTGGCCGCATCTCCCCGGAGATGGAGACGCCCAAGCTGCTCTGGCTCCAAGAGAACCGCCCGGAGGTCTTTGCCGCGGCCCGGCACTTCTTCGACCTGACCGATTTCCTGACCTGGAAGGCCACGGGCAGCACGGCGCGATCCACCTGCACCGTGACCTGCAAATGGACCTATCTTGCGCATGAGGCCCGCTGGGACGCCGACTACTTCCGCGCGATCGGGCTGGGCGTTCTGGCGGAGGAGGGCTTCGCCCGCATCGGCACGGAGGTCGTTCCTCCCGCGACCCCCTTGCAGCAGGGCCTGTCCCCGGACGCCGCGTGCGCCATGGGCCTGCCCTCCGGCATCGCCGTCGGCGCCGGGTTGATCGACGCGCATGCGGGAGGCGTGGGCACTGTGGCCGCCGCTGGCGAGCCGGTGGCGACGCTCGGCTATGTCTTCGGCACCTCGTCCTGCACCATGACGACGACACGCGAAGCGGCCTTCGTGCCCGGCGTCTGGGGGCCGTATTTCTCGGCGATGATGCCCGGCATGTGGCTGAACGAGGGCGGGCAATCGGTGGCGGGCGCGGCCATCGACCATCTGCTGCGGCTGCATCCGGCGCATGATCAGGCTGTCGCACTGGCGCAGGCGCAGGGCCTGTCCTTGCCGGAATGGCTGGCAGACCAGGCAAGCCCCGAGACCGTGCGGGAGGCAGCCCACCTGCATGTCGTGCCGGAGTTCCTCGGCAACCGCGCCCCCTTCGCCGAACCGCAGGCCCGCGCCATCCTCAGCGGGCAGGGGATGGAGACGGGCCTGCCGTCCCTGGTGGCGCTGTATGTCGCGGGGATCTGCGGGTTGGGGTATGGCCTGCGCCAGATCATCGCGACGCAGGCCGCGCATGGCGCCGAGGTCCGGCGGATCGCCATCAGCGGCGGCGCCGGGCGCCATCCGCTGATCCGACAGCTGCTGGCCGACGCAACCGGCTTGCCCGTGGACGCCGCGAGCAGCGAAGAGCCCGTCCTGCTGGGGGCCGCCATGCTGGGCGCCGTGGCCGGTGGCATCTTCTCCGATCTGGAAGCGGCGATGCCCGCCATGTCGAGCGTGCAGACCACGCATCATCCCGCGCCCGACAGTCGGGCGCTGCACGCCGCACGCTATCAGGCGTTCCTGACGCTCCAGGCCACCGCGCGTGACCTGCGAGGCGTGGTGGACGCCGCATTGAAAGGAGACCAAGATGCCGTTCACGGGTAAATCCGTCATCATCACCGGCGCAGGCAAGGGCATCGGTCGGGCGACCGCCATTCTGCTGGCCGAACGCGGCGCGCGCGTCGTCGCCATCAGCCGCACGCAATCCGATCTGGACAGCCTGCCGGCAGCCGAGGCCATCGTTGCCGATCTCTCCGATCCGGCAGCCGCGCGGGCCGCGATGGCGCAGGCGGGAACCTGCGATTTTCTGGTGAATTGCGCCGGCACCAACGTGCTGGAAAGCCTGCTGGACATGTCCGACGCTGGCTATGACGCCGTGATGGGCATCAACCTGCGCAGCGCTCTGATCTGCGCGCAGGAATTCGCGCGCGCCCGGATCGCGGCGGGCGGTGGCGGCGCCATCGTCAACGTGACCAGCATCGCGGGCCATCGCGGCTTTCCCGACCATGTCGTCTATGCGGCCTCCAAGGCCGGGCTGGAAGGCGCAACCCGGGTCATGGCGCGCGAGCTGGGCCCGCACGGCATCCGCGCCGTGGCCATCGCCCCGACCGTCACCCTCACCGAACTGGCAGCCGCCGCCTGGAGCGAACCGACCCGGCGCGACCCGATGATGGCCCGCCACCCGATGGGCCGCTTCGCCGAGGCCGAAGATGTCGCCCGCGCCATCGCGCTGCTGCTGTCGGACGATGCGGCCATGATCACCGGGGCGGCCCTGCCCCTCGACGGCGGCTTCCTGGCCGTCTGACGATACATACACCCAAGGAGAATACGATGTCGCAAGATCTGCATGGCAAGGTTGCCGCTATCACCGGGGCCGCCTCGGGCATCGGGCTGGCGGCCACGCGCGCTCTGCTGGCGGCGGGCGCCCGCGTGGTGCTGGTGGACCGCAATGCCGACGCATTGGCCGGTCTGACCAGCGAGCTGGGTCCGAACGCCGTGGCGCAGGTGACCGACCTGCTGGACGCCGACAGCTGCAATGCGATGGTGCCCGAGATCCTGGAGAAGGTCGGCCAGATCGACATCCTCATCTGCAACGCGGGCAGCTATATCGGCGGCGATCTGGTCGATACCAATCCCGCCGCCATCGACCGGATGCTGAACCTGAACGTGAATGCGGTGATGAAGAACGTCCACGCGGTCGCGCCGCATATGACCGCGCGCGGCTCGGGCGACATCATCGTCACCAGCTCCATCGCCGGCCATGCGCCGATCCATGTCGAGCCGGTCTATTCCGCCTCGAAATGGGCGGTGACCTGCTTCGTCCAAACCATGCGCCGCCAGCTGATGGGCCAGGGCGTCCGCGTCGGGCAGGTCTCGCCGGGCCCGGTGATCTCGGCCCTGCTGGCCGATTGGGAGCCGGACCGGCTGCAGCGCATGAAGGACGCCGGCGCACTGATGGAACCGGTCGAGGTTGCCGACGCGCTCATGTACATGCTGACGCGCCCGCGCAACGTGACCATCCGCGACATGATCGTGCTGCCCAGCAACTTCGACGTCTAGAAAGAGCTGAGCCAGAGCGGCAGCAGAGAGGGCTCGGCAGTGCGTCGTTTCAGATGACGCACTGCGATCGGGACGGAGGCGGTCCGGCGCTTGGCGACTGCACCTGCCACGACCGATGTGAAAAGCCATCAGGCGGCCGCCTGGGTGCGTCGTCAGGCGCTGCAATCGTTTCGTCAGAATGGCGCTTGCCGGTCTCCTGCTCCCGCCTTGGCTTCCGCTCGAACGGAGCGCAGCCGAATGTGTGCGTCGGTTCACGGCCCTCACGACGGCTGCCAATAGGATGCCGGTTGGATACAACCCCGAACTGGCAAGGTCACCTGAGCGCTGAAAGCGTACGAACTTCATTGCTGATGCGGTGGCGCATCTTTCGCTATTGATACCATCAGGTACACAACAGGACGCCATGCGTATCGTAACCGTGATCCTTGCCGTTCTGCTGCAGCCTTCGCTGGCGCATGGCGGTCCTTTGCCTGCCGGGGCCTTGGCCGACTACCAACTCGGGGGCGGCTATCCGCCGCCTGCCGGCGTCACCGTCGTCGTGCGCGACAGTACCGATCAGCCAGCGCCCGGCTATTTCAGCATCTGCTATGTCAATGGCTTCCAGACCCAGCCGGGGGTTGATTGGCCGGTCGATCTTCTGGTCCCGGGACCGGGCGGGGCGCCGCTGGCCGATCCGGGCTGGCCTGATGAGTTCCTCCTCGACATCTCGACTGATGAGGGCAGGGCGGCGAACCTTGATCTGGTCCTGCCTGCGATAAGGGCCTGCGCGGACAAGGGGTTCGACGCCATCGAGTTCGACAATCTGGACAGCTATACGCGGGCGGAAGGGAGACTGTCGCTGGACGACGCGCTGTCCTTTGCTTCGCTTCTCGTCAGCGCGGCGCGCGGCCTTGGGCTGGCTTCGGGCCAGAAGAACACCCCGGAGCTGGGCAGAAGGGGCAGGGACGAGGTCGGGTTCGGCTTCACCATGGTCGAGGAATGTCATCGTTGGGGGGAATGTGCGGCCTATACGGACATCTACGGGGCGGGGCAGGTGCTGGGCATCGAATATGCGGATGACCTGCGCGGAAGCTTTGCCGATGCCTGCGCCGATCCGGATCGTCCGGCAAGCCTGATCCTGCGCGACAGAGAACTGGCTCCCGCCGGCGCTGCCGGCCATGTCTTCGGGGCCTGCGCCCCGCGCCGGTGACCAGGAACCTTGCCCGCAGCGCCGATCAGGGCGCTGCCGTGCAAGCCATGCCGGTCTCTGAAGCGACTTGCCCCGGCAAAGCCCGCACAGGTGTCGCGATCCGCAGATCCGGGCGCTGAGCGGGGCAATGGTGCGACGGGCAGGCCAGGATGACCGGTTCGAGAAGATCGGTGACGGCGGCAGCCCCGCCATCGCGTTCGGCTGGTCCCTCAGGAAAACCGGGCGCGGAAACGGGCCATTTCGCGGTCGGTGGGGGCGGCGCCGGTGTAGATCTCGACATAGGTCGGGATGCGCAGCAGGCGGGTCTCGATCGTCTCGTTGGCCTGCATCGAGATATAGCCGATCTGAACGAGATAGATCGTGCGGGCGCGCACGTCGGCCTCGCCGGGGGCGTGGCCCCAGCGCACGAGCATCGCCTGAAGCGCGGCGAGGCGGGCGGCGTCGGCGCTCTCGATCCGGGCCGCCACCGCCGCGTTCTGCAGCGCCCAGCTGCGCACCGCGAATTCCAGCCGCGAATCGAACCCGTCCGACAGGAAACAGCTGAGGACGTTCAGCATCGCCTCGGCCCGGGTTTCGGCATATTGTGCGGCCGAGCCGATCAGCGGCTGGGTCGTGCGCGTCTCCCACATCTCCAGAAGGGCATCCAGCAGCTCCTCCCGCTCCTGGAAGAACCAGTAGAAGCTGGTCCGCGACAGGCCCAGCTGCTTGGCAAGTATCTGAATCTTCACGGCGTCCACGCCGTTTTCGACCAGCGCGCGATAGCCCGCCTCGAGCCAGCCCTCGCGCGATCCGCGCCACCCGGTCTCTGTGTTGTCGCGTGCTTTCATGCTCAGGGGATAGAGCCTTCCCATGCCCGTTTCAATCGCCAAGATTTCAAGCATGTATGGCCTCTGGTCACCTGCGACATTTTAATTGACACCTGTGAACATTTTGCGCGATGACATTGGTGTGAAGCTCCACCGAAAAGGCAGATGCGATGTCGAACGATCCTCTCCTGCAGCCGTATCAGCTCAAGCATCTGACGCTTCGCAACCGGATCATGATCACCAGCCACGAGCCGGCCTATCCCGAGGACGGGATGCCGAAGGAGCGGTACCGAGCCTATCACGTGGAGCGGGCGAAGGCGGGCGTGGCGCTGACGATGACCGCGGGATCGGCCTCGGTCGCCAGAGACAGCCCGCCGGTGTTCAACAACATCCTCGTCTGGAAGGACGAGGTGGTCGGCTGGATGAAGCAGCTGGTGGACGAGTGTCACGACCACGGCGCGGCCGTGATGATCCAGCTGACGCACCTCGGCCGCCGCACCCGCTGGGACAAGGCCGACTGGTTGCCGGTGGTGGCGCCGAGCCACGAGCGTGAGGCCGCGCACCGCGCCTTCCCGAAGCGGATGGAGGACTGGGACATCGCCCGCATCATCGGCGACTTCGCCGATGCGGCTGAGCGGATGAAGGCGGCAGGCGTCGACGGGATCGAGCTGGAGGCTTACGGCCACCTGCTCGAGCAGTTCTGGTCGCCGCTGACCAACGACCTCGAAGCGCCTTACGGCGGGAGCCTCGACAACCGGCTGCGCTTCACCTTCGACGTGCTGCGCGCGATCCGCGAGCGCTGCGGCGACGAGTTCATCGTCGGCCTGCGCTACACCGGCGATCAGGACCTGCCGGGCGGCATGGCGAAGGCCGAGGGGATGGAGGTCTCGCAGAAGCTGAAGGCCAGCGGCCTCGTCGATTTCCTGAACGTGGTGAAGGGCCATATCGACACCGATCCGGGTCTCACCGACCTGATCCCGATCCAGGGCATGCGCAGCGCGCCGCATCTCGACTTCGCGGGCGAGATCCGGGCCGCGACCAACTTCCCGGTCTTCCACGCCGCGCGCATCCCGGATGTCGCGACCGCACGCCACGCCATCGCCAGCGGCAAGCTCGACATGGTGGGGATGACGCGGGCGCATATGGCCGACCCGCATCTGGTGCGCAAGGTCATCGAGGGGCGCGAGGACGACATCCGGCCCTGCGTCGGCGCCAACTACTGTCTGGACCGGATCTATCAGGGCGGCATGGCCTTCTGCCTGCACAATGCGGCGACGGGTCGCGAGCAGACGATGCCGCAAAGCATTCCGGCGGCGGAGGCGAAGAAGCGGATCACCATCGTCGGCGCCGGTCCGGCGGGGATGGAGGCGGCCCGGGTCGCCGCCGAGCGCGGCCATGCCGTCACCGTCTTCGAGGCGGCGGACCGGCCGGGCGGCCAGATCCGCCTGACGGCGCTGGACGAACGGCGGCGCGAGATGATCTCCATCATCGACTGGCGCACGGCGCAATGCGAGAAGCACGGCGTCACCTTCAACTTCAACAGCTTCGCCGATGCGGCGGATGTGCTGGCGACCGGGCCCGACGAGGTGATCGTGGCCACCGGCGGGCTGCCGCATGTCGAGGTGCTGGAGAGCGGCAACGATCTGGTCTGCTCGGCCTGGGACATCCTGTCGGGCGATGTGAAGCCGGGGCAGTCCGTGCTGATCTTCGACGACGCGGGCGATCACGCGGCGCTTCAGGCGGCGGATCTGATCTCGGCCACCGGCGCGCAGGTCGAGATCGTGACCCCCGACCGGAGCTTCGCGCCGGAGGTCATGGCGATGAACCTCGTGCCCTACATGCGCAACCTGCAGAAGCGCGACACGACCTTCACCGTCACATGGCGCCTGCTCTCGGTGGCGCGCGAGGGCAACCGGCTGCGCGCGGTGCTGGGCAGCGACTACGGCGATGTCCGGCGCGAGCGTCTGGTCGATCAGGTGGTGGTCAACCACGGCACCCGGCCGCTGGACGATCTCTATTTCGAGCTGAAGCCGCTCTCGCGCAATCTGGGCGAGGTGGATTACGACGCGCTGACCGAGGGACGGGCGCAGGCGCTCGACCAGAACCCCGGCGCCGCGTTCCGGCTGTTCCGCATCGGCGATGCGGTGTCGGCGAGGAACACTCATGCGGCGATTTATGACGCGCTGCGCCTCGTGAAGGATCTGTAAATATACCCGCCTCCGATGGGGGCGGATCATCGGACCGGAAGGGGGGCGAAGACCTCCCGCTGAAAACGCCACCTCATCACCTCCAACAGGGAAACGCTCATGAAACTTCTTGCTTCGACAACGGCCCTTCTCCTCGGCAGCGTCTTCGCCGCCCCCGCCATGGCGCAGGATGGCCAGTGCGGCGATCTGTCGATCGCCCAGATGGGCTGGGCCTCGGCCGAGATCATGACCGAGGTCGCCAAGTTCCTGCTGGAGCAGGGCTATGGCTGCTCGGTCGATCTGGTGAAATCCGACACGATCCCCGCCATCACCTCGGTGGCAGAGAATGGCGAGCCGGATATCGTGACCGACCTCTGGCTGAACTCGGCCGGCGAGGCCTATACCAAGCTGGAGCAGGCCGGCACCATGGTCACGCTGACCAACGTGCTCGATCCGGGCGGCGTCGAGGGCTGGTGGCTGCCGACCTATCTGGTCGAGGCGCATCCCGAGCTCGCCACCATCGAGGGCGTGATGGCCAACCCCGAGCTGGTCGGCGCGCAGTTCAACAACTGCCCCGAGGGCTGGGGCTGCCGCGTGGTGAGCGACAACCTCGTGCGCGCGCTCGACCTCGAGGCGTCGGGGATCAAGGTGTTCAACCACGGCTCCGGCGAAACGCTGGCCTCGTCGATGGGCTCGGCCGTGACCTCCGAGCAGCCGTGGTTCGGCTATTACTGGGGGCCGACCGTGCCGCTGGGCAAGTACCCGATGACCCGCGTCGCCCTCGGTGCCTATGACGCGGACAAATTCGCCAACCTGCAGAACCCCAATGCTCCCGAGCCGCAGGTGTCGGATTTCCCGGAGGCGCCGAGCGTCACTGCCGTCACCGCCAAGCTGGTGGAGGAGAAGCCCGAGGTCGTCGAATTCCTGCGCAAGATGACGTTCAAGACCTCGGAAATGAGCGCGCTTCTGGCCTGGCAGGACGAGAACAAGGCCTCGGCGCAGGAAGCCGCGGTGCAGTACATCTCCACGAGCAGCGCCGACTGGTCCACCTGGCTCTCCGACGGCGCGCGCGAGAAGCTCTCGACGCTGATCAAGTAAGCCGTTCCCTGTCTAGGATGCTGCCGGCGCTCCCCTCGGGGCGCCGGCGGTTTGACGGGTTTCAGGACGCAGGGGGGCGCATGCATGGCCAGCTATGACAGGCTGTTTGAAATACTCGGGCTGAGCGACTGGTGCGCGCGCGGCGAAAGCGGCGGCGGGCCGATGTCCATGGCCGATCTGCTGGCCCAGGCGCAGGGCGGGGCGGGAGAGGAAACCTCTCTCTGGTCGCTGCCGATCCCCTCGCTGAACGCGCTGCACGATGCCTGCGCTGCCTTTCCGCAGACCCGCGACCTGACGCTGGGGCTGGAGCGCGGCTTTCTGTCGGCGCGTGACGTGCTGCGCGTGGTGCTCGACCCGCTGACGCAGCCGCTGTCCTGGATGCTGAGCGAGACGATCTGGCTGATGACCGCGACGCCGTGGTTCGTCATGCTGCCGATCCTGCTGCTGCTGACCTGGTTCGTGTCGCGCTCGGCGCAGGTGCTGGTGCTGGTGGCGGCCGCGCTGGCGACGCTGGCCTTCGTGGATCACTACACCGAGGCGATGCAGACCTTGGCGATCATCTTCGTCTGCGCCTTCATCTGCGTGCTGTTCGGCGTGCCCATCGGCATCGCCATGTCGCGCAGCAACCGGCTGCAACGGGTGATGACGCCGATCCTCGACATGCTGCAGACCCTGCCCGCCTTCGTCTATCTCATCCCGCTGATCTTCCTGTTCAGCGTGACCGAGCCGAAGCTCTACGGCATCGCCATCATCCTCTACGCCATCGTCCCGGTGATCCGGCTGACCGATCTCGGCATCCGGCTTGTGGACCGCGACGTGATCGAGGCGGCGGATGCCTTCGGCATGACCAAGCAGCAGAAGCTTTTCGGGGTGCAGATCCCGCTGGCGCTGCCCAACATCATGGCGGGCGTGAACCAGACCATCATGATGAGTCTGGCCATGGTGGTGATCGCCTCTCTGGTGTCTGCCCCCGGTCTGGGCGTGCTGGTGCTGCGCGGCATCCGCAATCTGGAGCTGGGCGTCGGGTTGATCGCGGGCTTCGGCATCGTGCTCCTGGCGATCATTCTGGACAGGGTGACCAAGTCGGCGCTGGCCCGGCTGGATGCCAGCAAGGCGGGCCGGGGATGAAGGGCGCAGCGATGAACAGACCTGTCAAAGTTTCGATCCGCCATCTCTACAAGATCTTCGGCGACACTCCGCAGGCGGCGCTGGCCGATGTGCTGGGCGGGATGAGCAAGGCCAACCTGCTGGCGACGCGCCGCCACGTCCTCGGGCTGTCGGACATCAACATCGACATGCACGAGGGCGAGATCACGGTCATCATGGGGCTCTCCGGGTCGGGCAAGTCGACGCTGATCCGCCATCTCAACCGGCTGATCGAGCCGACGGCGGGCGAGGTGCTGGTGGATGGCGAGAACATCCTGACCTTCAACGAGACCCGGCTGCGCGATCTGCGCCGCAAGACCATGTCGATGGTGTTCCAGAAATTCGCGCTGCTGCCGCACCGGACGGTGCTGCAGAACGCCGGGATGGCGCCGGCCACCACCGGCATCCCGATTTCGCGCTACCAGCCCGATGCACAGAAGTGGCTGGAACGGGTCGGGCTTGGCGGTTACGGCGACCGCTACCCGCATCAGCTCTCGGGCGGGATGCAGCAGCGGGTGGGGATTGCCCGCGCCCTGACCTCGAACTCCGGCATCATGCTGATGGACGAGGCCTTTTCGGCGCTCGACCCGCTGATCCGCACCGACATGCAGGATCTGCTGCTGGAGTTGCAGCGCGAGCTGCACAAGACCATCGTCTTCATCAGCCACGACCTCGACGAGGCGCTGAAGCTTGCCGACCATCTGGTGATCCTGAAGGACGGGCTGGTGGTCCAGCAGGGCGAGCCGCAGGAGATCCTGCTCAATCCGTCCGATCCCTATATCGAGGCCTTCGTCGGCGACATCAACCGCGCGCGGGTGCTGCGCGTCCGTTCGGTCATGGTCGAGGGGCCGGTCGAGGGCGAGATCGCCGGCAGCGTCGATGCGGATGACAATCTGGAGCATGTGCTTTCCCTGTCGGAGGGCAACCCGACGCACCGCTACCGGGTGACGCGCAAGGGCGAGCCGGTGGGCATGCTGGAGATGACGACGCTGATCCGGGCGCTGGTGCCGAAGCGCGCGGCCTGATCCGGGGAGAGACAGCGATGCGGATCGGGATCATCGGCGCGACAGGCTGGCTTGGCTCGGCGCTGGGGAAGCGGCTGCTGGAGCTGGGTCTGGTCGCGGCGGAGGATCTGGTGCTGCTGAACCGCAGCGGCCCGCGCCCCGACTATCACGGGCACGACCGGGTGAGCTGGGCGAAGGACCCCTCGGATCTGGCGCGGCAGGTCGATGTCGTCGTGCTGTCGGTCCGGCCGCAGGACTGGCCTGCGCTGGACCTGCGGGCGGAGGACAGGCTGGTGCTGTCCTTCATGGCGGGGGTGCGGGGGGAAGCCTTGAGCGTCTGCGGTGGCCGCGTGGTGCGGGTGATGCCCAATGCGGCGGCGGAGATCGGCCAGTCTTACTCGCCCTGGTGGTCGGCATCCGAGCTCTCGGGTGCCGACCGGGCGACGGTGACGCAGGTGCTGTCGGCCATCGGCGCCTCGGACGAACTGGACTCGGAAGACCAGATCGACCTGATGACGGCGCTTCCGGGATCGGGCGCAGCCTACCCGGCGCTGATGGCGGTCGCGATGGCCGGGTTCCTGCGCGAGCGGGGCGTGGCGGAGCAGATCGCCTGGCGCTCGGCCGAGGCGGCGGTCTGCGGCGGGGCGCAACTGCTGGCCGGGCGGATCGCCGAGGCGCCGGCGATGGTCGCCGCCTACCGCGACTACCGGGGCGTCACGGCGGCGGGGCTGGAGGCGGCGGAAGAGGCCGGTTTCAGCCGGGCGATCCTGCGGGCGCTGGAGGCGGCGACAGAAGCGGCCCGCAAGCTCGGCTAGGTCGCGTTCTCCACCAGCCAGCGCGCGAAGAGCCGGGCATTGGCCGAGGCGCGGGGCCGGACCCGCAGGCAGAAGGGCACCGTGGAGGGGATGCTCTCGGGCACGAGGTTCACCAGCCGCCCGCGCGCCAGCATCCCCTGCATCAGCCCCTCCCAGCCCAGAACCGCGCCGACATCGTCCTCCGCCGCCTGCAGCGCGATCATGTGGTTGTTCACGAGGAAGCTGCGGCCGCGCGGGGCAGGGTGGCCAAGGGCGCGGAACCACTCCTCCCAGCCGGTCCAAGGAGAGTCTTCGCCGCTCAGATGCACGAGGGGCGCGCGCAGCAGATCGGTGACGCTGTGGACCCGGTGTTCGGCGGCGAAGTGGGCAGTGCCGAGCGCCACGATCCGGTCGCGGAACAGTTCCTGCCAGTCGTCGCCGTCGCGCGCGGGGGCCATGTAGCCGATCGCCATGTCGTGCCGTCCCGCGGCAGGCTCCACGTCGCTGACGATCTGCGCGACGGTGATCGAGGGATGGGTCTTCCAGAAGGTGGTGATCTTCGGCGTCAGCCACAGCGCACTGACCGCCGTGGTGGCGCGGATGGTCACGTCCACCGCCTGCGGCCGTTCGCGCAGATGGGTGACGGCGGCGGAGATCCCCTCGAAGCCGCGCTGCAGCGCCACGAGCAGGAAGGCGCCCTTCTCGGTGAGCCCGACGCCGCGATGGCGGCGCAGGAACAGCGCGCAGCCCAGATCCTCCTCCAGCGCCTTGATCTGATGGCTGACGGCGGCAGGCGTGACGTTAATCTCGTTTGCCGCAGCCTTGAAACTGCCATGCCGCCCCGCCGCCTCGAAACAGATCAGCGCCGTCATGGAGGACAAGTCGTAGGGGCGTTCCATCCTGTCGGTCCCGTGCTGTATTCAGATGAGCTGAAGTAATCCTGAGTGAAATTTTCTGCCATTGTCAACGCGGCTTCGCCGCAGGACACTCGGCGCAAAGACAGGGGAGCCATCATGTCCGCCACCGAGACCAGCATCCAGACCCTGCTCGCGCGCCGCCGTCCCGGCCACGCGCTGGAGCAGCCGTTCTACACCTCGCCCGAGATCTACCAGCTGGATCTGGAGCATATCTTCTACAAGGACTGGCTCTTCGCCATCCCGGCCTGCCAGCTGACCAAGGCCGGAAGCTACGTGACGCTGCAGGTCGGGGCCTATCAGATCGTCATCGTCAAGGGCGCGGATGGGGAGGTGCGGGCCTTCCACAACACCTGCCGCCACCGCGGCTCGGTGATCTGCAAGTCGCGCGAGGGCAAGGTGGCCAAGCTGGTCTGCCCCTACCACCAGTGGACCTACGGGCTGGATGGCAAGTTGCTCTGGGCCAACAGCATGGGGCCGGAGTTCGATCCGACCGCGCATGGCCTGCGCAGCGTGGCGCTGCGCGACCTGCACGGGCTGATCTACATCTGCCTGTCGGACACGCCGCCGGATTTCGACGCCTTCGCCGAGCAGGCCGCGCCCTATCTGGGCGTGCATGATCTTCGCGACGCCAAGGTGGCGCATAGCTCCTCGATCATCGAGAAGGGCAACTGGAAGCTGGTCTGGGAAAACAACCGCGAGTGCTACCATTGCAGCGGCAATCACCCGGCGCTCTGCCGGTCCTTCCCGCTGGACCCCGAGATCGCCGGCGTCTCGGCCGACGGCTCGATCTCGGCGACGTTGCAGGGCCATTTCGACGCCTGCGCGGCGTCCGGCGCGCCGGCGCAGTTCCTGCTGAGCGCGGACGGCCAGTATAGGCTGGCCCGGATGCCGCTGCAGCACCCGGCGGTCAGCTACACGATGGATGGCGCGGCGGCGGTGCGGCGGCAGCTGGGCCGGGTGGCGAAGCCCGATGCCGGATCGCTTCTGGTGTTCCACTATCCCAGCACCTGGAACCACTTCCTGCCCGACCACTCCCTGACCTTCCGCGTGACCCCGATCAGCCCGACCGAGACCGAGGTGACGACCACCTGGCTCGTCCACAAGGACGCGGTGGAGGGCGTGGATTACGACCTCAAGCGACTGACCGAGGTCTGGATCGCCACCAACGACGAGGACCGCGAGATCGTGGAGACCAACCAGACGGGCATCTTCTCCCCCGCCTACACGCCCGGCCCCTATTCTCCGAACTGGGAAAGCGGCGTGATCCAGTTCATCGACTGGTATGCGGAGTGGATGGAACGCGCCCTCCCGGCGGAAGCGAGGCTGGCGGCGGAGTGAGGGAAAGGCCGCAGCCGGAACTGCGGCCCTCCGATCCGGCGGAGCGGGACTCCCGCTCCGCCCCGCTCAGTTCGCGTCGAACACCGCGCTGAGGAATTGCTGGGTGCGGTCTTCCTGCGGCTCGTCGAGCAGGTCGGTCGGCGGGCCCTGTTCCTCGATCCGGCCGCCGAAGAAGAAGCAGATCCGGTCCGAGATCTCGCGGGCGAAGCCGATCTGGTGCGTCACCATCAGCATCGTCAGGCTGTGCTGGTCGACGAGGTTGCGGATCACCGTCGTCACCTCGTTGATCACCTCGGGGTCCAAGGCCGAGGTGACCTCGTCGAACAGCATCACCTTAGGCCGCATCGCCAGCGCCCGGGCGATCGCCACCCGCTGCTGCTGGCCGCCCGACAGGCGCGAGGGGTGCTGGTCGCTCTTCTCGGCCATGCCGACCATCTCGAGAAGCTCCATCGCCCGCTCACGCGCCTCGTCCTTGGAGATACCAAGCACCTGCACCGGGCCTTCCATGCAGTTCTCCAGCGCCGTCATGTGCGGGAACAGGTTGAAATGCTGGAAGCACATCCCGATCTTCGAGCGCATCTTCCGCATGTGGGCCTGGTTGGCTCGCACCAGCTTGCCGTTCTTCTCCATATGGGTCAGCGGCTCGCCGTCGATGTAGATCACGCCCTCGTCGATCTTCTCCAGCGTCATGATCATCCGCAGGACGGTGGTCTTGCCCGACCCGGAGGGGCCGATGATCGTCACCATCTCGCCGGCGGCCACGTCGAGGTCGAGCCGGTCCAGCACCACGAGGTCGCCGTAGCGCTTGCTGACGTTCATGAAGCGGACCATCGGCACGTCGGGGCCTTCCAGCTTCAGCGGGTAATGGATGGTCTTGTCGGTCATTTGCTCAATCCAAGTCTGCGGCGGGTCGCCGCCTCGAACCGCCGGACGAGCCAGGCGGCAGGCAGCGAGATCGCCAGGAAGATCAGCCCCACCAGGGTGTAGGGCTCGAGATAACGGTAGTTCTCTGCGCCGATGGTGTTCGCCGTGTGCATCAGCTCGCCGACGCCGATCACCGACAGCATCGGCGTGTCCTTGAAGATCCCCACCAGATAGTTGCCCATCCCGGCGATCGACGGCGGCAGCGCCTGCGGGATGATGATCCGGCGATAGGTGGCGGCGGTCGACATGTTGATCGCCCGCGCGGCTTCCCACTGGCCCTTGCCGATGGATTCGATCCCGCCGCGGTAGACCTCTGAGAGATAGGCCGCGTAATGCAGGCCGATGGCGGTCAGACCCGCCGTCCAGGGCGAGAGCCGCAGCCCGATCTGCGGGCCGACGTAGTAGATGAAAAACACCTGCAGCAGCAGCGGGGTCGAGCGGATGAACTCGACCAGTTCGCGCACCACCAGGGTCAGCGGCTTCCACGGCGTCCGCTGGGCCAGCGCGAGGATCAGCCCCAGCACCAGCGCCACCAGATAGCCGCCGCCGGCCGCGAGCAGGGTCTTGCCGGTGGCCTCGATCAGCCGCGGCAGGATCGACCAGGTGAAATCCCATTGCCAGTCGAACATGGGTCAGGCCCTCCCCAGGCGGCGCGCCATGGCACGTTCCAACCAGCGCATCAGCGGCGTGACGAGGAAGCGGGCGAAGACGTAGTAGATGATGAGCGCCGTGCCGAAGGCCTGCGCCGATTGGTAGGTGGTGCCGTTGATCTGGCGCGACATGAACATCAGGTCGGCGACCGAGATCAGCGCGACCAGCGCGGTGCCCTTGAGGATCTCGACCATCATGTTACCCCAGGGCGGCAGCATGATCGCCAGCGCCTGCGGCAGGATGATGCGCCGCATCCGCTTGGCCGGCGACATGTTCAGCGCCAGCGCGGCTTCCCACTGGCCCTTGGGCACGGAAAGCACCGCGCCGCGCACCAGCTCGGCCCCATAGGCGCCGAAGCAGGCCCCGACGGTGACGAAGCCCGCGACGAATTTCGGCAGCTCCAGCCCCATGAGCGGCAGCACGAAGTAGATCCAGTAGAGCTGCACCAGGAGGGAGGTGCCGCGGAAGATCTCGATATAGACGGTGGCGACCGCCTTCAGCGGACGCGAGGGCGCCAGCGTCAGCAGGCCCGCGATCACCGCGAGGGTGATGGCGACCAGCGCCGACAGCACGAACTGGGCCAGGGTGATCGCGGTGCCGTTGACCAGCTGGTCGGCATGCCGCGACAGGAATTCCAGATAGGATGACATTGGCTCGGTGGCCTTTTCTGTTTGCTTGCGCCCCTCAAAAGAAGACGATCCGGATGGCGGCTTCCGCCATCCGGATCATCATTCCTTTCGGGCCGAAAAGGCTCAGCCGGCGTTGCAGGCGTCTTCTGTGGTCAGATCGCCGGGCAGGAAGGCCGGGATGTAATCGTACTCTGCGACCGTCTCCATCATCTCGTCGGAGCCGAGGTACTCCTGCAGCGCCGCGTTGAATTCCTCGCGGAACGCATCGTCATCCTGCGGGAAGCCGATGCTCACCACCTGCTTGTCGCGGCCCTCGAAGCCGGCCGGGTCGGTCATGTCGACCTGCTCGTCGGCTTCCGACAGCAGCCGCGCCTCGATCGTGTTGGTCGCCCCGGCGTCGGCGCGGCCGGCGCGGACCGCGGCCAGCATCTCGGTCGGGCCGGGCACCTGCATGATCTGGCTGTCCGCCACGCCCGCCGCGCGACTGTCGGCGACGGTGTTGTAGCCCGAGACCGTGGCCATCCGCAGATCCTGGTCGATGAGATCCTGATAGGTCGCGATCCCCTTGGGATTGCCCGCCGCGACGATGAAGGCATCGCCGAAGGCGCCGATCGGGTCGGAGAAATCGACATTGGCGCAGCGCTCGGGCAGCACATACATGCCGCCGGTGATCACATCGACCCGGCCGGCCTTGAGGCTGGGGATCAGCGCCGACCAGTCGGTCAGCACCGGCTCGACATTCTCGTGACCCATCTTCTGCAGCACGCCGATGGTGATCGCGTTGACGAAGCCCATCGCCGAGCCGTCATCGCCCTGATAGGCCCAGGGCGGCGACGCCGCGAAGCCCAGGCGGACCGCTTCGCCGGCGTCGACACGGTCCTGAAGCTGGCCCGCCGTCGCGCCGGCTCCACAGAGGGCAGCGAAGGATGCGGCAAGGGTGGCTTTGGCTAGGGTCATGGTCTTCCTTTCGGTTTTTCCGTTTTCCGAACAGCATTTCCGGTGCATCGCACCGCGCCGTCCGGGGTCGAGTCAGGAGAGGATGGCGGTGCGTCTGTCGACGAACCGGCGGTGCAAGCGATCTCTGTCAGTGCTCGCGTCGAGCCCCCGGAGACGGGGGCAGGGAGGTTTGGTCCGCAGGTGGCGGCTCGTAAGCCTGCCACGCCTGGCGCGCACCATTCTCAGGTTTCATGAGGTCCTATCTAGCACGGTGGCGTGAGGATTTCCACCCGACGGGGCAAAAAGGCGCCAAACGGGCTCATGCATCGGCGGGCGAGCGACCCTGCCGGCGCTCTCGGGAAGGCAGAAAAGCCAACAGTTTCCCCTTCGTCTTGCCACGCCCCAAGAACTCCTGGCGCCCCGGCGGCAGACCTCTCGGCAATCAGGCGAAGCAGGCCGTATTTGACCGGTGGCGCGCTTGCATGTGCAGTCGTCATGGCTTCTACCGGCCGGGCAGAGGGCCATCAGCAACAGGCGGAGCATCGACGTGACACAAGAGGACAACACCGGATCGCCCCAAACCCAAGCCTCGGGCCGCGCAGGTCTCATGGCAGCCGTCACGCGGCGCATCCGCGGCCAGTCGCTGCGCAGCTGGATGCTGATCGCGATGGTCTGCGCGGTGCTGCCGCTGCTGATCAGCGCCCTGACCGGTTACTCGGTCTATCACCGGACCATCGTCCAGCCGTTCCGCGATGTCATGACGAGGCAGCATGACGTGCTGCTGGAATTCGAGCGGATCCAGAGCGGGTTCTGGACCCTGTCCTCGGCCATGAACAAATACGCCCTGACCGGCGACGAGACCTATCGCGAGGTCTTCGAGACGGCCCGGCAGCGCGTCGAAGAGGAATTCCGCAACATCGAGGCCAACACCGGCGCCGACCCGCATCTGAGGGATCAGCTGACGGCGATGCGCGCCATCTGGTCGCGGCTGTCGCGGGATGCGCAGGAGGTCCTGAACCAGCGCACTGGGACTGAAGGCTCGGGCGTGTCGAATGTCGCGGCGGCGCTCGCCGTGGAGCAGGAGTTCCCCGTCGCCGCCAACCAGCTCGAATCGGTGCTGATGCGGATCCGCGACGTCAGCGAGGCCAACCATGCCAGGGCGCTGGAGGCCTTCCGCCGGCTCGAATACTGGGCGCTGGCCGCGATCCTCGTCTCCATCGGCATGATGGTTCTCGGCGGCTACATCGTGAACCGGGCCATCGTGCTGAGCGCCGATCAGCTGGTCGCCGGGGCAAAGCGTGTCTCCTCGGGCGAGCACGGCACCCCGGTGCAGATCAGCGTGCCGCCGGAGCTGGCCGCCGTGGCCGACGCCTTCAACCGCATGACCCGGAAGATCGTCGAGCAGGAGACCCGGCTGGTCGAGCAGGCGCGCCGCGACGGGCTGACCTCGCTGCTGAACCGGCGCGAGTTCGACCTGCGGCTGGAAGAACGCATGGACAGCCTCGCCGCCGGGGGCGCGCCCTTCGCGCTGCTCCTGGGCGATGTGGACCACTTCAAGCAGATCAACGACGCGCATGGCCATGT
>NZ_PZKG01000009.1 GCF_003034985.1 Cereibacter changlensis JA139
ATCATCAAGGCTCAGATGACCGTGAAAACGCTGTGTCGCCACCAGCAGCAGCGCCGCTGCCAGACTTGCCACCACACCGATAAGACCAGGAACCAGAAACATGTTCGCCATCCATACTGATACTTGCCAGACTAGCCGGATTGCATTGTCGCCATTATGACGAGACCGCAAATATTATCTGACTGACAAAAGGCTTCGCCGCTTTTTCGTGCAATTCGCGAACTATCTTGATGAAAACACCAGATTCTTCGCGGTTTTGCTGAGGAGACCATGCGGCAGGTCAAGCTCAATATCAACCTAAGGTTAAGTAAATCCGCAACGTCGCGGCCTGCTGTTGCGGCCGATCATACAGAGAAGTTACGCCATGTTGCATCCGCAGCATCGCCTGCCTGCGTCGGAAGACCGCCGATGCGGCCGCCCCCCGCCTGCCCGTGCATTGCCGTTTCGGCCCGATCCGCTAGGGTGGGGCAAACATCCAGAAAAGGGGGCAGGCAGATGCAGGCAACGCGACGGGCAGTTCTCTTCGGCATATCGGCCACGGCGCTCGCCGCCTGTTCCGGCGGCGGCTCGGGCTTCGCGCCCCGCCCCGCCGAGCCGGCGATGCGGGCGGTGCCGAATGCGGCCTATGACGCCTGGGTGGCGGGCTTCCGCGGCCGCGCGGCAGCCAGCGGCATCGCGGTCTCGACCATCGACAGCGCCTTCCGTAGCGCGGGCTTCCTGCCCGGCGTGATCGAGCGCGACCGCAACCAGACCGAATTCACCCGCACGCTGGAGGATTACCTCGCCATCGCCGCCTCGGACGAGCGGGTCGGCAAGGGCCGCGCCGCCTATGCCCGCCAGCGCGGCGTTCTGGCCGAGATCGAGGCGCGCTATGGCGTGGAATCGCAGGTGGTCTGCGCCGTCTGGGGGCTGGAGAGCTTCTATGGCGAACGGCGCGGCACGGTGCCGGTGATCTCGGCGCTGTCGACGCTGGCCTTCGAGGGCCGGCGCGGCGCCTTCTTCGAAAGCCAGCTGATCGCCGCGCTGAAGATCCTGCAGAACGGCGACGTGAGCCCGCAGGGCATGACCGGCAGTTGGGCCGGGGCGATGGGCCATACCCAGTTCATCCCGACCTCCTACCTCGCCTATGCGGTGGATTTCCGCGGCGACGGCCGGCGCGACATCTGGTCGGAGGATCCGACCGACGCGCTGGCCTCCACCGCCGCCTATCTCGCGCGCTCGGGCTGGACCCATGGCCAGCCCTGGGGCGTCGAGGTGCGGCTGCCACAGGGCTTCTCCGGCCCGCTCGGACGCAGCACAACCCGCAGCCCCTCGGACTGGGCGGCGGCGGGGGTGCGCGACATGGACGGGCGGGTGGTGCCGAACCACGGCCCGGCTTCGATCCTCGCGCCGATGGGGCTCTCCGGCCCGGCCTTCATGGTGTTCCGCAACTTCACCGTCATCACCCGCTACAACAACGCGGAGAATTACGTGATCGGCGTCGGGCATCTGTCGGACCTGCTGCGCGGCGGCCCGGCGATCCGCGGCTCCTTCCCGCCGGATGCGCGCGGCATGACCAAGCCTGACCGGCAGGATCTGCAGCGCCGCCTGACCGCCGCGGGCTTCGACACCGGCGGCAGCGACGGGGTCATCGGCCCGAAAAGCCGCGAGGCGATCTCCGCCTGGCAGCGCGCCAATGGCATGACCCCGACCGGCGAGCCCTCGCTGGAAATGCTGGCGCGGCTGCGCTGAACCCCCTGAACGGAAACTGCCGCGCCCTCGGGTGCGGCAGCGGGTCAAGCCCGAAAAGCCTGCCTCAGCTCGGGCAGGCGGAGCCCGTGTCGATCCAGGCGCGGGTCAGTTCGCCGAACAGCTCCTGCGAGCCCGGCGCGGGCGTGCGACCCTCGCCCGGCTCCCAGCCCCAGCCGACCAGCCCATCCTCGGCATTGTGCTCGTGCAGCGCCTCCAGATCCTTGCCGCCATTGCGCTCAGGATCCTTGATCTGCGCGCAGATCTCGCCAAGGCTCAGCCCCACCCAGCCCATGCTCAAGGGCGCCAGCGCCCAGGGCTCATGCCCCGGGATGCTGCCCGGCGAGCCGACGAACTCCACGTTCTCGGCGCTGTGGCAGGTGGCGCAGTTCATCCCCGGCGCGCCGAAATCGGCCACGCCGCGTACGACGGGCGGCTCGTGCGGCTGCATGTCGTCGCCTTGGGTCGGCCCGCCGTTCACCGGATGGCAGTTCAGGCAGCGCGGATGGGTCAGCACCTTGCCCATCTCCTCGAACAGCGCAACCGAGCGTTCGGTTTGGTCGGCGATCCCGGAAAAATCACCCGGGCCGCGCAAAACCTGGGCGGCGGCAGGCGACACGAAAGCGGCAAGCGCCGCGGCAAGCATGATACGCATGGGTCTATCCCTTCAAGCGGTCAGGGTGGAGAAGGGAAGCTGGTGAACCGTCTGCCCGGTCAGCGCGCGCCAGGCATTGGCGAGCGCGGGGGCCAGAGGCGGCACACCCGGCTCTCCGACCCCGGTCGGGTCTTCGCCGCTCTGGAGGATCGCCACCTCCACCTTCGGCATCTCGCTGATCCGCAGCATCCGGTAGCCGTCGAAGTTGTGCTGCTCCACGCCGCCGCCTTCGCCCAGCGTGATCTCGTTGAAGAGCGCCGTGCCGAGCGCATAGCCGATGCCGCCCTCCATCTGCGCCCGGATCACGTTGGGGTTCACCGCCACGCCGCAATCCACCGCGCACCAGACCTGCGTCACATGCGGGAAACCGTTGCGATCCTCGACCTCGAGGATCTGCGCGACATAGGTGCCGAAGCTCTTGGCCAGCGCCACGCCATAGCCCTTGCCCTCGGCCCTGCGCCCGGACCAATTGGCGATCTCCGCCACCTTCTCCAGCACGGCCCGCTGCCGCGTGGCCTCGGGCAGCATCAGGTCGAGCCGCCCCTGCACCGGGTCCTTGCCGGCCTTCTCCAGCACCTCGTCGAGGAAGACCTCCACCGCATAGGCGGTGTGGGTATGCCCGACCGAGCGCCACCAGAGCACCGGCACCGGGCTGTCCACCCGCGCCCAGGTGATCCTGCGCGCCCCCACGTCATAGGGCAGGTCGTTCGACCCCTCGTAGGAGGTCGGATCCAGCCCGTTCTGCATCATGCCTTCCATCGGCGTGCCCGCCATGATCGACTGGTTCGCCACCGCGTTTTCCCAGCCGACGATCCGCCCCTCGGCATCGATCCCGGCGCGCAGCCGGTGCACCGTCGCCGGGCGGTAGTAGCCGCCCTGCAGATCGTCCTCGCGGGTCCAGACCAGCTTGAACACCCCGTCGCGCCCCGCCGCCTTTGCGACCTCGGCCACTTCCTTGGCCAGATGCGCCGAGCCCTGCGCCCGCCGCCCGAAGGAGCCGCCCGCCAGAAGCACGTTGATCTGCACATCCTCAGGCTTCATCCCCAGCACGCCCGCCGCCGTCGGCTTGTCGAAGGAGGGGAACTGGCTGCCGAACCACATCTCGGCCTTGCCCTCCTTGGTCTCGATCACCGCATCCAGCGGCTCCATCGGCGCATGGGCGAGATAGGGGAAGCGGAACTCGGCCTCCAGCACCTCGGCCGCGCCGTCGATCGCCCCGGCATCGCCGGCCTCCTCGACCATCGCGCCGCCCGCCTTGGCCGCATCGGACAGATCCTGCAGCATCTGCGCCGAGCTGCGCGTCTCGGCGCCGCTCTCGTCCCACTCCAGCACCAGCGCATCCCGGCCCTTCAGCGCCGCGAAGGTGCCGGTGGCATAGACTGCAACCCCCGAGGAGATCTCCCGCACCATCTCCACGCCCTTGACCTGCAGCGCCGCCGCATCGTCCACGCTGCGCAGCTTGGCGCCGAACTTCGGCGCACGCGCGACCACCACGGTCAGCATGCCCTCGCGGTAGACGTCCATGGTGAAGCCCGCGGTGCCATTGGCTTTGGCCACGCTGTCTAGCTTCGGCCGGTCGGTGCCGATCAGCACGAAATCCTTGGGGTCCTTCACCGGCGGATCTTCCGGCACGGCCATCCCGGCAGCCGTCGCCGCCAGAGCGCCGAAGCCCGAGGACTTGCCGCTCGGATGCGCAACCTTGCCGGCGCTGACGGTGATCTCCTCCGCCGGCACGCCCCATTCGGCGGCCGCCGCCTCGACCAGCATCGCCCGGGCCGCGGCCCCGGCCTTGCGCATCTGCATGTAGCTGTTGGCCATGGCGGTGGACCCGCCGGTGCCCTGCGCCCCGAACAAGAGGTTCGCATAGAGCGCGTCGTTGCCCGGCGCCCCTTCGGCGCGCATCTGGCTCCAGTCGGCGTCGAGTTCCTCGGCCACCAGCGTGGCAAGCCCGGTATAGGGCCCCTGCCCCATCTCCAGATGCTTGATCATCACCGTCACCGTATCGTCGCTGGCGATGCGGACGAAGGCGTTCGGCGCGAAGGGCGCACTGCCGCTGGCAGCGGCGCTCTGCGCCCGCGCGCCACCGAGCGGCAGCGTCAGCGCGAGGGTGAAGCCCGCGGTTCCTGCGAGGAAACCACGCCGGGAAAGTTGGGGGGACACATGGGTCATGGCTCAGCCCTCCAGAGTCTTGGCGGCGTCATGGATCGCCTGCCGGATCCGGACATAGGTGGCGCAGCGGCAGACATTGCCGTTCATCGCATTGTCGATGTCCTCGTCGGTCGGGTTGGACACCAGCTGCAGCAGCGCCGTCGCCGACATCACCTGCCCCGACTGGCACCAGCCGCATTGCGGCACGTCGAGCGCCGCCCAGGCCGCCTGCACCGCCTCGATCTCCGGCCCTTCCATCCCTTCGATGGTGGTCACCTCCGACCCGTCGATGCTGCCGATCGGCGTCACGCAGGACCGGCGCGGCATGCCGTCCAGCATCACCGTGCAGGCGCCGCATTGCGCCACGCCGCAGCCGAATTTCGTGCCCGTCAGGCGCAGCTCGTCGCGCAGCGCCCAGAGCAGCGGGGTCTCGGGATCGAGGTCGAGCGTGACCTCCTTGCCGTTCACACCGAGTTTTATCATGGCTGCCTCCTGAGGTCGCTTTGCCGGGTAACTAGCCGCGGAGCCGGCCCCGTCAAGGCAAGCCTGCGGCCTATCGCCGCGGAACCACGCCGCGCCCTGCCGCATTGACAAGGCCCGGGGATCGGAGACCGCCATGCCGCCGCGCAGCTTCTGGAAGGGCTATCTCAAGCTCTCGCTCGTCACCTGCCCGGTGACGATGATGCCCGCCACGACCGAGAGCGAGCGCGTCCGCTTCCGCACGATGAACGCGAAATCCGGCCATCCGGTCGCCAGCCGCTATGTCGATGCGGTGACCGGCAAGCCGGTGGCCGATGACGACCTGACCAAGGGTTATCCGCGCGGCGAGGACGAGCATGTCATCCTCGAGGAGGAAGACCTCGACAGCGTCGCCCTCGACAGCACCCGCACCATCGACATCGAGACCTTCGTCGAGGCCGAGACGATCGGCTGGATCTTCTACGACAAGCCGCATTACCTGCTGCCCTCCGACGCCGTGGGAGAGGAGGCCTTCGCGGTGATCCGCGAGGCGATGGCGGCGACCGGCCGGGTCGGCATCTCGCGGCTGGTGATGGGCGGGCGCGAACGTGCGGTGATGCTCGCCCCGCGCGGCGACGGCATCGTGCTCTGGACGCTGCGCTACGGCGACGAGGTGCGCAAGGCAGATGCCTATTTCGGCAAGCTCGGCAGCGCCAAGCCCGAGGCGAAGCTGATGACGCTGGTGAAATCCCTGATCGACGAGCGCACGGCGGAATGGGATCCGAAGCTGGTCGAGGACCCGGTGCAGGACAACCTGCTCGAGATGATCGCGAAGAAGCGCAAGTCGAAGAAGACGGTCGCCGCCCCGCGCAAGGGCGCGCCAAGTTCGGGCAATGTGGTCAACATCATGGACGCGCTGCGCCAGAGCCTGAACAAAAAATCCTGACCCTTGCGAAACGGGCTTTCTGCGAAAGCCCTGCGCCACGATCTTTCTGCGAAAGATCCCTGCCAGCGTTTTCGCAGAAAACGCGACCTCCCCGGATCTTCGCAGAAGATCCGTCGCCCTCACCCCGCCTTGCGCCGCGCCGCAGCCGCCGGCTTGGCCTTCGGCTTCGCCGCCTTCCGCGCCGGCGTCTTCTTCCCCGCGCTCTCGCGCAGCGCCGCCAGCAGGTCGCCCGGCTCCGATGCCTTCGGCGCGGGCTTCGGCGTCAGCTTGCGCCCCTCAAGCTTGGCCTGCACCAGCTCCGCCAACGCCGCGTCATAGCGGTCGTCGAAGCCGGTCGGATCGAAAGTGCCCGCCTTGGTCTGGATGATATGCTTGGCCAGATCCAGCATCTCGCCCTTGATCTTCATCTTCGGCGCCTCGGCAAAGGCCTCCTCCGCCGAGCGCACCTCGTAGTCGAAGTTCAGCGTGGTTCCCACCAGCCCGTCGTCATGCGGCCGGATCAGCAGGGTGCGCAGCCGGCGGAACAGCACGGTCTGCGCCAGCGCCGCCACCTTCTTCGCCCGCATCCCCTCGCGCAGCAGCACGAAGCTCTCCTCGGCCTCGGGGTCGGCAGGGCCGATGTAATAGGGCTTGTCGAAATAGACCGCATCCACCGCCGCGCAGCCGATGAAGCTCTGCACCGCCAGCGTCTTGTCCGACTCGGGGATCGCCCCGGCGATGTCCTCGGGCGTGAGCAGGATGTATTCGTCCGCGGCCACCTCGTAGCCCTTGGCCTGATCTTCCCTGGCCACCGGCTTGCCGCTCTCGGAATCGACGAAGTCGCGGTGCACGCGATGCCCGGTCTTGCGGTTGATCGTGTGAAAGCTCACGCGCTCCGCTGTCGAGGCTGCCGCATAGAGCGCCACCGGGCAGACCAGTTCGCCGACCTTCAGATAGCCTTTCCAGATCGCTCTCGGCATCGCGGCGCCTCCATCGCTTGTCCCCGAAGCCACAAGCCGCCCGGCCCGCCCCGGGTTCCCGCGGGCGGCGGCACGATGCGACGGGTTCCTGCAATTATCCGGAAGGTCAGGTGGTGCCGCCGCCGGATTCCACCCTACATTCGGTTCATGCAAAGATTTCTGCCTCCCCGCGCCGGATACAGTCGGGCCGAACGCCTTTCGGATGCGGCCGTGCATGTCTCCGGCCTCGCCGCGGCGCTGCTGGCGGTCCCGGCGCTGGTCGTGCTCGCCGTGATCTGGCGCGGCGACGGTGCGGCGATCACGGCGGCGGTGATCTATGGCGTCACCCTGATCGCGATGATCCTGTTCTCCGCGCTGTGCAACATGGTCGACGCCCCGGGCTGGTCGGTGCTGTGGAAGCGGCTCGACCATTCGGCGATCTACGCCAAGATCGCCGGCACCTTTTCGGCCTTCGTGCTGCTCTCGGGTCAGGGGCTCGCCCTCATGGCCGCGCTTTGGGCGGCGGCGGTCTGCGGCATGGCGCTGCGGGTGCTCTCGCCCGACCGGTTCCGCTGGCTGGCGGTCAGCCTCTATCTGGCGATGGGCTGGGCCGGGGCGGCCTTCGGCTGGCCGGTGTTCGCGGGCTATTCCGGCACGGTGCTGGGGCTGATCGCCGCAGGCGGGGTGCTTTACACCATCGGCACGGGGTTCTTCCTGCTCGACCGGCTTCCGTTCCACAACACGATCTGGCATGTCTTCGTCCTGATCGCGACGGTGATCTTCTATGTCGCGGTGATGATGCATCTGGCCGAAACCTCGGCCCTTGAAGGCGGCTGAGATGTCCGGCAACGACCCCCATGACCTGCAGCGCTTCGTCAAGGCGCAATGGACCGCCTATGAGGCCGCGATGACCGAGCTGCAGGCGGGGCGCAAGCAGGGCCACTGGATGTGGTTCGTCTTCCCGCAGCTGCGCGGCCTCGGCCGGTCCGAGACGGCGCAGCGCTTCGGCCTCGCCTCGCTGGAGGAGGCGCGGGCCTATATCGCCCATCCGATGCTCGGGCGGCGGCTGGAGCTCGCGACCGAGACGGTGCTGTCGCGCGATCCGGCCTCGGTGACCGACATGTTCGGCACGCCCGACGACCTGAAGTTCCACTCCTGCATGAGCCTCTTCGCGCAAGCTGATCCCGGCCCCTACACCCCCTTCCGCATGGCGCTCGGGCGCTGGTTCGACGGCAGGCCCGATGCGGGCACCGCGCGGCTGCTCGGGCTCTAGACCCTCTCCGGCTGGCGGCGCTCGTAGGACGAGGGGATGCCCAGCGCCTCGCGGTATTTCGTCACCGTGCGCCGCGCCAGCACCGCGCCCGCCTCGCGCGCGCGCTTGACGATCGCGTCGTCGCTCAGCGGCTTGCGGCGGTCCTCGGCGGCGACGATCTCGCCCACCAGCGCGATCAGCGCATCCTGCGACTGTGGCGCGGCAGGGCCTTCCGCCACCACCGAGCGGCTGAAGAAGGCGCGCAGCGGGATCAGCCCGCGCGGCGTCTCGATCAGCCGGGCGGCGGTGGCGCGGCTGATGGTGGAAGGGTGCAGCGACAGCTCCGCCGCCACCTCCTCCATCGACAGTGGCAAAAGCTGCCGTGCGCCCTGCTCCAGAAAGGCCGTCTGATGCGCGACGAGACAGCCCGCCGTGCGCAGCAGCGTGCTCTGCCGCCGCTCCACCGCCCGCTGCAGCCAGCGCGCCGCGCTTTCCGCCCGTGCGAGCCAGACCTGCGCCGCCGGGTCGGCCACACCCGCAGCACTCACCCTCAGCCGCGGCAGTTGCGAGCGGTTCAGCTCCACCTCCCAGCCGAGGGGCCCGCGGATCACCCGCAGGTCAGGCGGCTGGATCGGCGGGCGGTCGCTGGCGAAGCCCTCGCCCGGCTTCGGCTGGAAGCTGCGGATCAGCGCCAGCGCCGCGCGGATATCGGCCTCCTCGGCATCGCAGAGCCGGGCCAGCTCGGCAAAGCGCCCCGCCGCCAGCAGATCGAGATGGCCGAGGATCGTCTGCATCTCCCAGGTCAGCAGATCGCGGTCGCGCGCCTGCAGCGTCAGGCACTCCGCCAGATCGCGGGCGAAGAGCCCGGGCGGATCGAAGCGCTGCAGATGCTCCAGCACCGCCGCTGCCTCTGCCTCCTCGACCCGGCAGCGCGCGGCGACCTCGGCGACCGTCTCGCCCAGCCAGCCCGACGGCTCCAGCGCCTCGGCGAAGGCCAGCGCGATGCGCCGGTCGTCGCCGAAGAAGCCCGTGTCGATCTGCGCCAGCACATGCGCTTCCAGACTGACCGGCGCCGCCTCGATCCGCGCAAACTCGTCCCGGTCGGCTCCCGCCTGCACCGACCCCGCCCGCGCCGGCGGCGCCAGCCCGGCTGAGCCGCTCTCGGGCAGCCGCACATCGAGGCACGGGTTCCCCAGCGCCTCTGCCGCCAGATAGTCGCACAGATCGGCATTGGTCATCTGCAGGATGCGCAGCGAGGCCTGCATCCGCTGGGTCATGGCGAGCCCGGTCGTCTGACGCTGGATGTGCATCATGTCCATGACGCGATCCTACCATGAAGCGGAGAGGCGACGCCCTCCGCAGGACGTCGCAGGGGCAAGCCTGTCGCTCAGCCGAACTTGAACAGGATGCCGTAGCCGCCGCGCGGATAGGCCCATTCGATCTCGCCGGTTTCCTGACAGACGATCCGGCAGGAGCCGCACTCCATGCAGCCATCCGCCACCACCTCCACCCGCCCGTTCTCGGTCGGCCGGTAGCAGCCCGCCGGGCAGATCGCCATCAGCGCCTGCAGCTCCGGCGAATCCTCGGCCTGCGGGTGGATCTTCACATGTGGGCGGCCCTCGTCGACCTGATAGCGGTTCTGGTAGAGCCGCTCCTCCATCCTGCCGCCTTCCGCCGCGTCCTGCTTGTCGCTCATCTCCATGCCCTCGCCACCTTGACCAGATCCGTCGCCACGCTCCACCAGCCGCCGCGCGCCTTGGCGACGTTGCGCAGCGCGATGCCTTCCTTGCTGCGCTTGTCCATGCCATCGACGCGGAAATAGGCCTGCATCACCTGATTGATCGCCCGCGGATAGGTGGCGAAGAGCTGGCGGTTCTTCTCCAGAAGATGCGGCACCTTGCGGTATTTCTTCATGTCCTTCATCACGAAGCTCTCGCCCAGCCGGTCGCGGAACAGCTTGAGGTTGTCGTTGGTCGGGGCCAGCCCCTGCGCCTTCAGCTCGGCCAGGCACTCCCCCGCCAGCCGCCCCGTGGTCATGGCAAGGTTCGACCCCTCGCGATGCACCGCGTTCACGAACTGCCCGGCATCGCCGACGATCACCCAGCCGTCGCCCGTCAGGTTCGGAATGGCGTCATAGCCGCCCTCCGGGATCAGGTGCGCCACATATTCCTTCATCTCGCCGCCGCGCAGCAGCGGCACCACCGCCGGATGCCGCTTGAAACGGTCCAGGAGCTCGTAGGGCGGGATCTTGGTCTTGGCGAAATCGGCCAGCAGGCAACCGACACCGATAGATATCGACTCTTTGTTCGTATAGAGGAACGCCGTCCCCACCATCCCGGAAGTAACCGAGCCCAGAACCTCGATCACCACGCCGTCGTCCTCGCCCTGCAGGTTGAAGCGTTCGCGGATCACCTCCTCGGGGAAGAAATGCGTCTCCTTCACCGCCAGCGCCACATGCTGCGGCTTCAGCTCGGGCCGCAGCTTCGCCCGCTGCCCGACGACGCCGTTCACCCCCTCGGCCAGCACCACCACATCGGCATAGATCGGCCCGCCCTCGCGGTCGGTCAGCACGCCGATCACCTTGCCCTTGTCGTTCTTCACCAGATCGACCACCGTCGTCTCGGTGATCAGCACCGCCCCCGCCTCGCGCACCTTCTTCGAGAACCACTTGTCGAAGGGCGCCCGCAGGATGGTGTAGCGGTCGGGCTTGCCATCCTCGAACCCGTCGTTGCGATGCGAGGCGGAGGTGTTCGAGGTCTCCGACAGCATCCAAAACCGCAGTTCGGAAACATGCCGCTCCAGCGGGGCCGAGTCGCGGAAATCCGGGATGATCCGCTCAAGCGCGTCGGAATAGAGGATCGCCCCCTGCACGTTCTTCGAGCCGGGATATTCCCCCCGGTCGATCTGCAGCACGTTCATCCCGGCCTTGGCCATCGTGTAGGCGCAGGCATTGCCCGAAGGCCCGGCGCCGACCACGATGGCATCGAAATGCTCTGACATCTGTCCCTCCTCAGCTGGCCAGGGCCGGGGCGCGCAGCCGCCGGGCAAAGGCATCGGAAAGCGCCGGCAGAACCGTCAGCGCATCGGCCACCACGCCCAGATGGGCGAACTCGAAGATCTTGGCATCGGGATCGGTGTTGATCGCCACGATCAGATCCGCGCCTTCCACCCCCACCCGGTGCTGGATCGCGCCGGAAATCCCGGCGGCGATGTAGAGCCTCGGCCGGATGGTGTTGCCGGTCTGGCCGATCTGCCGCTCGGCGGGCAGCCAGCCCTTCTGCACCACGGGGCGCGAGCAGCCGTAATCGCCGCCCAGCACCTGCGCCAACCGCTTCACATGGCGGAAGTTGGCCTCGTTCTGCAGCCCCATCCCGCCCGCCACCACGATATCGGCATAGGCGAGGTTCGCTTCGGACGAGGTATTGTCGGCCACGAATTCGAGGATCTTCGTCACGATGTCCTCTTCCTTCATCCGAAGCGATTCCCAGACCATCCGCCCGGCGCGCGTCGTGTCGGCCTCGGGCATGGCAAAGACGCGCGGGCGCACCGTCGCCATCTGCGGGCGGAAGTTCAGCGTGTAGATCGTGCAAAGCAGCGTGCCGCCGAAGGTCGGGCGCGTCGCGGCCAGCGAATTGTCGTCGTCGATCCGAAGCTCGGTCGAATCCGCCGTCAGCCCGGTGCCCAGCGTCGTCGCCACCGACCCGGCAAGGTCGCGGCCCAGAGGCGTTGCCCCCAGCAGCAGGATTTCCGGCTTATGCTTGTTCACCAGATCGGTCAGGATCTCGGTATAGGGCGCGTTGCGGTAATCGGTCAGCGCCGCATCCTCGCAGATGTAGCAGACATCCGCGCCGTAGTGGTAGGTCTGCTTCACCGCCGCCTTGGTCGAGGCCGCCTTCGGCCCCAGCACCACGGCGCAGAGCTGCACGCCCAGACGGTCGGCCAGCTTGCGCCCCTCGCCCATCAGCTCCCAGGACACCGGATGCACCCGGCCGCGCTCGATCTCGACCACGACCCAGACGTTCTTGTAGTCCTTGAACCGCTCCGGCAGTTCCTTCTTCATCGAGGCGCGGCCAGCTGCGGCGGGTTTGGCGGGTTCTGTCATCTCGCGTCTCCTTTCAGGAAGCGGTGGCGGTCAGCGCCACCTCGAGTTTCGGGTCGCGGGCAAAGATCAGGTCGATGATCGCTTCGCCGATCCGCGCGGGGTCCTTGCCTTCCACCGTCACCATCTCGGCGCTCTCCTCGCGCGGGCTGGGGGCGAAGACGCGCTTGACCACGGTGGGCGAGCCGCGCAGCCCGCATTTCAGCGGGTCCTCCACCCCGGCCTCCTCCGCCGACCAGATGGTGACGGGCGCCCGGGCGGCGCGCAGCATGTCCTGGATCGAGCCCCGCCGGACAACGTTGCTGTCCTCCAGCATGGTGATGAGGCACGGCAGCGCCGAGCGCAGCACCTGCACGCCCCCCTCCGACCGCCGCCGCACCACGATGGAGCGGCGGCCCATGTCGAGCGAGTCGATGGCGCTGACATAGGTCAGCTGGTTCAGCCCCATCCGCCGGGCGATGCCGGGGCCGACCTGCGCGGTATCGCCGTCGATGGTCTGCTTGCCGGTGAAGACGATGTCGATCGCCCGCTCTTCCGCGATCTTGCCCAGCGCCGTCGCCAGGGCGAAGGACGTGGCCAGCGTGTCCGACCCGGCAAAGCGCCGGTCGGTGATCAGCACCGCGCGATCCGCCCCCAGCCCCAGCGCGCGGCGCAGGGCGTCCTCGGCCATCGGCGGCCCCATGCAGAGCACGGTCACCTGCCCGCCGTATTCGTCCCGGAGCCGCATCGCCTCCTCCAGCGCGAAGAGGTCATAGGGGTTGATGATCGTCGGCACGCCCTGCCGCATGATGGTGTTGGTCACCGGATGCACCCGGATCTGCGCCGAATCCGGCACCTGCTTGATGCAGACGAGGATGTTCAGGCCCGTGGGCGCGGGCGGCGGCGGGTCCAGCCCCTCGATGATCGGCTCGTCCATGGATCGGGCTCCTTTCTGTCAGTCTGCGGTGCGGATGCCGGCAAGCGGCACGAAGCTGCGGGCGGGGCGGGCGAAGACCTTGAACAGCTTCTCCTGCTGCGGCGTGCTTTCGAGGAAATCCTGATAGGCCTGCTTCATCGCGGCCCGGGCGCGCAGGAAGCCCTCGTCCTCGTCCAGCGCGGCGAAGTCGATCTTCGCCAGATACTGCCCCGCCCGCTTCATGATGTGCAGGCGCGAGACATCCAGCACCTCCTGCCGCCAGGGCAGCAGCAGATAGGTGAACATATCCTCCGCCGAGGACAGCGCGCGCAGGCGCTCCGATACGCTGGGTCTTGTCGTCGTCGCATCCGTCATCTCGTCACCTCGCTCTGTGCCAGCAATTCCGCCAGATCCTCGGGCCCCGCCGAGCGTTTCGCCGTTTCCGCGAACGTGCGCAGCGCAGGCAGCAGCGCCTCCGCCGTCGCGCGGTCCGAAGGCAGCCCCGCCTCGGCCAGCGCCCGCGCCAGCCCCGAGGCCGCCGAATGTTTTCCCAGCGCGATGCGATGCGCCCGCCCGAACCGCTCGGGGCGCAGCGCGGCGCTCTCGTAGGTGGCTCGGTCCTTCAGCAGCCCGTCGACATGGATGCCCGACTCGTGGGTGAAGACCCCCGCGCCGACGATCGGCTTGTCCACCGGCAGCACCCGCCCCGAAGCTCCGGCGACCAGCGCCGACAGCGCGCAGAGCCGGTCGAGCGCGATGCCGGTCGGCCGCCCCTGCGCCTCCATCGCCGCCGCGACCTGTTCCAGCGCGGCATTGCCCGCCCGCTCGCCCAGCCCGTTCACCGTCACCGACAGATGCGTGGCCCCCGCCCGCGCCGCGGCGACGCTGTTGGCCGTGGCCATCCCCAGATCGTCATGCGCGTGGAACTCCACCGGCAGCGTCGTGCGCAACACCAGCCCCGCCACCAGATCATGCGCCGCGAAAGGGTCCAGCACGCCCAGCGTGTCGGCCAGCCGGAAGCGGATCGCCCCGGCCTCGGCGGCGATATGGGCGATCTCGGCCAGAAAGAATGGATCGGCGCGCGAGGCATCCTCGGCCCCGACCGACACCTGATGCCCGGCCCAGGTCGCCGCGCGCACCAGCTCCGCCACCCGCCGCCGCACCCAGTCGGCATCCACCCCCAGCTTCGCCGTGATCTGCCGCTCCGACACCGGCACCCCGATGTGCAGCCGCCGCACCCCCGTCGCCTGCCCCGCCGCCAGATCCTCGGCGCGCAGCCGGCACCAGACCACCGGCGCCGCCGTGGTCAGCCGGGCGGCGACCGCGCGAATATCAGCCCGTTCCGCCTCGCCCATCGCCGGCACGCCGACCTCGATCTCGGTCAAGCCGCAGGCTTCCAGCGCCAGCGCGATCGCCAGCTTCTCCGCCCGGGTGAAGGCCACCCCCGCCGTCTGCTCGCCATCGCGCAGCGTCGTGTCGCACAGCACCACCGGCGCCAGCGGCGCCCGCCTCTCGAACCCGGTCGAGGCCTGCGGGCGGCTCATTGCAGCCTCCCCGGAACCAGCGTGTCCAGATCGGCGCCGAAGGGCGACAGCGCCCGCAGCTGCCCGACGATGGGCGGCAGCGCCTCCAGCACCTGCCGGATCTCCGCCGCCGTGGTCTCGCGCGACAGCGAGAAGCGGATCGCCCCATGCGCCGCGGTGAAGGGCACCTTCATCGCCCGCATCACATGGCTCGGTTCGATCGCCCCCGAGGCGCAGGCCGCCCCCGAGGACACCGCAATCCCGGCGCGGTCCAGCATCATCAGGATCGCCTCGCCCTCGATGAAGTCGAAGGCGACGCAGGAGGTGTTGGGCAGCCGGTCCAGAACGTCGCCCAACGCCGCGCATTTCGGCACCCGGGCGAGGATGCCCCGCTCCAGCTCGTCGCGCAGCGCCGCCATGCCGGAGAGGTCGGCCCGCAGCGCCAGCTCCGCCGCCGCGCCAAAGCCGACGATGCCCGGCGTGTTCTCGGTCCCGGCCCGCCGCCCGCGCTCCTGCTTGCCGCCGCGCAGCAACGGCTGGAACGGCACGCCCTTCCGCACATACAGCGCGCCGATCCCCTTCGGCCCGTGCAGCTTGTGCGCCGAGAGCGACAGCATGTCGATATCCGTCCCGCGCAGCGAGATCGGCAGCTTGCCCGCCGCCTGCACCGCGTCGGTGTGGAACAGCGCCCCCGCCGCGCGGGCGATCTCGGCCAATCCCTCCACCGGAAACACCGTCCCGGTCTCGTTGTTGGCCCACATCAGCGACACCAGCGCCGTCTGCGGCCCCACCGCCGCGCGATAGGCGTCGAGATCCAGCCGACCGAAGCGGTCCACCGGGATCAGATGCACCGTCCCCCCCTCCTGCACCAGTCGGGCGCAAAGCGCGAGGATTGCCGGATGCTCCACCGCCGAGGTGACGATCTCGCGCCGCGCCGGATCGGCGGCGAGGCCTGCGTGGATCGCCATGGCATTGGCTTCCGTGCCGCCCGAGGTGAAGACGATCTCCGACGGATCGACCGCCCCCACCAGCGCCTGCACCGCGCGCCGCGCCTCGGCCACTGCCAGCGCTGGGGCCTTGCCGAAGCGGTGCAGCGACGAGGGATTGCCGAACTCCTCGGTGAAGAAGGGCAGCATCCGCGCCAGCACCTGCGGCGCAACCCGAGTCGTCGCGTTGTTGTCGAGATAGACCCCCGTCACCGGCCCACCCCCGCAATCCTGACCAGAGGCGCCGCCGCCCCCGGAACCACCCGGATCGGGCGGCCCAGCGCATCTGCCAGCCGCTTCTGCAACCCGCCCAGCGTCAGCGCCGCCAGCTGGCAGCCCGAACAGTTGCCGGTCAGATGCACCCGCACGATGCTGCCCTCGACGCACAGAAGCGTCACATCCCCGCCATCGGCCCGCAGGTTCGGGCGCACCGCCTCGATCACCGAGGCGATCACCTCCGCCTCCTCGGCGGGCGACAGCGGCACCTCCCGCGCAACCTTCGGCCGCGACTCATGCTTCGGCGCGAGGATCTTCACTTCGGCTGCCGGCACAACCGGCTTCGGCGCCGGCGGATCGACGCCGAGAAACTGCGCCAGCGCCGCCTGCAACGCCTGCTGCCCGAGATCGGCACAGTGCCGCCGCTCGCCCAGCCCCCCCAGCGCCGCATCGATATCCGCCCCGGTCAGCCGCAGCGCCGCGTTAACGGTGCGCCCCTCGACCAGCTCGGTCAGCACCGAACAGGCGGCGATGGCCGGCCCGCCGAAGGCCTGGAACCGCGCCGCCTCGATGATCCGCGTCGCGGCGTCGATCCGCAGCATCAGCCGGATCGCATTGCCCTCGGCCAGCGAGCCCGCCTCGCCCACCGCATTGGCCGCCTCCAGCACGCCCGCGTTGCGCGGGTTGAAGAAATGGTCCCTGAGCTGATCGGTGTAATCGAGCATGGCGCGCCTCAGCAGAAGGATTTGCCGCAGCCGCAGCCGCCGGTCGCATTGGGGTTGTCGAAGACGAAGCCGGACTGATCGACGCCATGCACGAAATCGATGGTGACGCCCGTCAGATGCACGGCGCTCTCGGGGTCGATCAGCACCGTCACCCCGTCGCTCTCGATCACCCGGTCGTCCGCCGAGGGCGCCAGCTCCAGCGACATGCCGTATTTCATCCCCGCGCAGCCGCCGGTCTGCACCATGACGCGCAGGCCGATCACCGGCTGGGCGGCGCCTTCGATGGCTCCGCGGATCGCGTCGCGGGCAGCTGGGGTGAGTTCGATCATCGGTCTCTCCTCGGGGCGAGTGGTCCTGCCGGGGGAGAAGCACGAGCCGTGCCAAGTTCCGATCTTGTGGAAACTCAAGGTTTTGGCGAGGCGGCTGTCGCAATGTCGTCATACGGAAAAGCCGACATTGGCGGGTTTGTTACACGGTCTCCGCGCGGGCCACGCCGCTGGTCTCCGGGCCGAAGCACAGCGCCTTCTCGGCGCAACCGTCGCAATTCGGCGCAAGGCACATGGTCCCGCCCGCGTCGTTGCAGATCTGGCGATAGAAGAACCGCTTCCAGCGCATGTTGCGCGTGTTGGCCGCATGCAGGCGCGGGAAATGCCGCTGCATCAGCGCCCCCAGATGCGCCCGCGACGGCAACCCGAGGTCTTCCCACAGATGGCTCGGCTCCATCGCCCGTCGCGCGAGGATCTGCGCCAGCCATTGCGCCTCCTCCCGCCCCGAGCCGCCGCGCCACAGCAACAGCAGCGCCAGATCCTCCTGATCCTGCGGCACAGGCCCGCGTTTCGGCAGCGCGGCGGGCAACACAAACTCCGGATGCCACTTCGCCGCCAGCCGCAAAAGCTCCGCCGGGGTCAGCCCTAGCAGATCGGACAACGCGCCCTTCCCGGCGAGGGATTCCCGCCGGGCATGGTCGAGCATCGCCATGAAATCCGCCCGGTCGGCCTCGACCGCCCCGGGCAGCGGGTCAGGCCTCGACGCGTTCATGGGTCTGGCAGTCCTTCGGGCAGACCCGGTTGCAGGCGCCGCAGCCGATGCAAGCGTCGGCATCCACCATGACCATCACCTTGCGCAGGATCTCGTCATCGTCGTCGTCGTCATCCTCCGACACCTCGACCAGCTCGCCTTCCTCGTTCACCCCTCGCAGCGTCATCACCCCCTGGGCGCAGACCTTGTAGCAGCGCCCGCAGCCGATGCAGGTCGCGGCATTGATCGCGGTCAGGAACTTCGGAATGTATTCCGTGCCGCCCCGGGTTCTGGCTGTCAGATACATGGCTTGTCCTTTCAGGCCCGCGCCGCATCGGGATGGGCGGCGATCATCGCCGCCGCCTCGGCGGTCAGCTTCTCGCCCGCCTCGGCCAGCTTTTCAAAGCTGGTGAAACCGAAGCGGTGCACGTCGCGCAGGTGTTTCGAGATTACCACCAGCCGCCCGGCGATCAGCACCACCCGGCCGAAGCCCTCATGGCTGATCCTGCTCATCTGCGCCGCCATGATGCCGCTGCGCTTCTCCAGCAACAGGCCGATGGCGTCGTAGAACTTCTCGATCCGGTCCAGCACCTCCGGCTCCGGATCGGCGATGATCGGCATGTCCCGCCGCTCCTCCGCCGTCACGATGTAATCGGCCAGAAGATCGGCATCGGTCTTGCCGTCCCATGTGCCATAGCTGTCCTGCGCCCGGATCACCGCGGCCAGCTGCGCCAGATACTCGCTCTGCGGATAGATCCCGCCGCGCACCTCCGTTGCCAGATCGCTCAAATCGCATCCTCCTCGACAAAGCTCGCCGCGCCGCGCCCCAGCGCCTTGCGCAAAAAGGGCGGCGGGTTGCCGCGCAGCATGACCTGCACCTGCTCAACGACCGATGCGATGCTCTCGGGGTCCTTGCGCTTGATCGGATGCACCCCGGCCCGCACCACCTTGGCCGCCGCCGGCCCGCCGATGGCCAGCACGAACAGAAGCGCGCAACCCTCCAGCGCCGCCACCTTGGGCGTGATCTTGTCGTCGAGATCGTCATGCTTGCCACTCTGCGCCGTCGCCTCGAAGCCGATCGCCTCGACGAAGCGCGCCGCGCTGGCCGAGACCTCCCAGATCGCGAAGCTGCGGGCCGAGCCGAAATGGGCGTTCAGGGTTTCCAGATCGTTGGTGGCGATGGCGATCTTCAGCGGGGTGTCGGCAGGGTCGGTCATGGTTGGCTCCGGTTCAATGAGACGCAGGCGGCGGGGGGGCATGGTCGAACTCCATCGGCGGGCGGGAGGCCCCGAAATCCTCGGGACGCGGACGGTGCAGCTGGCCGAGCATCGCGTTGGCGACCTCGTAGAGAAAGGCGCGCGTGCCCCGGTAGCCGGCGCGGCAAACATCCTGCGCGCCGATCCGGTCGAAGACCGGAAAGCCGCAGCGGACATGCGGCAGATGCAGCTTCTCCGCCATCATCCGCCCATGCGAATGCGTCAGCAGGATCTGCGCCCGCGCGGCTTCCGCCCCGCGCTCCAGATCGCCCAGATCGCCCAGGATCACCTCGGCTGCCGGAATCCGCTCCGCCGCGGGCGAAAGCCCCGAGGTGGTGACGACGGCGACGATCTCGGCCCCCATCCCCACCAGCGCCCCGCCGAGGCTCACCGCCAGATCCGGCTCGGCGCCCAGCGCGACCCGCAGGCCCCCGGTCTGGAAATGCGTGTCGAGCATCGTGTCGGCCAGCCGCGCCCGGTCGCGCCTTAGCACCGCCGGCGCCTCCCGCCCGGACAGCCGCATCAGCGCCGCGACGAAGCGATCCACCTCCGCAAGCCCGGTCACCGAGCCGAAGACCTCCGCCGGCACGCCCTTCGCCGCCAGCATCTCGGCGGCAGGCCGCATCGCCTCGCCGATGGCCAGCGTCGCCACGCTCCGCCCCATGCGGGCGATATCGGCGAGCCCCGTGCCGCCCAGCGAATGCCCGGCCCAATCCTCCGACAGATGCCCGTCGAGCGAGGCCGAAATGTCGGGCAGCACGATCGGCGCCAGCCCGAAGGCCCGCACCATCCCCGCCACCTCCTCCACATCGGCAGGCGTCAGGTGGCTGCCCGCCAGCAGGTTCACCTGCCCCGGCAGCACCGGCCCGCCCTCCGGCACCAGTGCCGCGATGATCGCCTCCACCGCCCGCGCCCAGCCATCCTCCAGCCCGCCCGTGAAATCCGGCGTCGCGGCATAGACCACCGCCGTCCCGGCGAAATCGCTCCGCCGCAGCAGCATCTCGCGCAGCTCGCCCGCCACATCCTCGCCCCGCGTCTCGACCAGCGCGGTCGAGGCGATGCCGATGAACTTCGGCTTGGCGCGCTTCCTGAGGGTCTCGATCGCCTCCTCGATCTGCTCGCCCCCGCCGAGGATCGCCGAGATCTCGTTCATCGCCGTGGTCTGCAGCGGGATCGCCTCGCGGAAATGCCGCACCAGATGCACCATGGCGAAGGCGGTGCAGCCCTGCGCGCCATGAAACAGCGGGATCGCCCCCTCGATCCCGAGATAGGCCATCGCCGCCCCCAGAGGGGCCGAGGTCTTCAGCGGGTTGGTCGACAGCGCGCGGCGCGGGTGGATGAGCTTCGCCATCAGCAATCCTCGAAATCGGTTTTCGACGAGGGCACGGCCGCCAGCACCAGCGGCGCGACAGCGGCCACAACCGCCCCCGCCTCCCAGGGCGCCGGGGCGCGCAGCGCCGCCCACATCGGGTTGTTCACCGAACGGTCGATGGCGCGCACCAGATCGACCATCCCCACATACCCCGCATAGGGCTCGTGCTTCTCCTGATTCACATCGACCCAGGGCACCCGGGCCTTCAGCGCCACGAACTGCGACCGCCCGCCCGACATCAGCACATCGGCCCTAGCCTCGCGCAGCAGCGTATACATCTCGCGCGGGGCCATGTTGTCGAACATGTGGCGCTCGTCGCCCATGATCTCCACCACCCGGCCCTTGTCCTCCTCGGTCGCCTTGCGCGTCGAGGTGCCGACCACCTCCATCCCCAGCTCCTGCAGCGCCGAGACCACCGACCAGGTCTTGTGCCCCCCGGTGTAGAGCAGCACCCGCTTGCCCTCGACCCGCGCGCGGTAGGGCGCCAGCGCCGCCCGGGCCTTCGCCTCCTCCTCCGCGATCAGCGCTTCGCAGCGCGCCAGCAGATCCTCCGGCGCCCCCCGCTCCACCAGCAGCGCGCAAAGCCGGCGCAGCGCTGCCGACGTGTCCGAGATGCCGTAGAACGACCCCTCGAAATACGGGATGCCCCAGCGCTCCTCCAGCTTGCGCGCCATCGGCAGGAAGGCATGCGAGCAGACGACCATCGTCACCCGCGCCCGGTGCATCATGGCGATCTGGCGATACCGCGCATCGCCCGACACGCTGCCCAGCACCCGCACGCCCAGCCGGTCCAGAAGCGGCGTCACCTGCCACAGCTCGCCCGACAGGTTGAAGTCGCCGATGATGTTGATGTCCGTCGGCCCCGGCGCCTCGGGCTCCATCGTGCCCACCACATGCTCGATGAGCGCCGCCGCCCCCAGCTTGTTGCCCAGGTTCTTCGAGCCGACATAGCCCGGCGCGTTGATCGGGATCACCGGCGTGCCGAAGCGCATGGCGGCGACCTTGCAGACGGCGGCGATATCGTCGCCGATCAGCGCGGGCACGCAGGTGGCATAGACGAAGACCGCCGCCGGATGCTCCGCCTCGATCACCTCGCGGATGGCGCGGTAGAGCTTCTTCTCCCCCTCCCCCATCACGATGTCGAGCTCGGTCAGATCGGTGGTGAACCCCTTGCGGTAGAGCTGCGACCCCGACGAGGCCGAGCCGCGGTTGTCCCAGCCGTTTCCGGCGCAGGCCAGGGGCGCATGCACCAGATGCGCCACATCCACGATCGGCTGCAGCGCGATCATCGCCCCGTCGAAGGCGCAGCCCCCCGCCGCCGCCCCCGGCATCAGCGGCTTGGCGCAGCCCTTCTTGCGGGCGGCTTCCGATTTGGCCCGGTTGGTCTCGCAGGCGGGCTCGACGAAGGCCTCGGCGATCTGCTGTTTCAGTGGCTCGGCCATGGCATCCCCTTCCCGGCAAGGGCGGCCCCCGGAGGGGGCCGCCGAGGATCTCAGCGCGTCAGGTCGAACGAGATATCCGTCTCGCCCGCCGTGCCGGTATCGGCGTCGAGCTTGTCGAAGATCTTGTCGAGAAGCTTCACCAGCACGGTCAGCGCCCCCTGATAGCCGAAGGTCGGGAAGCGGTGGTGGTGGTGGCGGTCGAAGATCGGGAAGGTCAGCCGGATCAAGGGCGTGCCGGTGTCGCGCTCCAGATACTTGCCGTAGGAATTGCCGATCAGCAGATCCACCGGCTCCGTCACCATGATCGAGCGCAGGTGCCACAGGTCCTTGCCCGCCCAGACCTGACAGCCCTTGCCGAAGGGCGAAGAGGCCAGCAGCGCCTGCATCTTCTCCTCCCAGTCCTTCGTGCCGTTGGTCGCCAGGCAATGCCGCGGCTCGCCCCCGGTCTCCATCACGAAGCGCGCCATCGAATAGACGAAGTCCGGATCGCCATAGATCGCATAGGTCTTGCCATGCAGATGCGACTGGCTGTCGGCCATCGCATCGACCAGCCGCCCCCGCTCCAGCCGCAGGCTTTCCGGAATGTCCTTCCCGGTCAGCTCCGCGATCTTCATCAGGAACTCGTCCGTCCCCTGCACCCCCATCGGATAGTGGAAGGCCGCCGTCTCCTGCCCCTGTTCAGCGCAATAGGCGAGCGTCTTGCGGGTGCAGAACTCCTGCAGCGACACCGTGGCCTTGGCGTTCAGCGCCGCCTTCACCTCGTCCAGCGTGGTGCCGCCCGCATACATCCGGTATTCGCCATCCGACGGCGTGTCATAGACCTCCGAGACATCCGACAGCACCGTGGCCTCGACCCCCATCAGCCCCAGCATCCGCTTCAGCTCGCGGATATTGGCGACCGCATAGCCGTCGAAGCCGGGGATGATGTTGAGGCTCTCCCCCGCCTCGCGGGACGCATCCTTCCAGAAGCTCGACAGGATGCCCTTCTGCATGTTGTCATAGCCATCGACATGGCTGCCGACGAAGGCCGGCGTATGGGCGAAGGGCACCGGGTAATCCGCCGGAACGCTCTCCTTCTCGCGCGCCTTGATGATGAAGGAGTTCAGGTCGTCGCCGATCACCTCGGCCATGCAGGTGGTCGAAACCGCGATCATCTTCGGGCTGTAGAGCGCATGGGTGTTGGCCAGCCCCTCGACCAGATTGTTCAGCCCGCCGAAGACCGCCGAATCCTCGGTCATCGAGGAGGACACCGCCGAAGCCGGCTCCTTGAAATGCCGCGCCAGATGCGAGCGGTAGTAGGCGACGCAGCCCTGCGAGCCATGCACGAAACTCATCGTCTCCTCATACCCGGCGGCCGCGAACACCGCGCCTAGCGGCTGGCAGGCCTTGGCCGGGTTGATGGTGATGCAGGCCCGGGCGAGGTTCTTCTCGCGGTAGTCCCAGCTGCGCGTCCAGTCGTCGGTCTCCGCGACCTTTTCCGGCGGATGGCCGTGCTCGTAGGTGGCGCGCTTGTTGTCCAGCATCGCCTTGTATTCGGGTTGGTGGAACAGATCGGTGTGGTCGAGAACCTTGTCTGCCGATTGGGGCATCGTCACATTCCTTCTGCTGGCCGTCCGCTTTCCGGGACGCGCCGCAAGGTGGAGGGGAGGAAGGCGGGGGAGCGGGAGCGGCGCTCCCCCGGAGGATCAGGCCGATTTCTTCCAGGGAGCGTCGAACAGGCCCCAGACCGGATTGTTGATCGCCAGATCCATGTCGCGCGCGAAGATCGCGTAGCCGTCATAGCCGTGATAGGGGCCCGAATAGTCCCACGAGTGCATCTGACGGAACGGGATGCCCATCTTCTGCACCGGATACTTCTCCTTGATGCCCGACCCGACCAGATCCGGCCGGATGCGCTCGATGAACTTCTCCAGCTCGTAGCCCGAGACGTCATCGTAGATCAGCGTGCCTTCCTTGATGTAATGGCCGGTGCGCTTGTAATCGTCGGCATGGGCGAATTCATAGCCCGTCCCGGCGATCACCATGCCCAGGTCGTGATAGGCATCGACGACGTGGCGCGGGCGCAGGCCGCCGACATAGAGCATCACCGTCTTGCCCTCGAGCCGCGGGCGATACTTGGCGTTCACCGCATCGACCAGCGGCTGATACTTGGCGATCACCGCCTCGGCCCTGGCCTGGATCGTCTCGTCGAACTTCGCGGCGATGGCGCGCAGCGACAGCGCGATCTGGCTCGGCCCGAAGAAGTTGTATTCCATCCACTGGACGCCATACTTCTCTTCCATGTGGCGGCAGATGTAGCTCATCGAGCGGTAGCAGTGGATCAGGTTCAGCTTGGCCGTCGGCGCCGCCTCGATCTCGGCCAGCGTCGCATCGCCCGACCAGTTGCCGATCACGTTCAGCCCGATCTCTTCCAGCAGGATGCGCGACGACCAGGCGTCGCCGCCGATGTTGTAGTCGCCGATGACGTTCACGTCATAGGGCCCCGCCTCGCGCCGCGTCTCGGCCTGCATCGCCGGGTCGATCACCCAGTCGCGCAGCGTGTCGTTGGCGATGTGGTGGCCCAGCGACTGCGACACGCCGCGGAACCCCTCGCAGCGCACCGGCACGATGGTCTTGCCGATATCCTTCTTCTTCTTGCGCGACACCGCCTCGATGTCGTCGCCGATCAGCCCGATCGGGCATTCCGACTGGATCGAGATGCCGTTGTTCAGCGGGAACAGCGTGTTCAGCTCGTCGATCGCCTTCTCCAGCTTCTTGTCGCCGCCGAAGACGATGTCGTTCTCCTGGAAGTCGGTCGTCACCTGCATCGTCACGAAACTGTCCACCCCGGTCGTGCCGGTGTAGTAGTTGCGCCGCTGCGACCAACTGTAATGCCCGCAGCCCACCGGGCCGTGGCTGATGTGCAGCATGTCCTTCACCGGCCCCCAGACCACGCCTTTCGACCCGGCATAGGAACAGCCGCGGATCGTCATCACGCCGGGCACCGACTTGATGTTCGACTTCACGGTGTCGCATTTCGACAGGATGCCCGGCTCTTCCGCGACCGGCTGGGCAACGCCAAGATGCTTGGCGCGCTTCTTCCTCGCCTTCTCGGGATAGGCGGCGAGAACCTCTTCGATCAGCTGTTCATGCTGCTCGACGGTGGAGTTGATGTCTTTGGCCAAGGGAAAGCTCCTTTCGGCGGGAGAGGGGCGGACCGGCGCGGGGCCGGTCCGGGGGAAAGGCGGCTCAGGCCTGGCTGGCGGCGATGGCGGCCAGACGGTCTTCCTCGGATTGCATGATGCCGAATTCCATCAGCATCTCTTCCAGCTCGTCCATGGTGATCGGCGTCGGGATCACGCCCTTGCCCGAGTTGTTGTGGATCTTGCGGGCCAGCTCGCGATACTCCTGGGCCTGCTGGCTGTCCGGGGCGTATTGGATGACGGTCTGGCGGCGCAGCTCGGCATGCTGCACGATATTGTCGCGCGGCACGAAATGGATCATCTTGCAGCCGAGCTTGGCGGCCATCGCCTCGGCCAGCTCCAGCTCCTTGTCGGTCTGGCGCTCGTTGCAGATCAGCCCGCCCAGACGCACGCCGCCGGAGTTGGCGTATTTCAGGATGCCCTTGGCGATGTTGTTGGCGGCATAGAGCGCCATCATCTCGCCCGACATGACGATGTAGATCTCCTGCGCCTTGTTCTCGCGGATCGGCATGGCGAAGCCGCCGCAGACCACGTCGCCCAGCACGTCGTAGGACACGTAGTCCACGTCGTCATAGGCGCCGTTCTCCTCGAGGAAGTTGATCGCGGTGATCACGCCGCGCCCCGCGCAGCCGACCCCCGGCTCCGGCCCGCCGGCCTCGGTGCACTTGATGTCGCCGAAGCCGATCTTCAGCACATCCTCGAGCTCGAGATCCTCGACCGACCCCTTCTCGGCCGCCAGATGCAGCACGGTGTCCTGCATCTTGGTGTTGAGGATCAGCCGGGTGGAGTCGGCCTTGGGGTCGCAGCCGACGATCAGGATCTTCTGACCCAGCTCGACCAGCGCGGCCAGCGTGTTCTGCGAGGTGGTGGACTTGCCGATACCGCCCTTGCCGTAGAAAGCGATCTGCCGGAGTTTGCTCATGCTCAGTTCCTTTTGCAACGGTGTCTCTGTTGGAAGCGGCGTCGTCGCCGGTCTCGTCCACAGGGAAAGCAGGGAGCATGCCAAGTGCCGCCTCGCGTGGTTTTCCACTGCTTTTCGGGTGGTTAGCCAGCCACCCGCCCCACCTGTCGCGCCCATCGGTCATGTGCGAAAGCCGACAATGGCGCGACACTCACCCCCGGAAATGCCGAAGGGGGCAAGGCGCCGCCGCACCCTGCCCCCTTCCCGCCGTCACGAACGCCTCAGACGCCGGCGACCTCCGCCCCCAGCGCCTCCACCACCGCCGCCAGCGGCAGGTCGATCCGCTCGATCCCCAGTTCCTCGAGGAACAGCCGCTCCATCCGCGTCAGCTCCCCCGCGATCACCGCCACATGCCCGCCGCCCGACCGCTTGGCGATCTGGCGCGCATAGGTCCGCAGCATCTGGTCGTCGAAGCGGCAGCCGAGGAACAGGAACCCCCGCCCCGTGCGGCGGTTCTGCACCTCCTCCGGGATCGGGGTCTGGATGTCGATCTCGGTCAGCACCTCGACATAATCCGAATCCGAGATCAGGAAGGAATGCCCCGGCAGCGCCACGCCATGCGGCTTGTAGACCAGCATCGGCCAGCCCGGATCGGCCTCGCCCACCAGCGTGCCCGCGGCGTCATAGGCCCGATGCCAGATCTCCGCCCATTCGCCGTTGCGGCTCACCCCCTGCACCAGACCCCAAGCCCCGCCGGCCGCCCGGCAGGCCTCCAGCAGCCCCGCGTCATACCAGGCATCCACCACCAGCGGCGGCTGCACCCTCGCGATCCAGTCATGCACCGGGTTCGGCTTCGTGGGCTCGGCAAAGGCCTGCCTTATGATCACCTCCAGCGTCGCGCGGAACCTGCGGCTCTCGACGAACTGCGCCGCCGACCACAGGTTGCCCTGCGCCCGCTTCGGCACCCGCACCGAGGCCTCGATCTCGGTGCAGAGCGCCTCGGGCGAGGCGATGGCCCCGCCGAGCCCCGCCACCTCCGGCCCGAGATAGGGCAAAAGCCGCCCCTCCCGCACCGCGCCCAGCGCCTGCGCCAGCGCCGCGCTCATGCCTCCGGCCGCTTGCGCGCCTCCACCGTCACCGGCATCTGCGGCGCGACCTCATAGGCGGGCAGCTCCAGCACCCAGCCATTGGCCAGCCGCGCCCAGCCGCCCCAGACCGTGGCATGTTCGGTCTCCACGATCGGCTCTTCCAGATCCTTCTTCGGCACATAGGCCAGAAGCCCCTTCGGGCCCGCGCTGATCGTCACTTTCATGATGTTCCCTCCGGCATGGGCAGGCCAACCAGTTCCCGCGCGCGCATCCCCACGATGGCGCGCCGGTCGATGAAATCGACCGCATAGATGTAATATTCCTGCAGGTAGGTGCCGATATCGCGGACATAGCCGATGTCGCCCTTGCGCACGACGATCTCGCCGATCTCGACGCCCCACATCGTACCGTCGTTCTTCACCGTGAAGCGCGACTGCACCTTGTCGCCGGGGCTGAACACCGGCTCTCCCCAAGTCTCGGGCCGCTCGTCATCGCGCATCCTCGTCCCTTTCCAGTTCGGCCAGCCGCGCCTCCGCCGTCTCGCGCACCAGAGGCTCGGCATCTTCCGTCATCACCCGCGCCAGATCGGCCGGGGCGCGCTCGGCCACCACATGCCGCACCCTGATGTCGGGATCATGGGCAAAGACCCCCAGCCGCTCCGCCGCGATCCGCTCGGCGGCGACGCGGCGCACCAGAGGGTCCGGGTCGCCCGCGAAATGCACCAGCCACCCCGCGTCTATCCGCGCCGCCACCAGACAGCGCACCTCGGGGTCGGGGTCATGCGCCATCACCGGCAGCACGCCGGTCTCGATCCGCCGCGCCGCCACCAGCCGCACGTAGGGGTCGGGGTCGCGCAGCAGGGGATGCAGGTCGGCGGGCGGCAGGCGATGCGCCACCGCCACCCGCACCGCGCGGTCGGGGTCGTGCACCCGTCGCCGCGCCTGTATCGCCGGCAGCCGCAGGATCGCCACCGCCCGCACCGCCGGGTCGGGATCGTCGAGCAGCGGCGGCAGGCGGAACAGCGTCGCCACCCGCGCCGCCTGCGCCCGCGCCTCGAAATAGGGCAGGGTCAGGCAGTCATCGGCCAATTCCGGGTTGAGCAGGAAGAACCGCTCCACCCGCCGCGAATAGCGGTCCTGCACGCAGGCCCAGCCCGGCCCGCACAGGCCCTGGGCGATCCGCTCGCGCTGCGGGCAGGCGCCGCAGTCGATGGCGGCGCCCTGCCAGTCGACCGGCTCCGGGCCCTCCGGCATGGCTCAGGCCGGCACGCAGGTCTTGGGCACCGGGCAGACCTCGGCGCATTGCGGCGCATCCGCCTGCCCCGCGCATTCGGTGCATTTCACCGGGTCGATCACATAGGTGTCGTTCTTGAACTTGATCGCGCCATTCGGGCATTCGAACTCGCAGGCGCCGCAGACGGTGCATTGCGAGACTTTGATCTTGTAGGCCATGGGTCGTTTCCTTGTCTTCAGGGCAGAAATCGGGCGCAGGTCGCGCCGGGGGCAGAAAGCTCAGGCGCTCAGCGCGCCGGTATCGGAAGGGGCATTGCGCAACCGGAACAGCGCCGAGATCGCGGGTTCGAGATAATCCTGCGCATAGGCGTCGATCACCTCGATCCCGGCGGCGGCCATCTTCGCCCGCGGCGCCTCGCCGATGCGGGCGCAGAGCACCACCGGCACGCCGTCGAGCGTACGGATCACCTCGGCCAGCGTGTCGTCGTCGCCATGCCCGCCCACGCAATAATTGTCGGCCCGCCGATGCGTGACAAAGCGCACCCCGGTCCGGTCCACCTCGTAGACCTGAAACTCGGTCGCATGGCCGAAATGCTGGTTGATCCGCCCGCCGCCCTTGGTGCAGACCGCGACCAGCAGCGGCGGCGCCTCCACCACCTCGGCGGCGACCTGCGCCGCAGCCGTCGCTGCGCGCCGGTCCTCGCGCTCGCGCGCCACCCAGTCGCGATAGGCCGCGCGTTTCTCGGGATCGTCGCTCACCACCTCCGGCAGCTTGTCCAGCGTGAACTCCTGCCCGCGGTCCTCGCCCAGCAGCCCCACCGCATCGGCGCGGCACTGGCGGCAATGCTTCATCAGGTTCGCCCCGCCCGAACAGGCCTCCTGCACCGCGCGCAGCTCCGCCGCCGAGGGCCCGCGCTGCCCGGTCAGCCCGAACTGCGTGCCATGCGCGGGGTCCGAGATCAGCGGCATGATGTTGTGCAGGAAGGCCCCCTTGGCCTTCACCACCCGGTTCAGCTCGATCAGACCGGCATCGTTGATCCCCGGGATCATCACCGAATTCACCTTTACCAGCACACCCCGCGCCACCAGCATATCGAGGCTCTGCATCTGCCGCGCGAGCAGGATCGTCGCACCCTCCACCCCGGTATGCCGCCTGCCCCGGTGGAAGACCCAAGGGTAGATCCGCGCCCCCACCTCGGGGTCCAGCGTGTTGATCGTCAGCGTGACATGGTCGACATTCATCGCCACGATCTCGTCGACATGGTCCGGCAAGGCGAGCCCGTTGGACGAGAGGCACAGCTTGATGTCGGGAAGCCGCCGCGACACCAGATCGAAGGTCGCCTTCGTCTTGCGCCAGTCATAGGCCGCATCCCCCGGCCCGGCGATGCCCAGGACCGACAGCTGCGGCACCTCGGCCGCCACCGCGATCACCTTGCGCGCCGCCTGCTCCGGCGTCAGCCGCTCCGACACCACGCCGGGACGGCTCTCGTTGGCGCAATCGTACTTGCGGTTGCAGTAGTTGCACTGGATGTTGCAGGCCGGCGCCACCGCCACATGCATCCGCGCGAAATAGTGGTGCGCCTCCTCCGAGTAGCAGGGATGGTCCTTCACCTTGGCCCAGGTCTCGGGCGCCATGTCGGCCGGCCCCTCCGCCGACCCGCAGGAACTGGAGGCGCAGCCGCCGCCCGCCAGCGCCTTGCCCAGATCTTCGCGGCTGGCGACCTGAAGCCCGCCCAGAGAGATGATGTTCGCCATGCCCGATCCCCGCTAACCCTGTCGGCAGGGGAGAAGCACGAAGCGTGCCAAGGTCCATCCGCAAGCGTTGACAAGGGCTTCGCCGGCGCGACGCAGGCCCCTGTCGCAAACCCGACAGGGGTCTGTCGGGTCAGAACTTCTCTACGGTGATGCCGTGCTTCTTCAGCGCATAGCCGATCTGGCGCGGCGTCATCCCGCGCAGCCGGGCGGCCTTGGCCTGCACCCAGCCCGCCCGCTCCATCGCGTCGATCAGCGCCTCGCGCTCCGCCGCATCCCCGTCACCCACCGCACGCGCAGGCTCGGGCGCGGGGTCAGGCCGCCGCGGCAGCACCGGCAGGTCCAGCGGCCCCGCCGCCAGCCCGCCGATGGGCGAGCGGTCGCCGTTCTGCAGGCGCCACAGATCCGCCGACAGGCAATGGTCGTGATAGCAGGCCAGATCGTCGGCCACGATCACCGTATCGGGCGACAGCGCCGCCACCCGGCTGATGCAATTCTCCAGCTCGCGCACGTTGCCGGGGAAATTGCACCCCGCCAGCGTCTTCAGCGCCGAGGCGTCGAGCCGCTTGTGCATCCCGTTGCGCTGGTTGAACCGCTCCAACAGCCCCTGCGCCAGCAGTGCGATGTCGTCGCGCCGCTCGCGCAGCGGCGGCAGCACGATCGGCACCACGCAGATGCGGAAATAGAGATCGGCGCGGAAGCTGCCATTGGCCACCGCCTGCTCCAGATCCTTGTTGGTCGCCGTCACCAGCCGCACATCGACCTTCAGCGTCTTCGACCCGCCGACCCGCTCGAACTCGCCCTCCTGCAGGATGCGCAGCAGCTTGGCCTGGAACTCCGGGCTGATCTCGCCGATCTCGTCGAGGAACAGCGTCCCGCCATCGGCCAGCTCGAACCGCCCCTTCTTCTGCGCCATCGCCCCGGTGAACGACCCCTTCTCATGGCCGAACAACTCCGATTCCAGCAGCGACTGGCTCAGCGCGGCGCAGTTCACCTTGATGAAGGGCCGGTCCTTGCGGTCGCTGAGCGCATGCAGCGCCCGGGCGAACAGCTCCTTGCCGGTGCCGCTCTCGCCGCGCAGCAGGACCGGGGTCTGCGTCGGCGCCACCTTGCGGATCTGGTTGGTCACCCGCTGGATCGCCGGGCTCGACCCGATGATCCCCTCCAGCGCCGGGGCGGGCGCGGGCTCGGGCACAGCCGTCGCCTCCGCCGCCACCCGGATCGCCTCGCGCGCCTCCTGCACGATCCGGTCGCGGTCGCGCGCCACCAGCCGGCGGAAGCGGATCGACTGTTCGAGGATCGAGGCCACCATGTTCAACACCCGCAGATCGGTGTCGAGATGCCGCGCCCCCCCGCCATCGAGATCGCGATAGACGCAGAGCAACCCCAGCACGAAGGGCGAATGCGCCTGATCACGGATCGGCACGGCGACGGCCGCCAGCCGCTCGGTGCCCGCCATCGGCGGCAGCGCCTCGCGACCGAACTCCTCGGCCAGATCGCGCGACACCAGCGCCACCCCGTTGCGGAACACATGCCGCGCGACCGCCTGCGGGATCGCCCGGCAGGCCGAGGGCTGGGTCGGCGCGCCCGTCGCCGTCGCCGCGATCACATAGGGGTTCACCGGATGCCCCGCCCGCGGCGCCCCGCCCTCCTGCAGCAGGGCCAGCGCTCCCAGCCGCAGCCCCATGAACGAGGCCAGCACCCCGAACACGGAGGGCATCGCCGCGATCGGATCGCTGACGCCGGTCAGAAGCTTGGCGACCTCGCAGAGCGCGTCGAGCGTCAGATACTCGTCGGCGCGGGGGGTCGGTTGCGGGGCGGAGTCGGTGCCGATGCGGGATGCGTCCACTTGGGTGCCCTCCATCTTCTTCCTGATGATCGCTGCTGTCGGGTGGTCTTGTCCACCGTTACGCAAAGCGCGCCGCCGCCGCGCCCGGCTTTTTCGCCGCACCCGGGCCGGTTGTGGCGCAAAGGGCTCCCCGCCGCGCCCGCCGTCGCGCGGCGCGGTCAGAAATCATGCGGTTCTGCCGCTGAATTGTGCAGCCTACCGACGGCCCACGCACCCGCTTTTCAGGGGCAAAGCCCGGCGCCTGTCGCGGCGCCGGGCGCAATGTCACATTCCCGGATCGGTCACCACTTCGACGGCGCCGCCGCCCTCGGCCCAGTCCTTCAACCCGCCAAGGTTGTAGACCTTCTCGAATCCCATGTCCTTCAGCAGCTTGCCCGCCAGCGCCGCCCGGCCGCCCGAGGCGCAGTGCAGCACGATGGCGCGATCCTTGCGCAGCGCCGGGTCGTGATAGGGCGACTCGGGATCGGCGCGGAACTCCAGCATCCCGCGCGGGACGTGATGCGAGCCCTCGGCCCGCCCGCTCTTCTCCAGCTCCGGCGCATCGCGGATGTCGAGCAGCAGCCCCCCTTCCGCCAGCAACGCCTGCGCCCGCTCCGCATCCACCCGCTCGACCGCCGCATTGGCCTCGTCGAGCATCTGCTTCACCGTCAGTCCCATCCTGTCCTCCTTCGCATCAGCTTCCGCCGGGGCCAGCCTAGGCCCGGCGCTTCCCCGCTGGCAAGCAAAGCCCGCCGCCGCACCTTCGCCCCGGCGGTCCGCCGCCCGGCACGCCCCGCCGCTTCTCCTGCCCGCATCCCCATCTTCGCCGCCGCAGCGCCGCTCCCACCTCCCGCGCCGCACGGCCCTCCCCCGCGCGGCCCCTCCCCCTCATGACCCTCTCCGGCGCGCCCTTCCGCTTCTCCTTGCCCAAATACTCATCTTCACCATCCTCGCGGCGGCGCTGCCCTTTCCTCGCCGCAGCGCCGCCCCGTCCCGCGACCGCCTCCCGCACCGCAGGGCTCTCGCCCTCCCCACACCGCGACCGGCCGCCGCTATCCCCGGCAGCGCCGTCGTCGGGGGCTCGATGCCCCCGGCGACGGCTCCGCCTCACGCAGCCTTTACCGCCCGGGCTGCGCATCCTCCCGCCCGGGGCGCCTCCGCAGCCCAGCGGCGCCCTTTCCACCTGCGCCCATCGCGCTTATGATGCGCCGGCGCCGAGGGGCGACACGGGCAGCCGTCCTTCGGGGACGCCAAGACAAGCGCGGCGCAGAATCCGCGCATCGAGGGGAAGAGCATGGCAAGAGCGGTGATCGGGCAGCTGATCCTGGCGGCGGCAGCGGCGGCCCTGCTGTCGGGCTGCGCCGAGGGCATCGGCAACCCCTTCGTCCGCGACGACGCGGAACCGGAGACCACCTCCTCCACCCCCGCCCCCGCCTCCAACGGCCGCGACATCGAGGCCCCCGAGGTGTTCCAGACCAGCGACACCGCCCTCTGGGACGGCCGGCCCTCGCTCGGCGGCGTCTGGGTCGCCTCGCCCGCGGCGAAGGACCCCGAGCGGGTGATCCTGCGCAACCCCGCCAATGGCCGCTCGGTCATCGGCGCCCTGTTCCGCCGCGAGCGCGACAACCCCGGCCCCACCCTGCAGATCTCCTCCGACGCCGCCGCTGCGCTCGGCCTGCTGGCCGGCCAGCCCGCCGAGATCAGCGTCACCGCCCTGCGCCGCAGCGATGCTCCGGCCGCCGCCACCGCCGCCCCAATCGTCACCCCCACCCCCGACGCTATCCGCCCCGCCGCCGCCCCGCCACGCCCGGCCGCACCGGCCCCCGAACTGGCGGCAACCTCCGGCGAGGGCCTGATCCAGATCGGCATCTTCAGCGTCGAGGCCAATGCCCGCCGCGCCGCCGAGACGCTGGGCGAGGGCGGGGTTCCGGCCAGCGTCCGCCCCGAAACCTCCCAGGACAAGCAGATCTGGAGCGTCACTGCCGGCCCGGCTTCCGACCGCGACGCCCTGCTCGCCAGGGTCAAGGGCCTCGGCTTCTCCGACGCCTATTTCCTCTCCCGCTAAAGGACGCACCGGCCATGTTCAAACGCCTCTGCCTCGCTCTCGCCCTGCTGGCCGCGCTGCCGGCCCAGGCCTTCGAGACCCGCGCCACCGCCGCCTGGGTCTATGACGTGACCACCCATACCGTGCTCCTCGACAAGAACGCCGACACGCCGCTGCCGCCGGCCTCCATGTCCAAGCTGATGACGCTGAACATGCTGTTCGAGGCGCTGCGCGACGGCCGCGTCACCATGGACACCACCTTCGCCGTCTCGACCAAGGCGCGCGAGATGGGCGGCTCCAAGATGTTCGTCGAGGAGCGCGACCGCCCCACGGTGGAAGACCTGATCCACGGCATCATCATCAACTCCGGCAACGACGCCTGCGTGGTGGTGGCCGAAGGCCTCGGCGGCACCGAGGCCGATTTCGCCCGGCAGATGACCGCCCGCGCCAAGGCGCTGGGGATGAACAACTCCACCTTCGCCAATTCCTCCGGCTGGCCGCACCCCGACCACAAGATGAGCGTGCATGACCTCGGCATCCTCGCCACCCGGCTGATCGAGGAATTCCCCGAGTTCTACCCCTATTTCGCCATGACCGGCTTCGACTACAAGAACCGCGTCCCCTCCAACGCCCAGAACCGCAACCCGCTGCTGCAGCTCGGCCCCGATGGCGACTGGACCGCGGACGGGCTGAAGACCGGCCACACCCAGGAGGCGGGCTACGGTCTCGTCGGCTCCGCGGTGCAGAAGGACGGCCGCCGCATCGTCTTCGTGCTGACCGGCCTCGCCTCCGAGGCCGACCGCGCCCAGGAAGGCGAGCAGGTCACCAACTGGGCCTTCCGCCAGTTCGTGCAGAAGACCATGGTGAAGGCCGGCCAGCGCGTCGCCGAGGCCGAGGTCTGGATGGGCAACGCCGTGAAGGTCGGCCTCGTGCCGCAGAAGGACGTGAGCCTGCTGGTCCCCGCCCTGACCCAGGACGGCATCACCGCCGAGGTCTCCTACACCGGCCCGCTCACCGCCCCGGTGGTCGCCGGCCAGCCGGTGGGCGAGCTGGTGATCCGCGTCCCCGACATGCCCGAGCATCGCGTGCCGCTGGTGGCCGAGGGTGATGTCGCCAATGGCGGCTTCCGCGCCCGGCTGACCACGGCGGCGCAGGTGCTGATCGCCCGGTTCCAGCAAGAAGCGCCGACCAGCTGATGCGGCTGCGTCCGGCGCTGATCGCGGTCGAGGGCATCGACGGTTCCGGCAAGAGCGGGGTGGTGCGCCACCTCGCCGCCCATCTGCGCAGCCTCGGCGCCGATGTGCTGGCCACCCGCGAACCCGGCGGCACCCCCGAGGGCGAGAGCCTGCGCGCCCTCGTCCTCGCCGGCAAGGACGAGACCTGGGAGCCCGCCTCGGAACTGCTGCTGATGACCGCCGCCCGGGTGCAGCATGTGCGCCGGGTGATCGAACCGGCGCTGGCGCGGGGGCAGATCGTGGTGACCGACCGTTTCGTCGGCTCCACCCTCGCCTATCAGGGCAAGGGCCGCGGCCTCTCCACCGGCTTCATCCTCGATCTGCACCGGCAGGCGGTGGGCGATCTCTGGCCCGACCTCACGCTGATCCTCGATCTCGATGTCGCCACCGGCCTCGGCCGCAGCCGCCACCGGCTCAGCACCGACGCCATCGACGAGGGCCGGTTCGAGGGGCTGGACCTCGGCTTCCACCAAAGCATCCGCAGCGCCTTCCGCGATCAGGCCCTGGAGGCGCCGGCGCGTCACGCGCTGATTGACGCCTCCGGCACCCCGGAAGAGGTGCAGGCCGCCGCCCTCGCCGCTGTGCTCGGCCGTCTCTCGGCCTAGCCCCCCGCCTAGATCTCCGGCGCGATTCGCGCCGCCAGCCGATAGGCATGGCTCGGCTGATCCGCCATCGCCGGCAGCACCGGGTCGTAGCCCGCGCGGATCACCGCGCCGATCTCCGGCCGCAGCACCAGCGTCTCCCCCGCCATGGCCAGCGGCGAGCTTTCGGTAAAGGCCCGGTCGGACCAGAGCAGCATGACCTGCGCCGCCTGAGACAGCGCCAGCGCCTCGGCGGGCACCGCCTCCAGATGCGCATCCATCCGTATGAAGACGAAGGCGGCGCGGATCGCCCCCGCCGCGTCGAAACGGAAGATCCGGTATTGGTTCGCCTCCGCCGCCGCGAGCCGGGCGCAGAGCGGGCCGAGCCCCTCCACCAGCCGGTCGAGATTCGGCACCTCCGGCAGCTCGGCCCAGTCGCGGAAGAAGAACACCATCAGGTTGGCGCCGAGCTCAGGGTCGGTCTCGGCCATCCGGTGCCCGGCCAGCGTCACCACCGCCTCCACCGCGCCCTTTACCAGCGCCAGCGTGGCCTCATCAACGCCGAAGACCACCGGCACGATGGGCCGCCCCCAGCGCGCGAAAAGATACTGCCCGTCGGCGCGGGTGAAAAGCGCCTCGATTGCGGATGGCGTCATGCAGAGCGTCTCCCGGTCCAAACCGCCGCAGCCTTAGCCGTTTTCGCCCGCCCCCTCAACCGCCCGCCCCCGCCGCCTTGGCCCAACACCCCCGCATCGGCTCCGACAGCCCCGCCGCTCCCCATGTCGGAAGTCCGGTCCTAGCCCTTCACCTCGTCCCAATATCCCCGCCGGAGGCTCCGACCTCACCGCCAGCGCCCGGCCCGACAGTCCGGCCCCCACCCCTCACCTTGCTCAAATATCCCCGCCGGAAGCTCCAACAGCACCGCAGGCGCCCGGTCACAAATCCCGCCCTGCCTCTCACCTTGCTTAAATATCCCCGCCGGAGGCTCCGACAGTACCGCAGGCGTCCGGTCAGAAGCTCCGCCCCGCCTCTCACCTTGCTCAAATATCCCCGCCGGAGGCTCCGACAGCAGGCCCTAGCACGGCGATTGACCTTCCTGTCGCAGCCGCTCAGGATCACCCGACTTCCGCCACAGGATCGCCCATGCCGCTTGCCTCCGCCTATGCCTTCCTCTTCGTGGCCATTCTGGCCGAGGTGATCGCCACCACGGCCCTGGCCCGCTCCGAAAGCTTCACCCGGCTCCTGCCGAGCCTCGTCACCATCGCGGGCTATGCGCTGGCCTTCTACTGCCTGTCCTTCCCGCTGAGGGTGATGCCAACCGGGGTGATCTATGCGATCTGGTCCGGGCTGGGCATCGTCTTCATCACCGGCATCGCCTGGCTCTGGTATGGCGAGAAGCTGGACACGGCGGCGCTGGTCGGGCTCGGCTTCATCGTCACCGGGGTGGTGATCGTGAATGTGTTCTCGAAATCCCTGACCCATTGAGCGCCCCGGCGCCACAAGCGCAGGGCGTTCCGACCCTCTCGCCAGGGCAGTTCACTCCTGTCCGGCAGGAGCCGACAAAACACTTGCCAAAAGATGAACGAAATTCCCAGAACGCGGCAATTTCAATGGCTTGCCGCGATTTTCACGCGTGAAACTCAGCCGAAAAGATCCGCCTGCCCCGGCCCTTTCGGCGGCTCCAGCCCCAGATGCCGCCAGGCCTTCGCCGCCAGCATCCGCCCGCGCGGAGTCCGCTGGATCAACCCCTGTTGCAAGAGGTAGGGTTCGATCACCTCCTCCACCGCATCCCGGCTCTCCGACAGCGCGGCGGAAATCGTCTCGATCCCCACCGGCCCGCCGCCGTAATTCTCGGCCAGCAAGATCAGATACCGCCGGTCCGCCCCATCGAGCCCCAGATGATCCACCCCCAGCCGCGTCAGCGCCCGGTCCGCGATCGCCTGGGTCAGCCGCCCGTTGCCCTCGACCAGCGCGAAATCCACCACCCGGCGCAAGAGCCGCCCCGCGATCCGCGGCGTCCCCCGCGCCCGCCGCGCGATCTCCCGCGTCCCCTCGGGGTCGCTGGAGATCCCCATCATCCGCGAGCCGCGCGTCACGATCAGGTCGAGCTCGTCCTCGGTATAGAATTGCAGCCGCGTCGGAATCCCGAACCGGTCCCGCAGCGGCGTGGTCAAGAGCCCCAGCCGCGTCGTCGCCCCGACCAGCGTGAAGGGCTGCAGGTCGATCCGCACCGTCCGCGCCGCCGGCCCCTCGCCGATCACCAGATCCAGCGCGAAATCCTCCAGCGCCGGATAGAGCACCTCCTCCACCACCGGCGACAGGCGGTGGATCTCGTCGATGAACAGCACGTCGCGCGGCTCGAGATTGGTCAGGATCGCCGCCAGATCGCCCGCCTTGGCCAGCACCGGCCCCGAGGTCATGCGGAAGCCCACCCCCAGCTCGCGCGCCATGATCTGCGCCAGCGTGGTCTTGCCCAGACCGGGCGGGCCGTGGAACAGGGTGTGGTCCATCGCCTCGCCGCGCATCTTGGCGCTTTCGATGAAGACCCGCAGGTTGGCCCGCGCCTCGGCCTGACCGACGAACTCCTCCAGCGTCTGCGGGCGCAGCGCGCGGTCCATGTCTTCGGGCAGCCGCTCGGGCCGGAGGGTGGGGTCGCTGTCGTTCATGTCACCGCGCTCGTTTGGGGAACAATCCCCGAACGCGCGCCGGTATGCAAGGGCTCAGGTCCAGGGGCCGCGCTTGGCGGCGCCGGGCCGCACCCGCGGCACCGAGCTGCGGGCGGTGGTCGGCAGCGGCGTGCCCGCGACCATCGCCTGCAGCGCGGCGATGCGGTTGGCGGTGTTGGGATGGGTGGCGAACAGCCGGTCGTGCCGGTGGGCGTGCAGCGGGTTGATGATGAACATATGCGCGGTGGCCGGATTGCGTTCGGCGGCGTTGTTGTCGATCCGCTGGGCGAAGCCTTCGATCTTGGCCAGCGCCGCAGCGAGCCAGAGCGGCTGGCCGCAGATCTCCGCCCCGATCCGGTCGGCCTCGTATTCACGCGAGCGCGAGATCGCCATCTGCACCAGACCCGCCGCCAGCGGCGCGAGGATCATCAAGGCCAGCGTGCCGATCATGCCCCCCGGGCGGTCGCGGTTGCCGCCGAAGAACAGCGCGAAATTGGCCAGCATCGAGATCGCGCCGGCGAAGGTCGCCGTCACGGTCATCAGGAGCGTGTCGCGGTGCTTGATATGGGCCAGTTCGTGCGCGATCACCCCGGCCAGTTCCTCGCGGCTGAGGGCGCGCATCAGGCCGCGCGTCACCGCCACGGCGGAGTTCTCCGGGTTGCGGCCGGTGGCGAAGGCGTTGGGCTGGTCGGTCTCCATCACATAGACCTTGGGCATCGGCAGGTCGCCACGCTCGGCCAGATCGCGCACCATCGCCACGAGGTCGGGCGCCGAGCGGGCGTCGACCTCGCGTGCGCCATGCATGCGCAGCACCGCCTTGTCGGAGTTCCACCAGGCGAAGACGTTCATCAGCGCCGCCACGGCGAAGGCGATCAGCGCGCCATTTGTGCCGCCAAGCAGCATCCCCATGCCGAGGAACAGCGCCGTCATGGCGGCCATCAGGATCGCGGTGCGCATGTAGCCCATTGGCGAAGTCTCCTTCATCTCCGGATGGATATGGGAGCGCGGCTGCCGGGCGGCAAGATCAGTTGCGCGGGGCGAGCAGCTTCAGGGCGAGGCGGATCAGGGTGGCGGTATCGGCCTCCGGCGCGTCCTGCGCGGCCTGGGCTACGGCCTGCGCCGCATCGCCCGGCTGATAGCCGAGATTGGTCAGCGCCGAGAGCGCATCGGCGGTGAAGGCGGCCCGGCTCGGCGGTTTGGCTACGGGTTTCGCGGCGCGGGGCGCGGGCGTAGGCGCGGCTTCGATCACCTCGTCGGTTTCCGCCACGGTGCCCAGGTGCACGCCCATCGCCATGACCGAGGGCGCCTTGGCCTTCAGCTCCAGCACCACGCGCTGCGCGATCTTCGGGCCGATGCCGGGCGCCGCCTGGATCGAGCGGGCATCGCCGAGACCGATGGCGCGCGACACGCCCTCGGCCCCCAACGTGCCGAGGATCGCCATCGCGGCCTTGGCCCCCACCCCCTGCACCGTCATCAAGAGCCGGTGCCATTCCTTTTCCAGCAGCGTCGGGAAGCCGAAGAGCTGCAGCAGATCCTCGCGCACCAGAAGCTCGGTATAGAGCGCCACGGCCTCGCCCGGGCCGGGCAGGCTGGCCAGCGTGCGGTCGGAGACATGGACGATGTAGCCCACGCCGCGCACGTCGATCAGCACGTGGTCCATGGCCTTGTAATCGAGCCGTCCGGCAATCTTGCCGATCATCGCGCCGCCCTCGCCAGAGCCGCCTCGAGCCGACCGGAGGACTGGACATGATGCGCGTGGCAGATGGCGATGGCCAGCGCGTCGGCGGCGTCGGGCCCGCTGATCTGGACGCCCGGCAGATGGATGCGCACCATGTGGTCGATCTGCGCCTTGGCGGCATGGCCGACGCCGACGACGGTCTTCTTCACCGCGTTCGGCGCATATTCCCCGACCCTGATCCCTGCCTGAGCCGGAACCAGCAGGGCGATGCCGCGCGCCTGACCGAGTTTCAGCGTTGCCACGGCGTCCTTGTTGACGAAGGTGTTCTCGACCGCGGCGGCATCGGGCGCGAATCGGCGCAGCACCTCGGTGAGGTCGCGGTGCAGCGACAGCAGCCGTTCGGCGAGATCGCCGGGCTCGGAATGGCAGATGCCGTTCGCGACATGTGTCAATCTTGCACCACTGACATCGATCACGCCCCAGCCCATGTTCCGCAAACCGGGGTCGATCCCCAAGACACGCATAAGGCCCCCTGTCGCATTCCGTCGCAAGCGCTAGCACGAAGCGGGAACATCCGCCAGATACATCTGCGGTTTCCGCCGTGACCAGAGCCAAAGCGCGTCATTTCCGGGAGGAATACGACGCAGCTTCCGCGAAAAGCGACGGTTTGGCCGGGCCTTCCGGAACCCCCCGTAAAACATGACAAAATCATGTGTGCGAGCCATGCGCTTTCTGCATTGCAGCGTTGCTATACGTCGCATTGTGTTGCGCAGATCGCCGGATTATTTGCCGTGTCAGACGCAGGATCGCTTCGATCTTGTGCAACTTGAAAACAAGGATAACCGCCATGGCCGCCTTCGAGACGACCCGCCCGGCGCCCTTCGGCGCCATCTCCACCTTCCACGCCGTGCAATCGGTCAGCAACCTGTTTGCCGCCATCACCGCCTGGAACGACGCCCGCGTGACCCGCAACGCGCTGGCCAAGCTGTCGGACCGCGAACTGGACGATATCGGCCTGTGCCGCGGCGACATCGACGACATCGGCTCGCGCTGATCGGACGCAACGGCGCGGCTCCTCCCGCGCCTCATGCTCAAGGCCGCGCCCCTCAGGGACGCGGCCTTTCTGTTGGCAAGGCCTGGAAACCGGCGGGCAGCAGCTGGCGCAGCTGGGCCGACAGGAAGCGGGTGGCCGGATCGGCCTGCATCAGCACCGCCCCCAGCCGCTCCACCGGCTCGCCCTGCCACAGGCCCGCAACGCGCTGATCGTATTTGCGCGCCCCGACCTGGGCATGGATCACCGCCTTCAGCCCGATGCCGCAGAGCAGGACGACCAGCAGCGGTTTCCACAGGGTCAGGCGGCGCTGGCCAGTGGCCGGATGCCGCGAGCGGCCCAGCGTGCCGCTCGCCTCGAAGCCCCGGCCCTGCGCATGCTCCTGACGGAGCCGCGCCACGCGCTGCCGGAACTCCGCCAGATTGGGATCGGATGACATCGCCACGCTCCAGACCTCGGCCCCCGTGGGGAGAGGCTAGATGCCGAAGGTGGCGAGAGTTTGTCGAAAATTGTGCGAAGCGGAAAAAACCTAGTTCTTCCTAAGGGTTAGCGCGGACCACTCGCCTATATCCTCGCGGTTGTGCAGGATGAAGCCCTGCGCGATGTAGGCGTCGATGATCGACTCCGCCTGCACCACCAGAAGGCCCGAGAGGATGGCGATGCCGCCCGGGGCGACATGCGCCGCCATGTCGGGGGCAAGCTCGATCAGCGGGCCTTTCAGGATATTGGCGAAGACCAGATCGAAGGGCGCGGCCTCGGCCAGACGCGGATGGTCGAAGCCTGCGGCCTCGAGGCACTCGACCCGGCCCTCCAGCTGGTTGATCGCCACATTGGCCAGCGCCACATCGACCGCCACCTCGTCGATGTCGGAGGCGATCACCAGCGCCTCGGGCAGCACCGAGACTGCCGCCATCGCCAGGACGGCAGTGCCGCAGCCGATGTCGGCGACCTTGGCCGGGGTGAAGCCTTCGTCGGTCAGCCGATCGAAGGCGCGCAGGCAGCCGAGGGTGGTGCCGTGGTGGCCGGTGCCGAAGGCCACGGTCGCCTCGATCTGCAGGGCGATGCGGCCTTCCGGGACCTTGTCGGCGTCGTGGCTGCCGAAGACGAAGAAGCGCCCGGCCTCGACCGGCGACAGCTCGCGGCGGACCTTGGCGACCCAGTCGATTTCGGGCAGTTCGGAGAGGGCGAAGGGCTTGGCGCCGAAGGCCATCGCCAGCATGTCGAGGAGCGCCGATTGCGGCTCTTCCAGATAGTAGGCCCCGACCTCCCAGAGACCCGAGCCATCCTCGATCTCGAAGACGCCGACGCCGATCGGCTCCGGCTCCATCTTCTCCATCGCTGCGGCGAGGGCCAGAGCGGGATCTTCGCCGGGAAGGGTGGTGAGCGCGGAATAGGTGGGCATGGCAGATCCTGACGTTTTCAGGGGCCGAAGCCCGCCGGGGATGGGGCCGGATAGCCCCGCCCCCGGCGAAGGTCAAGCTCAGCGCGCGGCGATGCCGGTGCCGATCGGGCAGGTCACGCCGGTGCCGCCGATGCCGCAATAGCCGCCGGGGTTCTTCGCCAGATACTGCTGGTGATAGTCCTCGGCGAAGTAGAACTCCGGCGCGGGCAGGATCTCGGTGGTGATCTTGCCGCGACCCGAGGCGCTGAGCGCACCCTGATAGGCAGCGAGGCTGGCCTTGGCCGCCGCCATCTGCGCGTCGTTGAAGGTGTAGATGCCCGAGCGATACTGCGTGCCGCGGTCGTTGCCCTGCGCCATGCCCTGCGTCGGGTCATGGTTTTCCCAGAACAGCTTCAGGAGCCCCTCGTAGGACAGCACCGAGGGATCGTAGATCACCCGCACCACCTCGTTATGGCCGGTGAGGCCGGTGCAGACCTCCTGATAGGTCGGGTTCGGGGTATAGCCCGCGGCGTAGCCGACCATGGTCAGCCAGACGCCCTTCGGGGCCTGCCAGAACTTGCGCTCCACGCCCCAGAAACAGCCCATGCCGAAGACGGCCTGTTCCATGCCCTCGGGCACCGGCGATTTCAGCGGCAGGCCCGAGAGGAAATGCGTCTCGGCGGTGGGGAGCGGCGTGGCGCGGCCCGGCAGGGCGTCGGCGGGCGAGACCATCTCGGTTTTCTTGCGGGTCAGCGAAAACATGGGGGAGCCTCCGGTTGGGATTGTCGGAATATAGGATGTGGCGTTGCGTCTCGCCAGCCACTCCGCGCGCCGGAGATGAACACAGTGTCGTGGCCGGCGGGCCGAGGCCCTCAGAGGAAGCTCTGCGGGTCGATGTCGACGGCCAGCCGCAGGTTGTTCGGCGGCTTCAGCTGCGCCAGCCATTCCGCCAGCGCCGCCTGCAGGGGCGCGCCCTTGTCGGCCTTCACCAGCAGCCGCACCCGGTGCCGCCCCCTGACCCGCGCGATCGGCGCGGGCGCGGGTCCGAAGACCTGCGCGCCGATCCGGCGCAAGGGGCCGTCGCGGCGGGCGAGCTCGCCGCCGAAGTCGAAGACCTGCGCCACATCGGGCGACGACAGGATGATCCCCGCCATCCGCCCGTAGGGCGGCACCCCTGCCGCGCGGCGCTCGGCGGCCTCGGCGCGCCAGAAGGCCTCCTCGTCGCCGCCGAGGATGGCGCGGATCACCGGATGCTCGGGCTGGTAGCTCTGCAACAGGGCCACGCCGCGCTTCTCGGCACGCCCGGCCCGGCCCGCCACCTGCCGCATCAGCTGGAAGGTCCGCTCCGCCGCGCGCAGGTCGGAGCCCTGCAGCCCAAGATCGGCGTCGATCACCCCCACCAGCGTCAGGAGCGGGAAGTTGTGGCCCTTGGCGACAATCTGCGTGCCGATGATGATGTCGGCCCCGCCCGCGGCGATCACACCGATCTGCTCCTTCAGCGCGCGGGCCGAGCCGAAGAGGTCGGAGGACAGCACCGCCACCCGGGCCTCGGGGAAGCGTTCGGCCACCTCCTCGGCCATGCGCTCCACTCCCGGGCCGACCGGGGCCATCTTGCCCTCGACCTTGCAGGAAGGGCAGGCCACCGGCATCGGTTTCGTCGCGCCGCATTGGTGGCAGACGAGACGCTTGAGAAAGCGGTGCTCCACCATCCGCGCGTCGCAGTCGTCGCAGCCGATCTGATGACCGCAGGCCCGGCAGATCGTTACCGGCGCATAGCCGCGCCGGTTGAGGAACAGGAGCGATTGCTCGCCCCGCGCCACCCGCGCCTCGACCGAGCGGGCCAGCGTGCCCGAGATCCAGCGGTTCGAGGGCAGTTGTTCGGCGCGCATGTCGATGGCGTGCATCTCGGGCATCTGGGCCACGCCGAAGCGCGCGCCGAGGTCGAGCCGCGTGTATTTGCCGGCATCGGCATTGGCCCAGCTTTCCAAGGAGGGCGTGGCCGAGGCCAGCACCACCTGACAGCCGCAGATCGAGGCGCGCAGCACCGCCATGTCGCGGGCATTGTAGAAGACGACCTCCTCCTGCTTGTAGGAGGTGTCGTGCTCCTCATCGACCACGATCAGCCCCAGATCGCGGAACGGCAGGAACAGCGCGGAGCGCGCGCCGACCACGAATTGCGCGCCCCCCTCGCCCACCATGCGCCACAGCCTGCGCCGTTCGGTCGAGGTGATGCCGGAATGCCATTCGGCGGGGCGGGCGCCGAAGCGGGCCTCGACGCGCGTGAGGAATTCCGAGGTCAGCGCGATCTCGGGCAGGAGCACCAGCGCCTGCCGCCCCTGCCGCAGGCATTCGGCCACCGCCTCGAGATAGACCTCGGTCTTGCCCGAGCCGGTGACGCCCTTCAGGAGCGTCGTGCCATAGCCGCCCATCGCCACCGCCGCGACCAAGGCATCGCCCGCGGCGATCTGGTCGCCGGCCAGCCGGGCGCCCTGCATCTCGGGGTCGAGCGGCGGATAGGGCAGATCGCGCGGGGCGTCCTCTTCCAGAACGGCGCCGGATTTCACCAGACCCTTGACCACCGAGGTTGTCACCCCGGCCTCGGCCGACAGCTCGGCCAGCGTCACCGCCGCCCCGCCATAGGCGCGCAGCGTATCGAGCACGCGCAGGCGGGCGTCGGTGGCGCGGGAGGGTTCGGCATCACCGAGACGGTAGACGCGGCGGGTCGAGGGCGGCTCCCCCAGACCCGGGGCGCGCGTTGACAGCCGCAACATCGAGGCGAGCGGCGTCAGCGTGTATTCCGACGCGCGGGCGAGGAAGGCCCGCATCTCGTCGCGCATCGGCAGCGCCTCGAGCACCCGCGTCACCGGGCGGACCTTCGCCAGATCGTAGCCGCCCTCGCCCGGGCCCCAGACCACACCCAAGACCCGGCGCGGGCCCAGCGGCACCTCGACGTAATCGCCCAGCCCGCAGCCCCCTTCCGGCGCGCGGTAGTCCAGCACGCGGCCCAGAGGCTCGGTGGTCAGGATGCCCACCAGATCGCCCTCTGCAAACTGTGCCGTCACGGCGCTCCCTTTCCCCATCGGTTCCGTTGCGCTATCTACACCCCTGACCGCCGGGGCGACACCCCCGCCCCCCAGAACCTCGAGGAACGCGCATCATGAAATTCTTTGTCGATACCGCCGATGTCGCAGCCATCGCCGAATTGCACGAGCTTGGCATGGTGGACGGGGTGACCACCAACCCCTCGCTGATCCTGAAGTCGGGGCGCAACATCCTCGAGGTGACCAGGGAGATCTGCGAACTGGTGCCGGGGCCGGTCTCGGCCGAGGTGGTGGCGCTGAAGGCCGAGGACATGATCGCCGAGGGCCGCAAGCTGGTCGAGATCGCCTCGAACATCGTAGTGAAGGTGCCGCTGACCTGGGACGGGCTGCGCGCCTGCAAGGTGCTGACCGATGCCGGCCATATGGTGAACGTGACGCTCTGCTTCTCGGTGAACCAGGCGCTGATCGCCGCCAAGGCCGGGGCAACCTTCATCTCGCCCTTCGTGGGCCGGCTCGACGACATCAACATCGACGGGATGGAGCTGATCGCCGACATCCGGCAGGTCTATGACAACTACGACTTCCAGACCCAGATCCTCGCCGCCTCGATCCGCTCGGCCAATCACGTCGCCGAATGCGCCCGCATCGGCGCCGACGTGATGACCGCGCCGCCCGCCGTCATCAAGGCGCTGGCCGGCCATGTGCTGACCGACAAGGGGCTGGACCAGTTCACCAAGGACTGGGCGAAGACCGGGCAGACGATACTCTCCTGACCGGCAGGACAACGGAGAGCGGCATCAGGTGGGGGACGGCATGATCGAACAGGATGTGCGCGACCGCATTCTCGCGGAGCCCGAGGTGATCCTCGAAGACCGCGACCTGATGAAGGCGCTGATCGCCGCCAACGAGCGGGCGATGGGCGGCAACATCGTCGACCTGCGCGGCATCGCGATGGAGCGGCTGGAGGGCAAGCTCGACCGGCTGGAGGATACCCACCGCTCGGTGATCGCCGCCGCCTACGAGAACCTCGCCGGCACCAACCAGGTGCACCGCGCCATCCTGCAGATGCTGGACCCGACCAGTTTCGAGGAGTTCCTCGTCGGCCTGTCGCGCGACGTGGCGCAGACGCTGCGGCTCGACTGCGTGCGGCTGGTGCTGGAATCGGTGCAGAACGCCGAGGCTCCGGCGCTGCGCAAGCTCGGCGACGGGCTCTACGTCGCCGAGCCAGGCTTCATCGCCGAGTACCTCGCGGCCGGCAAGACCGTCGCGCCGCGCCCGGTGACGCTGCGGCAGACGCTGGCCGCCTCGGACATGCTTTATGGCGAGCAGGCCGGGGTGGTCCGCTCCGAGGCGCTGATGCGGCTGGATCTTGGCGCCGGGCGGTTGCCGGGCATGCTGGTGATGGGCTCGGCCGACCCGCATCACTTCAAGCCGACCCAGGGCACCGACCTCTTGGCCTTCTTCGCCGCCGTCTTCGAGCGCACGATGCGCCGCTGGCTGTCGTGAGCCTCGCCATCTCTCCGGCCGCCCGCGCGGCGCTGGAGCAATGGCTGGACCACCTGCGCGTGCTCGACGGCGTCGCGGCCAACACGCTGAAGGCCTATACAGCCGATGTCAGCGGTTACCTCGCCTTCATGGCCGGACATCGCGGCGGCGGCGAGGGCCTGGCGGCGCTGGCCACCCTGCCCCATGCCGATCTGCGCGCCTGGATGGCGCATGAGCGCGGCCGTGGCGTGGCGGCGCGCTCGCTGGCGCGGTCGCTCTCGGCGGTGAAGGGCTTCACCGGCTGGCTGGCCGAGCGCGAGGGGCTGGACGCCACCGCCGTGCTCTCCACCCGCAGCCCGAAGTTCCGCCGCAAGCTGCCGCGCCCCTTGGCCGAGGATGACGCGCGGGCGATGATCTCCACCGTCGCCGATCAGTCGACCGAGGACTGGATCGCCGCGCGGGATCAGGCGGTGGTGACGCTACTCTACGGCTGCGGGCTGCGGATCTCCGAGGCGCTGGGGCTGCCCGCTGCGGCGCAGCCGCTGCCCGAGGTGCTGCGCATCACCGGCAAGGGCGACAAGCAGCGGCTGGTGCCGGTGCTGCCCGCCGCCCGCGCCGCCGTGGCGCGCTATGCCGCGCTCTGCCCCTTCGACCTGACCTCGGGCGTGCTGTTCCGCGGCGCCCGCGGCGGGCCGCTGAACCCGCGGCAGATCGCCTTGGTGATGGAGCGGGCGCGCAACGCGCTCGGCCTGCCCGCCACCGCGACGCCGCATGCGATGCGCCATTCCTTCGCCACGCATCTGCTGAACGCCGGCGGCGACCTGCGGGCGATCCAGGAGCTGCTGGGCCATGCCTCGCTGTCGACCACCCAGGCCTATACGGCGGTGGATTCGGCCCGGCTGATGGAAGTCTACGCCCGGTCGCATCCCCGCGCCTGATCGACGGCCTTCTATCGATTTCGCCGGCAGGATCCGGCCGGCCTAAACCTTCTGGTAAGTCTCTGCTGCCAAGCTTCCGCCACGTCCCATCAGAGAGAGGATGTGTTCCGTGACAGTATCGCAGATTTACTCAGGCACCGCCGCAGACCTGATCTCGGCCATCCAGAAGGCCGTGGCCGCCCAGCAGGCCGATGTCCTTACCGAGGCAAGGCGTCCCCCGCCGCCCCCGCCCCCGCCGCCGCCGTCCAGCGATATCGACGTGGCCTCGCTGGTGCAGGCGCTGATGGTGGCCGACACCAACAAGGACGGCACCCTCTCGTCCGACGAGTTGTCGGCGCTCAGCGAAAGCGCGGTCACCTCACCGGCGGTGGCCAGCCTGCCGGCAGTCCCGCAAGCCGATACGGCGGAGGCCGAGCCAGCGGCGGAGGTGGAGGCCGCCGCGCGCTCCGAAGCCGCCGCCCGACCCGAGGAGCCACCGCCGCAGGCCACCGCCCCGCCGGAGCCGGAGGCCGAACAATCGCCGCTTGGCTCGCTGGAGAACGCCATGGCGATGAAGGCCGCCGACAACGGCGCTCCGACCGACGCCGCGCTGGCCCGCCGCTTCCTGACGCTGCTCGCCGAGGTGGGTTGACCCTAAGTCGGGGGACGCCCCGGGGTCGCAGGGCCGACGCTGCGGCTTGCCAGCCTGTCAACTTTCCGGCATGACAGGCCGATGCACCCTCGTCTCAAAGCCCTCTCCGTCCATCTGCTGACCGCCACCGGGGCCGTCCTGTCGATGCTGGCCATGCTCGCCGCGGTGGAGGAGCAGTGGAGCCTGATGTTCCTCTGGCTGGTCGTGGCGCTCTTCGTTGACGGGATCGACGGCCCACTGGCCCGGCGCTACGATGTACGAAGCAACTGGCCGACCTATGACGGGGTGTTGATGGACCTGATCATCGACTACCTGACCTATGTCTTCATTCCTGCCTATGCGCTGTTCAAGTCGGGGATGCTGCAGGGCTGGACCGGCTGGATCGCCATCATCGTCATCGTCTACGGCTCGGTGGTCTATTTCGCCGATACGCGGATGAAGACGAAGGATTATTCCTTCGCCGGCTTCCCCGCCTGCTGGAACATGGTGGTGCTGGTGCTCTTCGCGGTGCAGCCGAGCCATCTGACCATCCTGCTGATCGTCATCGCTCTGACCGTGGCGATGTTCACCAATCTGAAATTCGTCCACCCGGTCCGCACCGACCGCTGGCGCAGCGTCACCCTGCCGGTGGCCATCGCCTGGGTGTTCTTCGCCGGATGGGCCGCCTGGGTGGAGTTCCACCCGCAAAGCTGGGCGCATTGGGGGCTGGTGATCACCTCGCTCTACCTCGTCTTCGCCGGCGTGGCGCAACAGATCTTCCCGGAACGCCGCCTGCGCTGAAGGCGTTGGGCGCGCCCAAGCTGGGCACCCGGCGTGACCAGCACCTCGCCATCCTTTGTTCAGCGGATCAGCGGCTCCTCGCCGACCCATCGCGGCGATTGGGCCGGGCGCCTCGCTGACCCTCGGCCGCCGCATCGCGACCTCCTGGCCGGCGCGACACCGGCGGCATCGCAGGGCCATCAGCCCACCCCCGGAGCACCACCCGCTACAACCGCGTCAGCACCACGCCCAGCACGATCAGCCCTGCGGCCAGCGCCTTGTCGCGCGTCATCCGCTCGCCGAAGATCAACCAGCCGATCAGCACCGCGAAGAGGATCGAGGTCTCGCGCAGCGCCGCCACCACGGCGATCGGCGCGACGGTCATCGCCCAGATCGAGATCGCATAGGCGCCGTAGGAGGCCAGGCAGGCCAGACCGCCCATCATCCAGGCCCGCGCCCCGCCCGCCAGCACCGAGCGCCCGCGCAGCCCCAGCATGCCGAGGCTGAACAGGAGCCCGTCTACCACGAAGACCCAGGCGACATAGGCCACCGCATCGCCCGAGACCCGCGCCCCCAGCCCGTCGATCAGCGTGTAGGTCGAGGTCGCCGCCGCCGAGCCAAGCGCGAAGGGCAGAAGCCTGCGCTCCTCTCCTTGGGTGAACACGCCCCGCGCCATCAGCAGGATGCCGCAGCCGAGCACCGCGATCCCTGCATATTGCGCGCCGCTCACCCTGTCGGCCAGGAAGGCCGCGCCGACGAGGGCCACGAACATCGGCGCGGCACCGCGGGCGATGGGGTAGACCCGGCTCAGGTCGCCACGCTCGTAGGCGTAGGTCAGGAAGAACTTGTAGCAGAAATGCGTGCAGCCCGCCGCCAGCACCCAGGGCCAGACCTCGGGCGCGGGCATCGGGCGGCTCAGCGCGATGGCAAGGCCGATGGGAATCTCGGCGACCGAGAGGATGACCATCGCCCCGACCTTCGAGGTCTCGAGCTTGATCATCGCGTTCCACGTCGCGTGGAGCAGGGCGGCGCCGAGGACCGCCAGAAGGATACCGACGCTCATCCGCCCCGTTCGCCTGTCATGAATCTGTCATGTGGCTATCGGGCTGCGGCGGCTCCTGCAACCCCGGCGCTTAGATCAGCAGCGAGGCCGCGCCCTCGTGCCTGAGCAGCGCCACCTTGGTCTCCACCCCGCCGGGCGCCGAGAAGCCGCCGAGGCCGCTGGCGCCCAGCACCCGGTGGCAGGGGATCAGGATCGGCAGCGGATTGGCGCCGCAGGCCTGGCCGATGGCCTGCGCTGAAACGCCGAGTGCCTTGGCAAGCTCGCCATAGCGCCGGGTCTCGCCGAAGGGGATCGCCTGCAGCGCGGCGAGGAAGCGGGCGGGAAAGCCTTCGCCCAGGGCGAGCGGCAGGTCGAAGCGGGTCAGGCGGCGGGCGAAATAGGCATCGAGCTGGTTGCGGGCCGCATCGAGCAGGGGCGAGTTGTCGTCGGTCTCGCCCTCCTCCCAGCGCAGCCGGGTCAGACGCCCCTCCACTTCGGTCAGCACCAATGCGCCGAGCGGGCTGAGGTAGCGCCCCTGTTTCATCGCAGCGCCAGCCGGATCGGGCCTTCGGCAGTACGCGGATCGACCGGCTTGCCGCCTTGCGAGGCCTGCAGCGCGCCTTCGTCCTGCAGCGCCCCGGCCACGGCGCGAACGTCGGGCATCAGCGCCCGCCAGTCGCCGCCGATCTCGCGGGCGGCTTCGGAGGGGCAGAAGGTCTTCCCTCTGCCCCGCCGGTGCGCGAGGTCCATCAGGACCGCGCGGATCGCCTCATCCGAGGGCATCGTTGCAGCGGGCGCAGGTGCAGGGATGCGCGTGCGTGCCGACATCCGGCAGGATCTGCCAGCAGCGTTCGCATTTCTGCCCCTCGGCCAGTTCGAAGACCACGCCCACACCCGGCGCCTCCGGCAGGCGGAAGGCTTCGGCCGGTTCCGGATCGCCGGTCAACTGCAGGTCGGAGGTGATGCAGATCTCGGCGAAATCGACCGAGCGCAGCGCGGCCAGCGTGTCGGCATCTGCCACATGCACCACGGGCGCCGCCTCGAGGCTGGCGCCGATCACCTTGGCGGTGCGCTGCACCTCCAAGGCCGCCGTCACCACGCGGCGCACCTGACGGATGCCCGCCCATTTCGCCGCAAGCTGCGGGTCGAGCCAGCCCGCGGGCGTCTCCGGCATGTCCTGCAGATGCACCGAGCCTTCGGGGAAGCGCTGCAGCCAGACCTCCTCCATGGTGAAGACCAGTACCGGGGCGAACCATGTGACGAGCCGGTGGAAGACCAGATCGAGCACGGTGCGGGCGGCGCGGCGGCGCAGCGCGGTGGGCGCGTCGCAGTAGAGCGAGTCCTTGCGGATGTCGAAGAAGACCGACGACAGATCGGTGGTGCAGAAGGCGAAGAGCTTCTGGAACACGCCCTGGAAGTCATAGGCGGCATAGCCCTTGCGCACCTCGACATCCAGCTCGGCCAGCCGGTGCAGCACCCAGCGCTCCAACTCCGGCATCTCGGCGGCATCGACCCGCTCGGCCTCGGAGAAGCCTTTCAGTGCGCCCAGCAGGAAGCGCATGGTGTTGCGCAGGCGGCGGTAGCTGTCGGCGGTGCCCTTCAGGATCTCCTTCCCGATGCGAAGGTCGATGGTGTAATCCGACTGCGCCACCCAGAGCCGCAGGATGTCGGCGCCGTATTCCTTGATCACCTGCTCGGGCGCCACGGTGTTGCCGACCGACTTGGACATCTTCATGCCCTTCTCGTCCAGCGTGAAGCCGTGGGTCAGCACGCCGCGATAGGGCGCGCGGCCCTTGGTGCCGCAAGCCTGCAGCATCGAGGAGTGGAACCAGCCGCGGTGCTGGTCGGTGCCTTCGAGATAGAGATCGGCCAGCCCGTCCTCCGACCCGTCGGGACGGTCGCGCAGCACGAAGGCATGGGTGGAACCGCTATCGAACCAGACGTCGAGCACGTCGAAGACCTGTTCGAAATCCTGCGGATCATGCAGGTCGCCGAGGACCTTTTCCTTGAATCCTTGCACATACCAGACATCCGCGCCGTTTTCCTCGAATTCGGCGAGGATGCGGGCGTTCACTTCCGGATCGCGCAGCAGGAAGTCGGCGTCGGTCGGCTTGGCGCCCTTGCGGACGAAGCAGGTCAGCGGCACGCCCCAGGCCCGCTGGCGCGACAGCACCCAGTCGGGCCGCGCCTCGATCATCGAGTAGAGCCGGTTGCGCCCGGTCTGCGGCGTCCATTGCACGAGGCTGTCGATCGAGGTCAGCGCCCGGGTCCGGATCGTGTCGCCATACTGGCCCATGCCGTCGTCGAGCGGCTTGTCGATGGCGACGAACCACTGCGGCGTGTTGCGATAGATCAGCGGGGCCTTGGAGCGCCACGAATGCGGGTAGGAGTGCTTCAGCTTGCCCTTGGCGAAGAGCTTGCCGGCCCCGGCGAGGGCCTTGATGATCTCGACATTGGCCGGGCCGTCCTTGCCATCCGGCGCGATGATGACCTGCCCGCCGAACAGCGGCAGGTCGGCGCGGTAGGAGCCGTCGGGCTCGACGTTGTAGGTCATCGGCAGGCCGAATTTCTGGCCGAGCTGATAGTCGTCATCGCCGTGGCTCGGCGCGGTGTGCACGAAGCCCGTGCCCGCGTCCTCGGTGACATGATCGCCCGGCAGCATCGGCACGTCGAAATCCCACTCGCCGTTCTCGGCCATGCCGCGGAACGGGTGGGAGAGCTGCAGCAGGGCAAGTTCATCAGCCGGCACGCCACGAAGACGCTCAAAGCCCTCGACGCGCGCCGACGTCATCACTCCCGCCGCCAGCGTGTCAGCCAGCACGATGCGCTCGCCAACTTTGGCCGCCGAGTTTTCCGCCGCTGCGGTGATCTCATAGACGCCGTAGCTGATCGTCGGATTGAAGGCCACGGCGCGGTTCTGCGGGATGGTCCAAGGAGTCGTGGTCCAGATGACGACGGACGCACCGCTGTCGGTAAGCTCAAGCGCGTCCGCAGCGACTTCCGAAACCATGGGATGAGCCTGCTCGGGAGTGGCGACGCCAGTAGCAAGCTTTGCGGCTGCGAAAGGACCGGACGGGCGAACCATCCCGAACCGCACCCAGATCATATGCGAGGTATGGTCGTGGTATTCCACCTCCGCCTCGGCAAGCGCGGTCTTCTCGACCGGCGACCACATGACCGGCTTCGAGCCCTGATAGAGCGAGCCGTTCATCAGGAACTTCATGAACTCCTCGGCGATTACCGCCTCGGCGTGGTAGTTCATCGTGAGATAGGGGTCGGCCCAGTTGCCAGTGACGCCCAGCCGCTTGAACTCCTCGCGCTGGATGTCGATCCAGCCCTCGGCGAAACGGCGGCATTCCTGACGGAAGGTCACCTTGTCGACGTCGTCCTTGTTCTCGCCGCGCGCGCGATACTGCTCCTCGATCTTCCACTCGATCGGCAGGCCGTGGCAGTCCCAGCCCGGCACATAGCGGGCGTCCTTGCCCATCATCTGCTGGCTGCGCACCACCATGTCCTTCAGCACCTTGTTCAGCGCATGACCGATGTGCAGATGGCCGTTGGCATAGGGAGGGCCGTCATGCAGCGTGAAGGGGGTGCGGTTGCCGGCCTTCTCGCGCAGGCGGTCGTAGATGCCGATCTCTTCCCAGCGCTTCAGCCACTCCGGTTCGCGCTGCGGCAGGCCGCCGCGCATCGGGAAGTCGGTCTCGGGCAGGAAGACGGTGTCCTTGTAGTCGGGGACGGTGGTCGTGTCGGCGCACATCTGATGCGGTCCTTCGGCGGGAATGTCAGGGAAGGCGCGGCCCTCGGGGGCTCTCGCGCCATGGCATGGCAGCGGTCCCGGCGCCTGAGAATGTCAGAGCGCCGGGCCGGTAATTCGGGCGATGATCGCGCAAAGGTGCATCATGCGGGCCTTATAGCCAAGCCGCAGGGGCCGGTCCAGTGGCGCTCAGCGGTCGAAGAGGCCGGTGAGCGCGCGGCTGATGAGGTTGGTCACCTTGGGCTTCGGCGCGGTGTGGAAGGGCAGCGGGCGGCAGAGCTCCATCGCGGCGACGCCGACCCGGGCGGTGAGCGCGCCGTTCACCACGCCCTCGCCGAAGCGGCGCGAGACCTTCGACAGCACGCCGCCGCCGGCAACCGAATGGATCAGGTCGTCGGTGATGGCGACGGCGCCGGTGGCGACGAGATAGGAGAACACCCGGCGCAGCAGGCGGAAGCTGCCGAAACTGCCCGAGCGCCCGCCATAGATCTCGGCGATCCGCCGCACCATGCGCAGATTGGCAAAGAGCGCCGTCGCCACATCCGCGAGCGCCAGCGGCACCAGCGCCGTGACCGTGGCAACCTGCCGCGCCGCCGCTTCGATCTCGCGCCGCGCCATCTGGTCGAGCGGCACCAGAAGCTCGTTCTCCGCCAGCCCCAGCAGCCCGTCCACGTCGAAGACCTCGGCCCGCCGCTCCTCCAGCCGGGCGCGGCCCCAGCGCAGGTCGGGGCGCGCGGCGTAAAGCCGCTCGAGGCTGTGGGTCACGGAACGCGCCAGCTTCAGATCCTCGCCGCTGCGGGCAAGGGCGGCGTCGCGGCGCAGGTGGTCGAGTTTCGCCAGCCGCAGGAAGGACATCCATTCGCGCAGCGCGAGCGTCAGCGCCGTCAGGATGGCGGCGCCGACCAGCACCAGCGCCACGCTGCCGATCACCGTGTTGCGGTTGATGAGGTCGGTCACGAACTCCCACGCCGCCACCGACAGCACGAAGGTGAAGGTGGTGACGAAGACCCATGTGGCGAAGCGCCCGAAGCGCGAGCCGCGCACGGTGGCGATGCGGCTCGCGGCCAGCATCGCCTGCCCCTGCGGCAGGTCGAGATCGGGGACGGGCGGCGCCTCGGCCGGGTCGGCGCCGGCTTCGTCCCAGTCCATCAGCAGCGGTTTCTTCGGCGGCGGAATATCGGTCACAACCGGTCTCCGATCAGGAATTCGGCGGCGCGGTCCAGCCGGATATGCGGCGGCCCCTCGCCGGGTTTCAGCGCGATCCGCGCCGGCCCGAAGCGCATCAGCGCGAATTCGGCGTCGAGCCAGCGCTCCGCCCCCTCCCGCGCCGGAGACAAGAGCCGCGCCGGATCGTCGGGCAGCTCGCCCGGATACATCGCCGCCTGCCGCCCGCTCTCCATCAGCCGCCCGCGCACCGCCTCCACCGTCTCGCCGTGGCGAGTCACCGTCTCCTCGACCGTGGCGCGCAAGGAAGACAGCGACATGGCGGCGGTCAGCGCCCCGGCGAAAGCCGCGCGGTCGCGCGCCTCACGCAGCATGGACTGCATGATCGCGGTCAGCTTGGGGTGCTGGGTGTGGTGCAGGTGGTCGGCCATGGTCGCGGCGAAGAGGATGCGCTCGACCCGGTGGCCGAGCAGCAGCTGGCTCAGGAAGGTGTTCCGCCCCGGACGGAAAGCCTGCAGGATCTCGGCCATGGTGCGGCGCAGATCCTCCAGCGCCTGCGGCCCGGCATGGATCGCCCCCAGCGCATCCACCAGCACCACCTGCCGGTCGATCCGGCTGAAATGCTCGCGGAAGAAGGGCTGCACGACGTGGCTCTTGTAGGCTTCGAAGCGGCGGTCCATCTCGCGGTAGAGGCTGCCCCGGGGCGCCTGCGACGGCGCAGGCAGCGGCGCGAAGGTCAGCACCGGCGAGCCGGCCAGATCGCCCGGCAGCATGAAGCGGCCCGGCGTGCAATCGGACCACCCGGCCTTGCGCGCCGCGTTTAGATAGCCGGTGAAGCTCGCGGCCAGCGCCTGCGCCCGCGCCTCCTCCAGCTTCAGCGAACCATCTTCGGCCCGGGCCATCGCCATGAAAGGCCGGGCCTGCGGACGGTTCGTCAGCCGGGTCAGCGTGTCGTCGGACCATTGCGCATAGGTCTTGGTCATAAGCGAGAGGTCCAGAAGCCACTCGCCCGGATAGTCGATGATGTCGAGATGCACGGTGCGCGGCCCGGTCAGCCCCGAAAGCATGCCCGAGGGCCTGACCCGGAACGACAGCCGCAGCTCCGAGATCGAGCGGGTGGAGGCGGGCCAGCGCGGGTCGTCGCCGGTCAGCGCCGCCAGATGCGCCTCGAAATCGAAGCGCGGCAGGGTGTCGTCGGGCTGGGGCTGCAGGAAGACCGCCTCGATCCGCCCCTCGGCCTGCGCGCGCAGTTGCGGCATGCGGCCCCGGTCGAGCAGGTTGGCGACCAGCCCGGTGATGAACACGGTCTTGCCCGCCCGCGACAGGCCGGTGACGCCCAGCCGCACCACCGGCTCGAACAGCGTCTCGGACACGGCGCCGAGCGCGCCTTCGATGCCGCGCGTCACGCCGTCGGTGAGGGTTCGGAAAACCAAGCGCTGCCCCTTCGTTGCGTCCGCGTCAGGATAGCGGCTCTTCTGCTTCTATGTAGGCGCGCGGGGTCGCCGTGCCAACAGGACGCAGCTTGGCTTGGCGCGGCGGCGATGCTAAGCGCGGCCCATGCCGAGATATGCGCTGAAGATCGAATACGACGGGGGCCCCTTTGCCGGCTGGCAGCGGCAGGCGAGCCTGCCTTCGGTGCAGGGCGCGATCGAGGCCGCGCTGGCGCGGCTGGAGCCGGGCGCCCACACCATCGCCGCCGCGGGGCGCACCGATACCGGGGTGCATGCCACGGGACAGGTGGCGCATTGCGATCTGGCGAAGGACTGGGACCCATTCAAGCTCGCTGGCGCGCTCAACGCCCATCTGCGGCCGCAGCCGGTGGCCGTGGTGGCGGTGGCCCGGGTGGAGGACGATTTCCACGCCCGCTTCTCGGCCCGCGAGCGGCGTTATCTCTTCCGCCTGCTCAGCCGCCGCGCCCCGGCGGTGCATGACCGCGGCAAGGTCTGGCGCGTGCCGCATCCACTGGATCTGGCGGCGATGCAGGCCGGGGCGGCGCATCTGCTGGGGAAACACGACTTCACCACCTTCCGCGCGGCGGGCTGTCAGGCCGCCTCGCCGGTGAAGACGCTGGACGAGCTGTCGATCGCGCAGGTCGAGGCGCCCAACGGCCTCGAGTACCGCTTCACCCTGCGCGCCCGCAGTTTCCTGCACAATCAGGTCCGCTCCATCGTCGGCACGCTGGAACGGGTCGGCGCCGGCGCCTGGGCGCCCGAAGCGGTGGCCGAGGCGCTCGCGGCCTGCGACCGGGCGCGCTGCGGCCCGGTCTGCCCGCCGGAGGGGCTCTACCTGACCGGCGTGGCCTATCCAGAAGATCCCTTCGCCTGAGCCAGAGCTTCGTCGACGCTCTGCACGTCGGGCAGGTAATGCACCTTCGGCTCCCTCAGCCCCTGCCCGACCAGCACGCGGCGCACCTCGAGATTTGCCCCGGTGATGTAGAAGGCTGAGCCCTGCCGCGCCGTCTTGCGCGCCAGAAGCTCGAAAGAGCGCGCGCCGGAGCTGTCGATGAAGGGCACATGGGTGAAGTCGAGCACGAAGGCGCGCGGATGGTCGGCCAGCCGCTCCAGCACCGTGCCGAGCCGCGCGGCGGCGCCGAAGAAGAACGGCCCGTGCAGGTGATAGACCACCCGCTCGCGCGAGCTCGGCTCCTCGGTCTCCGCCGCGCCGCCGCGCACCTCGGCCGCGCCGGACATCCGGCTGATGAACACCAGCCCGCCGAGCGCGAAGCCGACCACGATCCCCTCGGTCAGGTCGCGGAACACCACCAGCAGGAAGGTCACCACCAGCACCAGGGCATCGCCGCGCGAGGCGCGCAGCAGCGACCAGAATTCCTCCTTCTCGAACATGTTCCAGGCCACCACCGCCAGCACCCCGGCCAGCGCGGCCAGCGGGATGAAGCCTGCCAGCGGCGCCGCGACCAGCATGAAGGCCAGAAGGAACAGCGCATGCAGCATGCCCGAGACCGGCCCGTGCGACCCCGCCCGCACATTGGTCGCGGTGCGGGCGATGGTGCCGGTGACGCAGAAGCCGCCGAAGACCGCCGAGCCGATATTGGCCCAGCCCTGCGCGATCAGCTCGGCGTTGGAGCGGTGCTGCCGCCCGGTCATGCCGTCGGCCACGACGGCCGAGAGCAGCGACTCGATGGCCCCGAGCAGGGTGAAGCTGACGGCGAAGGGCAAGGCCGCCATGACCGCATCGAGGCTGAGCCCGGGCAGCGCCGGGGCGGGCAGCACCCGGGGCAGCGCGCCGAAGGTGCTGCCGATGGTCTCCACCGGCAACCCGGCCAGCGCCGCGACCAGAGCGGCCAGCACCACCGCCACCAGCATCCCCGGCCAGCGCGGCAGGAAGCGCTTCAGCCCGAGGATCACCGCCACCGTCCCCGCCGCCACCGCCACCGCGGCCGGCGTCACCGTGGCCCGCGCCGCCCAGAGCGCCTCCAGCCGGCCGATGAACTCCGCCGGCTCGGCGGCGAGGCTCAGCCCGAAGATGTCGCGCAGCTGGCTGGCGAGGATGATCACCGCGATCCCGGCGGTGAAGCCCACGGTCACCGGATAGGGGATGAAACGAATGTAGCTGCCGAGCTTCAGCGTCCCCATGGCGATCAGGAGGAAGCCCGACAGGAAGGTCGCGAGGATCAGCCCCGCCAGCCCGATCTGCAGCACGCAGGCCGAGACCAGCACGATGAAGGCCCCCGCCGGCCCGCCGATCTGGTGCCGGCTGCCGCCCAGCGCCGAGACGAGGAAGCCGCCGACGATGGCGGTGTAGAGCCCGCGCTCCGGCCCGACCCCCGAGGCGATGGCGATGGCCATCGACAGCGGCAGCGCCACGATGGCGACGGTCAGCCCGGCCAGCGCATCGGCGCGCAACTCGGCCCGGCCATAGCCTTCGCGCAGCACGGTGACGACCTTGGGCAGATAGGTCTCGGCATAGGGCTCGATGAAGATTTCCCGCAGTTTCCGGATCATGCCTGCCGGGGTCGAGGGCCTTGCCTGGGACATCTTGCGCCTGTACCGCTGATGCAGATCAGCCAATCGCCGCCTTTGCTCCTTGTCAATCCCTGCGAGAGCCGCATGCAGACCCGCCCCGACCCGGTCCTCCCCGCCGACGAGGACGCCCGCGCCCTGGCGCAGAGCCTGCTGCGGCAGGCGCGCCACGCCGCGCTTGGCGTGCTCGACCCCGACCATGGCGGGCCCGCCGTCAGCCTGATCGCCTTCGGCCTCGATTCGGAGGGCGTTCCGCTGACGCTGATCTCCGGCCTCGCGCCGCATATGGCGGCGCTGCGGGCGAACCCGGCGGCCTCGGTGATGGTCGGCGATCCCGGGCCGAGGGGCGACCCCCTGACCCACCCGAGGCTGATGATCCGGGCGGAAGCGCGGCTGGTCGACCGCGCGACCGGGGACCACGCGCAGCTGCGCGATCCCTGGCTGGTCGCGCATCCGAAGGCGAAGCTCTACATCGATTTCACCGATTTCGCCTTCGCGCGGCTGCACCCGGTCTCGGCCCTGCTGAACGCGGGCTTCGGCCGGGCCTTCCGGCTCTCCCCCGCCGAGCTGCTGCCCGGCGGGACCAGCGCCTAGACCGGGTTGTCGCAGCGCAGCGTGACCTGCATCCGGCCCTTCACCTCCTGCGGCCAGCGCAGGTTCACCAGCCGCCCGCCGCTGCCCTGCTCGACCTGCACATAGGGCGTGACGAACTGCACCGCCCCCGCGGCCGTCGTGATCGCCCCCTCCGCCACCAGCGCGCTGACATTCCGCGCCCGCGCGCCGAAAGGCAGGAACGCGCTGGCGTCCACTGACCAAGTGGCGGCGGCGGTGTTCTGCACATGCTCCACCGTCACCGGGCTGGCAGTGATCTGCCCGACGCCGTTAAAGGTGTTGTTGCCGATCGTCACGTTGCGGAACCGGGAGAAATCCATCGTCGCGACCGAGCTGTCCAGCCGGTCGATCCGCTCGACATCGCCGTTCACCGCACGGAAGGCATTGCCGGTCAGGCTCAGCCCGTTGAGGAAATGCCCCGCCCCCTTCGGCGCCAGCACGAACCAGCAGAACGATCCCGCGACATCGGTCGTGGTGAAGATATTGTCGCTCACCGTCAGCCCGCCGAAGGAATATTCGCTGGCATAGCCGGGGGCCGGATCATGCTCGTTCGACCATTCGATAAAGCAGTTGTCGATGTAGTTGCCGGTGACCAGCGACTTGGTGTTGGTCTGGGTGAAGACGATCCCCGCCCGGCGCAGCCCCGCCGTCTCGTCATCGCCCTGGAAGATGTGGTTGCCGATCAGCATGTGCCCGGTGCCGTTCAGGATGGCGAAATGCGCGAAGCGCACCACCCGGTTGTCGCGGATCTTCACGTCGTTGCTGTTCACGTTCAGCCCGATGCTGCTGCGGTCCTGCGCACGGGCCGGCTGCTCGTTCGACAGGAACTGGCACTGGTCGATGAACAGCCCTTGGCAGCCCGACCCGGCCGAGGTGACGCCGCGGTCCTTCGGCTTGTTGATCACCGCATCCGCCAGCCGGAAGGTGCTGCCCGCCATCGGCAACAGGATGGCGCTGGCCTCGCCGTTGCATTGCAGCTCGACATCGGTGATCTCGAATTTCGACAGCGAGGCAAAGCCGCTGAAATCCAGCATGTACTTGTAGCGGGTGAAGCCGAAGCTGCGCCGCCCCGCCAGCCCGCCCGGCGGCAGGCTCAGCTCGATCGTCCCGGCCCCGACATTCTTCGACAGCACATAGACCTCGCGCCCCACCCCGGCGCCCGAGACCAGCGCCCCGACGGGCACGGCAGCCACGTTCACCACCCCGGTCAGCCGGGTCGGCGCGCTGGTGCTGTAGGTCGCATGCGAGCTGACCGTCTCGGTCGCCCAAGCATCGCCCGGCACGGCGTTCAGCTGGCCATTGGTCAGCAGCCGCCGCTGGGCGAAGCTGGTCAGCCCGGCCAGCGCCGCAACATCGACCGGCCCCGCCAGATCGACCCGCCGCCCGCTGAGGTCCAGCGCCACATGATCCGAGAAATAGAACAGCGCCTGCAATGCCTTGGCGAAACCTGCCGTCTCGCTGCCGAAGGCCGAGGCATAGCTGTCCAGATCGAAGTTGCGGGTGCAGGCCAGCCGCGATTCCGCCGGCATCGACAACCGACCCTCGAAGCGCACCCGCGCGTTCAGCGTCAGATGCCCCTCGACCCGGTAGGTCCCGGCCGAGACCAAGAGCTCGCGCCCGGTCGCCGCCGCCTCCGCATCCGCGGCGAGGAAGGCCGCCGTGTCATCCGTGGCGCCGTCGCCGACCGCGCCATGGTCGCGCACATCGACCAGCGCGAGCAGCTTGCGCTGGAACACCGGTGTGGCGTCCTCGATGCTGATGTCGTCGATCCGCACGATCCCGCCATTGGACCCGGTCAGGTCCAGCCCGAAATGGCCATAGACCGCCGCCCCGCCCCAGACCATGTCGACGCCCTGCCGGTTGCCGGCGCCGACGATCGCCGTCACCGTCACCACCTCGCCATAGCTGGTGAGCGCCACCGAAGGGCCGACCTGCACCGCGCTGGCGAGGTTGGTCCCGTCCGACCGCCCGGCCCAGCCGGCGATCCGCACTGCCGGCAGCGCGCCCGCCACCGCCTTCACCCGGGCGGTGACCCGCAGGTAGAGCCCGGGCTGCAGCGGGATCTGCTGGAAGCAGCGCAGCTTCTGCGTGGCTTCGGTCTTCTGCAGCTCCAGACAGCCGCCGAAATCCGCATCCGCCGCCACCAGCGCGGCATTCGGCTGGCCGGCATAGCTGCCGGAGCCGGGCACCCCATCCCCGCGCGACCAGAGCGCCAGCCCCGCCGCGAAGGCCGGCGGCATCAGCACCAGCCCGTCGGTAATCGCCATGTTCATCGCAACCCTCGCCTCCTCGCCACATGCGCGGCGCCCAGCGCCGCAGGTGAGGCCAGAGGGTTGCCCGGCAATCGCTAACATCGCCCGATCCGGGCGCGCGCTGCCTTGGTTTCTTCTTGGTAAAAGTACTCCCGCCGGAGGCGGCCGAGGCTTCGGCCGGCGCTCCGGCGGCAATCCGGGCCTGCGCGGGGCCCGCGCCGGCCTCAGGCCAGCGTCGCCGTCATGCTGACCTCGGCGGTCAGGAGCTTCGACACCGGGCAGTTCACCTTGGCGGTCTCGGCGGCCTTCTGGAAGGTTGCGTCATCCGTGCCCGGGATGGTCGCCGTCACCTCCAGATGCACCGCAGTGATGGCGAAGCCGCCCTCGGCCTTGTCCAGCGTCACCGTGGCGGTGGTCTCGATCCTGTCGGCGGTCAGCCCCTGCTCGCCCAGCACGTTCGACAGCGCCATCGAGAAGCAGCCGGCATGGGCCGCGCCGATCAGCTCCTCGGGATTGGTGCCCGGGCCGTCCTCGAAGCGGGTGTTGAAGCCGTATTGCGCCTCGCTCAGCACGCCGGACTGGGTGCTCAGCCGGCCCTTGCCGGTCTTCAGGTCGCCTTGCCAGATGGCCGATCCGTTGCGTTTCATCGCGTTTCTCCCGTGATATGGCGGGGCATGCACCCCCGCTAACCAACCCCCGCGCCACGGCCCGGTTCCCGGGACCGTCGGCCGCCGCCCGCCATGGCAATGCCGTCCAAGGGGCCTCGATGGCCCCGAGGACGGCTCCCCCGGCCCGAACTTCAGGCCCCGACGCCGATCTGCGGCAGAAGCTGCACCCCGTTGATCTGCCAGCCCTCGGCGGTCTCGATCATCTGGTAGTCGAGCATGTGGATCTCGCCCGCCGCGTCGCGCACCATGACCCGCTGCCACAGCGCCCCGGCCACCTCGCGCAGCTCCAGCATCTTCACGTCGGAGGGCTGCCAGACCATCGGATAGGCGTTCTGCACCATCATGCCGAACCGGTCGGCAGAACCGAACATCTGCTTGATCGAGGGAGAGGCGAAGGTGAAGGCGCGGGCGGCGTCCTCGGCAAGAAAGGCGTCGAACTGGTTCCGGATCGTCGCTTCGATCCCCGGGTTGCGCGCCTCCTGCGCGAGCCCCGGGTCGGTGAAAGACATCGCCACGGCCATCAGGGCCGCAGCACAAGTTCCGCATATCCTCAGTCGCATGATCCGACCTTCCGCAAAACGTCCCCGTCAGCGAAGGGTAGACCGGGACGACCCCGCGTCAAGCCGGGCTCAGGCGGCGAGTTCGCCCGCCAGCGCCCGGTCGATCAGCGCGATCGTCTCCTCGACACCGTAGAGCGCCACGAAGCCGCCAAAGCGCGGCCCTTCCGAGGCACCCAGCAGCACCTCGTAGAGCGCCTTGAACCAGTCGCGCAGCGGCTCGAAGCCGTGCTCCTTGCCGACCGCGAAGACCATGGTCTGCAGCGCATCGGCATCGAGCCCGCCCTCCCAGACCGCCAGCCGGCCACGCAGATCCTGCATCGCCGCCCGCTCGGCGTCGCTGGGCAGGCGGAACACCCGCTTCGGCGCCACGAAATCCTGGAAGTAGCGCAGGGCAAAGCCCGCCGCCGCGTCGAGGTCGGGATGGGTCGCAGGCGAGGCCTCGGGCGCATAGCGCCGGATGAAGCCCCAGAGCCCCTCCTTGTCCTTGGCCGAGGCCACCGAGGCGAGATTGAGCAGCATCGCGAAGGGCACCACCATCTTCGACTCGGGCGGATTGCCGCCATGGATGTGCCAGACCGGGTTGTTCACCTGCGCCGCCGCATCCTGCGTCGGATAGGCGCGCAGCTGCTGGTGATATTCGTCGACCGCGCGCGGGATCACGTCGAAATGCATCCGCTTCGCCGTCTTCGGCTTCTGATACATGAAATAGGACAGGCTCTCGGTCGAGGCGTATTTCAGCCAGTCGTCGATGGTCAGCCCGTTGCCCTTCGACTTCGAGATCTTCTCGCCATTCTCGTCGAGGAACAGCTCGTAGGTGAAATGCTCGGGCTTCTTGCCGCCGAGGATCTCGCAGATCGAATCGTAGATCGGCGTATTGGTCGAGTGGTCCTTGCCATACATCTCGAAATCGACATCCAGCGCCGCCCAGCGCGCGCCGAAATCGGGCTTCCACTGCAGCTTCACATTGCCGCCCGTTACCGGCAGCGTGCAATCCCGCCCATCCTCGTCGGCGAATGTGATCGTGCCATCCTTGGCGTTGACCTCCTTCAGCGGCACGTAGAGCACCCGGCCCGAGATCGGCGAGATCGGCAGGAAGATCGAATAGGTCTGCTGCCGCTCGTCGCGCAGGCTGGCCAGCATGACCTCCATCAGCGCGTCATAGCGTTCGCAGGCGCGCAGCAGCGTCTCGTCGAACCGGCCCGACTTGTAGAAATCGGTGGCCGAGTAGAACTCGTATTCGAAACCGAAGGTGTCGAGGAAGCGCCGCAGCATGGCGTTGTTGTGATGCCCGAAGCTCTCGAACTCGCCGAACGGGTCCGGCACCGCGGTCAGCGGGCGCTGCAGATGCTCGCGCAGCATCTCGGGTTGCGGCACGTTTTCCGGGATCTTGCGCATCCCGTCCATGTCGTCCGAAAAGCAGATCAGCCGCGTCGGGATATCCGAGATCTCCTGGAAAGCGCGGCGGATCATCGTCGTCCGCGCCACCTCGCCGAAGGTGCCGATATGCGGCAGGCCCGAGGGGCCATAGCCGGTCTCGAACAGCACATAGCCCTTCTCGGGCATCTTGCCGTCGTAGCGTTTGAGGATGCGGCGGGCCTCTTCGAAGGGCCAGGCTTTCGAATTCATCGCAGCATCACGCAGGGCCGACATCGGCGCATTCCTCATCGTCGAACGAAGGCCCCATGCCTCCGCAACCCCCGTCTCCTATTGCCGGGGGGGGCGCGCGTCAATATTCTGCGGCCGAACCGCCCCGCGCAAAGGACGATCCGTGACCCAGACCCCGCCCGCCTTGACCCCGCAGGATGCGCTGGTGGCGATCATGATCGCCGTCTCCGCCTCCGACGAACAGGTCCGCACCTCCGACCTGATGGCGATCCAGCGCATCGTCGGGCATCTGCCGATCTTCGACAGCTACGACAGCGACCGGATCGGCCCGGTGGCGCAGATCGTCTTCGACCTCTTCGAAGAGGACGAGGGTCTGGACGCGCTCTTCGGCCTGATCCGCGACGCGCTGGAAGAGCGGCTGTTCGAGACCGCTTATGCCATCGCCTGCGATGTCGCCGCCGCCGACGGGACCCTGGGCCAGGCCGAACTGCGCCTTCTGGAAGAAATCCGCCACGAGCTGCAGATCGACCGGCTGCACGCCGCCGCCATCGAGCGCGGCGCCCGGGCCCGCCACCTGCGCGCCTGACCTCCGACCAGCCGTGACGCCCCGCCCCGGTTAGCGGCAGTGGGGGGGTGCGCCGAGAGCCGCGCCGTCCTCCTTCCACCGCGCCCGGCCCGACCGAGGCCGCCGGCGGCAAGCCCGCGGGCCCCTCAGCCCTCCGCATGATCCACCAGGGCAGCGCCCGTCACCCCGTCCGAAGATCGTGCTGCATTGCACCACGACCCGGCCCGACTGGATGGGCAATGCGACCCTCGCCGAGAAGCGCCCCGAGATCCGGCGCTGGATTCTCGAGCGCGGCTGGGGCGACATCGGCTATCACTGGCTGATCGACCGCGACGGCAGCATGGCGCGGATCTCCCCGTCGACTTCGAACACGCCACCCAGATCAAGGGCGGGCGCGGCGAGCCCGCCCCGGCCGTCGGCTGGATCAAGGCGGTCGAGGCCCGCAACGGCGCGCTTTGGGGCCGGGTCGACTGGAACACCGACGGGGCCAACGCCGTGGCGTCCCGAGCCTATCGCTATCCGAGCCCGGTGTTCCGCTTCGATCCCGCGACGAAGGCGGTGCTCGCCATGGTCTCGGCCGGGCTCACCAACAACCCCAACCTGCATCTCGCGGCTCTGAACGCCCCCGCCTCCGGTCTCTTCCTCCCAGTTCTCCCCCGCGCCTTCTCCTTGGAACCGCCCCATGTCCTACGCGACCGCCGCCGACATCACCGAGCTCTACGGCCAGAACGCCCTGGTCGTGGCCGATCATGACCGCGACGGCGCGCCGGACATGGCGGCGGTGGACCGGGCGCTGATGATGGCCACGGGCGAGATGGAGACCTATCTAGCCCGCCGTTACACCCTGCCGCTCCCCGTCATCCCCTCGCACCTGGTGCAGCTCTGCGTCGACATCGCGCTCTATCGGCTGGCGCTCTCGGCCGATGTGGCGAGCGACGAGCACCGCCGGCGCTACGAGGACGCGCTCGCCGTGCTCTCGAAGATCGCCGATGGCCGGGCGGCGCTGGTGCTGCCGGCCCCGCCCACTGGTGGCGAAGGCGAGGCCGAAGTCACCGGCGCGCAGCCCATCGTGGCCGGCGGCCCGCCGCGGCTCTTCTCCCGCGAGCGGATGAGGGATCTCTGATGGTCGGCGTCGCAACCGAGCTCGATCTCGGCGGGCTGGCTCCCGCCCGCGATCTCCTGTCCCGGATCTCGGCCCTGGACCTCGCCCAGCTCGGC
>NZ_PZKG01000010.1 GCF_003034985.1 Cereibacter changlensis JA139
CCCGGCTCGACGAAGCCGGCGAGGCAGGAATACATGCCCTCGGGCCAGCCCGGCGAGCGGCCGATCAGCGCCCGGTTGCCATGGGTGACCAGCATGATCACCACCGGATCGGTGCGCGGGAAGTGATGCGCGGCGCAGACCGTGCAGACCCGCTGCCACCCCGCCATCGCCGGGGCCGAGACCGCGCCGCAGGCCGAGCAGTAGCCGTGGCTGCGGTGCCATTGCACCAACGCCTTGCCGGTCGCCGCCAGCTCCGCCTCGCGCGGGGTCAGAAGCAGCATCGCCCCGCGCAGCTCGCCGAAGGCAAGGCTCTCCGGCAGCGCCGGATGGGTCTGGAACGAGGGATCGAAGAAACCGGCCTGCACCGCCTCGGCCCCTGCCTCGGGCGACCAGTCCGAGATGTCGACGGCGAAGCAGCCGCGCCCCTCGTTCCGCCCGAGGAAGATCGGTGCCCCGCCGCCCGCCAGCACCGGGCTGTCGGCCGCGACCCAGCCCAGCGCCGCGCCGTCCCGCATCAGGGGCTTGCCGCGCCAGATCGGCAGCACCAGCCCCTCGGCCAGCAGCGCCGCCATCCGCTCCGGGTCGCCGCGCAGCTCTGCCGCCCGGTCCAGCCCAGAGCCCCCGAAAGTCACCGTCTCCGCGATCCGCATCCGTCCGTCCCCTGCCCCACCGGCCCGCCCCTCATGCCATGCCGGCCCGGTGGTGGCAAATGCGGCAGTCTTGCCGCCTGCACCCTTCCCGAGCGGGGGTCGATCCGCTAGATCAACAGCAGACAGAAGGAAGATACATGTTCGATGCAGTGATTTTCGATCTCGACGGCACCCTGATCGACACGGAAAGCCTCGCGCTGGCCTCCGGGATCGAGGCCTTCGCAAGCATGGGCCAGCCGGTCGACGAGGCCTTCATGCACGGGCTGGTCGGCAAGGACCTGCCCACCGGTGCCCGGATCATCGCCGCGGCCTTCCCCGAGCTGGATCTGGCCGAACTGGACCGGCGCTGGACGCATGGCATGAAGGTGCTGATGGATGACGGCCTGCCGCTGAAGCCGGGGGTAGAGGAGCTGCTGGCCCGCCTCACCCTGCCGCGCGCCATCGCCACCTCCAGCGGCCGCGACGCTGCCCATGCCAAGATCGGCCGCACCGGCCTCGCCGCGCATTTCGAGCATATCGTCACCTATGACGACGTGACCGCGCACAAGCCCTTCCCCGATCCCTACATCTTGGCCGCCCGCCTGCTCGGCGTGGATCCGGCGCGCTGCGTGGTGTTTGAGGACAGCGATGTCGGGGCCGAGGCCGCCCATGCCGCCGGGATGCATGTCATCCAAGTGCCGGACGTGATGGCGACCGAGGGGCGCTTCGCCCATCTGGTGGCCGAGGACCTGCTGTCGGGCGCGATTGCCGCAGGCGTGATCAGCGCATAGTCCGACTTGCGAATCCTGCCGCCCCCGCCTATATCGGCGGGGAGAGGTTGGCGCGGGCGAGCGCCTCGCCAACCCGGTCAGGTCCGGAAGGAAGCAGCCGTAACGAGCCCCGCTTGGGTCGTTGTCAGCCTCTCACCTCCTCCCCTTACGCCCGTCGCAGCGCCGATCCGTCGGCCCCTCGCGATTGGGCCGGAGCGCGGGTGGACGCCGCCGCGCCCCCGGCCTAATCTTCCCGCTCGAATCCCGAACCGCCAGAGGCCCAATGTCCGACGCACCCGAGCAAGGCTATCAGGTTCTCGCCCGCAAATACCGGCCGCAGACCTTCGCCGACCTGATCGGTCAGGACGCGATGGTGCGGACGCTGAAGAACGCCTTCGCCGCCGACCGCATCGCCCATGCCTTCGTGATGACCGGGGTGCGCGGGGTGGGCAAGACCACCACCGCCCGGATCATCGCCAAGGGGCTGAACTGCGTCGGGCTCGACGGCAAGGGCGGCCCCACGACCGAGCCCTGCGGCAGCTGCGACGCCTGCCGCGCGATCTCCGAAGGCCGCCATGTCGACGTGATGGAGATGGACGCCGCCAGCCGCACCGGCGTGGGCGACATCCGCGAGATCATCGACTCGGTGCATTACCGGGCGGCCTCGGCGCGCTACAAGATCTACATCATCGACGAAGTCCACATGCTCTCCACCAGCGCCTTCAACGCGCTGCTGAAGACGCTGGAAGAGCCGCCCGCCCATGTGAAGTTCATCTTCGCCACCACCGAGATCCGCAAGGTGCCGGTCACGGTGCTGTCGCGCTGCCAGCGCTTCGATCTGAAGCGGATCGAGCCCGAGGTGATGATGGCGCATCTCTCCAAGGTGGCCGGGATGGAGAAGGCGAGCCTCGCGCCCGACGCGCTGGCGCTGATCACCCGCGCGGCGGAAGGCTCGGTGCGCGACGCGATGAGCCTGATGGATCAGGCCATCGCCCATGGCGCGGGCGAGACCTCGGCGGCGCAGGTGCGCGCCATGCTGGGGCTGGCCGACCGCGGCCGGGTGCTCGACCTCTTCGACATGATCATGAAGGGCGCGGCGGCCGAGGCGCTGACCGAGCTTTCGGGCCAATATGCCGACGGCGCCGACCCGATGGCGGTGCTGCGCGATCTGGCCGAGATCACCCACTGGATCTCGGTCATCAAGATCACCCCCGAGGCCGCCGAAGACCCGACCACCCCGCCCGACGAACGCTCGCGCGGGCTCGACATGGCCGGGCGGCTGCCGATGCGGGTGCTGACGCGGATGTGGCAGATGCTGCTCAAGGCGCTGGAAGAGGTGGCGTTGGCCCCCAACGCCATGATGGCCGCCGAGATGGCGGTGATCCGCCTGACCCATGTCGCCGACCTGCCCGACCCGGAGACGCTGATCCGCAAGCTGCAGTCGACCCCCGCCCCCGCTGCGATCGCGCCGGGCGGCCCCTCCGGCGGCGGCGCGCCCGCGCCCGCCACGCGGATGCAGGGCCCGACGCGCGCCACCCATGCTTCGGGCGGGGCCGCCCCTGCCGTGGCCGTGGCGCAGGGTGCGCCGATCACCTGCCAGAGCTTCGATCAGGTCGCCGAGCTGATCCGGGGCAAGCGCGACATGAAGCTGCTCTACGAGATCGAGACCTGCCTGCGCCTCGTCCGCTTCGCGCCGGGCCGGATCGAGTTCGAGCCGACCGCCGACGCCGCCCCCGACCTTGCCGCACGGCTGTCGCAGCGGCTGCAGGGCTGGACCGGGATGCGCTGGGGCGTGTCGGTGGTGAGCAGCGGCGGCGCGCCGACGCTGGCCGAGGAGCGCGACAAAGGGCGGCTTGCGGAAGAGGCGAAGGCGCTGGAAAACCCGCTGGTCAAGTCGGTGCTGGCCGCCTTTCCGGGTGCGCGGATCTCCGAGATCCGCAAGCCGCAGGAACTGGCGGCGGTCGAGGCGCTGGCGGAAGTCGAGGATGAATGGGATCCCTTCGAGGATGGCTGAAAGGATGACGGTATGCTGAAAGGTTTGGGCGGGCTTGGCGACATGGCCAAGATGATGAAGGCCGCGCAGGGGCTGCAGGAGAAGATGGCGCAGCTGCAGGAGGATCTGGAGAAGATCACCGTGACCGGCGAATCCGGCGCGGGGCTGGTGAAGGCCACGGCGACCGCCAAGGGCGAGCTGACGGGGCTGGAGATCGACCCGTCGATCTTCGTCGCCTCCGAGAAGGAAGTCGTGGAGGACCTGATCCTTGCGGCGATCAAGGATGCGCAGCAGAAGGCCTCGGCGCGGGGGCAGGCCGAGATGGCCAAGCTGACCGACGGGATGGGCCTGCCGGCGGGCATGAAACTGCCGTTCTGACATGGCCGAAGCGCCGGGCGACATCGAGCAACTCATCGATCTGATGGCGCGTCTGCCGGGGCTCGGACCCCGCTCGGCGCGGCGCGCGGTGCTTCTGATGCTGAAGAAACGGGGGGCCGTGATGGCCCCTCTGGCCACCGTCATGGCGCAGGTCGCGGTCTCGGCGCGCGATTGCGCCAGATGCGGGAACATCACCAATTCCGAGCTCTGCGAGATCTGTCGCGACGAGCGGCGGGCGACGGGCGAGCTCTGCGTGGTGGAGGATGTGGCCGACCTCTGGGCGCTGGAGCGCGGCGGCGCCTTCAAGGGCCGCTACCATGTGCTCGGCGGCACGCTTTCCGCGCTGGACGCGGTGGGCCCGGACGAGCTGCGCATCCCCCGGCTGGTGGAGCGCGTGGCGGAGGAGGGCATCACCGAGGTGATCCTGGCGCTGAACGCCACGGTGGACGGCCAGACCACCGCGCATTACATCGCCGATGTGCTGACCGCCTCGGGCGTGTCGCTGACCTCGCTGGCGCAGGGCGTGCCGATCGGGGGAGAGCTGGATTACCTCGACGACGGAACGATCGGCGCGGCGCTCAGGGCGCGGAAGCGGTTCTGAGCGGCGGGGATCGATGCAGATTCTTGCGGTTTTGTCGGGAATGCACGGGCGGTGCACGGATCATGCACGGGCGGTGCAGATCGGTGGCGGGGGTGGGGTGGCCGCCGTCGCGCGATGGGTGAGGTGGCCCCCCCCTACGGGCTTGGGCGATGCGCATCCGAGGGGCGGAAGGTGCGCAATGAATGCGCACCCTACGGGTGGCGAGGTGGGACGGGCAAAGAAAAAGCCCCGGGGGTCCGGGGCTCTGTCGTCGGCGTGGCGATGACCCTCGCGCTCAGCGCTGGTCTTCGTCCTCGTCTTCCTCGTCATCGCCATGCGGCAGGTTGAAGAAGCTGTCGGCGTCGGAGAAGTCGGCCGGTTTCGCCTCTTCCTCGCTGCGGCGGAACTGCTCCAGATCCGCGAGGCCGGAGGGGATGCGGGCCTCTTCCGACATGCCGAGCGACTGCTCGGTCGAGACCAGCTTGCGCCGCTCGTCATCGGTCATCACCGAGCCCTCGGCGGCCTTCTTGCGGGCCGCGGCCTGCACGGCGGAGTCGAGCTCGGACTGCTTGCAGAGGCCGAGCGCCACCGGGTCGATCGGGGTGATGGAGCCGATGTTCCAATGGGTGCGCTCGCGGATCGACTGGATCGTCGGCTTGGTGGTGCCGACCAGCTTGCCGATGGCGCCGTCGCTCAGCTCGGGGTGGAACTTCACCAGCCAGAGGATCGCGGCCGGACGGTCCTGCCGCTTGGAGAGCGGGGTGTAGCGCGGACCGCGGCGCTTCTCCTCGCCCACGGCGGCGGCGTTGAACTTCAGCTTGAGCCGGTAGAACGGGTCCTTCTGGCCCTTCTCGATCTCGCCCGGATCGAGCTGGTTGTTGGCGACCGGGTCGAAGCCCTTCACGCCCGTGGCCACGTCGCCATCGGCGATGCCCTGCACCTCCAGCTCGTGCATGCCGCAGAATTCGGCGACCTGTTTGAAGGTGAGCGTCGTGTTGTCGACCAGCCAGACGGCGGTCGCCTTGGACATCAGTGGCTTGTTCATCGGACGATCCTTTGCAAATCTCTCCCGTGCCGGGAAAACGGCTGCGGCGGTCGCCGCGTCTTCTCGTTTTCAGGGAAGTCAGCGGGCTGTATAATCTCGAATCCGGTCAAGGAAAAGCGAAAATGCGTTGGGTGATTGCGTGGCTGGGGCTCTGCGGGGCGGCGCTCGCCGAGGGCGAGCAGGCCGGGGACTTCGATTACTACGTGCTGTCGCTGAGCTGGCAGCCAACCTGGTGCGCGCTGGAAGGCGCGGGGTCGGAGGACTGCGCGCAGGGCCGTGGCTTCGTGCTGCACGGGCTCTGGCCGCAATACGAGCGGGGCTGGCCCTCCTACTGTGCGACGATGGAGCGCGATCCGCCGCGGCGCCAGACCGAAGCCATGGCCGACGTGATGCCGCCGGGGCTGGCGTGGCATCAGTGGAAGAAGCACGGGCGCTGCTCGGGCCTGCCCGCCGCCGATTATTTCGCGCTGATGCGGGAGGCGGCGGAGCGGGTGGCGCTGCCGGAGGTCTTCGACGGGCTGCGGCAGGATCTGGCGCTGCCCGCCCGCGTGGTGGAGGACGCCTTCCGCGAGGCCAACCCGGGGCTGCGGCGCGACGCGATCCCCGTGACCTGCGAGGCCGGGCGGATCCAGGAGGCGCGGATCTGCCTGACGCGCGACCTCGACTTCCGCGACTGCGGCGCGGACGTGGTGCGCGACTGCCGGCTGCCGGATGCGCTGATGGACGGGGTGCGGTAGGGCCGATGCTGCGCTCCCCGCCGGCGTCGAAGCCTCCGGCGGGGATATTTGAGGACAGAAAATGCCGGATCAGAGCTTGAGGACGATCTTGCCGATATGGTCCGAGCTCTCCATCCGGGCGTGCGCTTTTGCCGCGTCTTCCAGCGGATACTCGCTGTCGATCAGCGGGCGCAGCGCGCCGCGGGCGATCATCGGCCAGACGTGGGTCTCGAGTTCGGCGGCGTAGCGGGCCTTGGCGAGATCGCTCTGCGGGCGCAGGGTGGAGCCGGTGATGGTGAGGCGGCGCATCATCACCTCTGCGAAGTTCAGCTCCACCTTCGGCCCGGTGAGGAAAGCGATCTGCACGAGGCGGCCCTCCATCGCCAGCGCCTTCACGTTGCGCGGCAGGTAGCTGCCGCCGACCATGTCGAGGATCAGGTCGGCCCCGCCCTCGGCCTTGAGGATCTCGACGAAATCCTCCTCGCGGTAGTTGATGGCGCGGTCGGCGCCGAGGCCGAGGCAGGCCTCGCATTTCCCGGCCGAGCCGGCGGTGGTGAAGACGCGGGCGCCGAGCGCCTTGGCGATCTGGATCGCGGTGGTGCCGATGCCGGAGGAGCCGCCATGGACGAGGAAGCGCTCGCCCGCCTTCAGCCCGCCGCGCATCGCCATGTTGGACCAGACGGTGAAGCAGGTCTCGGGCAGGCAGGCGGCCTCGCGCAGGCCGAGGCCTTCGGGGATCGGCAGGGCGTGGGCGGCGTTGGTGACGGCATATTCGGCATAGCCGCCACCGGGCAGCAGCGCGCAGACCGCGTCGCCCACCGACCAGCGGCTGACGCCGGGGCCGATGGCGGCGACATGCCCGGAGCCTTCCAGACCGGGCAGCGGCGAGGCGCCGGGCGGCGGGGCATAGGCCCCTGCCCGCTGCAGCGCATCGGGGCGGTTGACCCCGGCATAGGCCAGCTTGATCAGGATCTGGCCGTGCAGTGGAACCGGCAGCGGCTGGGTGGCGGGACGCAGCGCCTCCGGCCCGCCGGGCTCGGGGATGTGCACGGCGCGCATGTCTATGGGCAGGGTCATTCGGGGTCCTTCGTTAAGGGCAATCAGCGACGGCTCTGGCCGGGCAGGTCGGCGGGCAGGTTCGGCGCGCGGATCCTGTCGATCAGCTTCATCGGGCCGGCGGTCAGCGCCTTGACCAGCGGGTTCTTGGCGGCGTCGGCCTTCAGCTTCTCGAAGCGCATCACATTCTCGATGCGGCGGTCGAGGAACTCCCATGTCGCGAAATGGCCGGGGCTGTCGTCGCCGAGCCAGTAGAGCACGGTGGAGGCATAGACCGCGGAGAGCGTGGCGCGCTTGGTGTACCAGTTCACGTCGCGCGAGCTGTCGCCGAGCGCGGTCCAGATCTTGTCGGCAGTCCCCCAGATCGCGGCGGCGCCGTCGGCGGCGTGCTGGGGCAGCGAGAACAGCGTCGAGCCGCGCCGCACCAGCTCCTTGTCCTCCACCGCCTCGAGCCGGAAGCGGATCAGCGCCGCCACCCGTTCGGAATAGCGCATCATGCCGAGATTGGCCCGCGCCGCCTTCGCCTGCATGGCCGCGTCGCCGCGGGCGTGATAGGCCAGCGCCAGATCGACGCCGCCGCGCGGGAAGAGCGCCTTGGCCAGACCGGGGGCCACCCCCGAATCGCGCACCGCGGCGCGCAGGGTGGCCTCTGACCAGCCGTCGAAGGGCACATGCAGCAGCGCTGCGTCGAGAAGGGCGTTTTTTGCCGTTTCCAGTCCGTCTTCCGCTTCCATCGCCGTCTCCTTTGCTGTGGACGAGGTGGACAAGCCACCCCTCTGTCTGATATAGGCGCCCAGCCTGCACATTCGTGCAACTCTAACTTAGGAAGGTGGTGACAACCACATGCAGGTCAGCGTCCGCGATAACAACGTCGAACAGGCCCTTCGGGCCCTGAAGAAAAAGCTCCAGCGCGAAGGCGTGTTCCGCGAAATGAAGCTCAAGCAGCATTTCGAGAAACCCTCCGTCAAGCGCGCCCGTGAGCAAGCCGAAGCCGTCCGCCGTGCGCGCAAGCTCGCGCGCAAGAAGGCGCAACGCGAAGGCGGTCTCTGAGACGTCACGCGACACTGTGACGGAAAGGCCCCGGCCCGACCGTCATCCGAAGGGCCCCCGCGCGCGAGTGTCGGGGGTTTTTCATTGGGAAGCGGCGGGACAGGAGTCCTTGCCGGTCCTTCAGGGATGAGCGAAGCTCTGTCGTCCTTGCCATCACGGAGCGAAGGATCATGGAAACCAACCGACTGCACCGAGGTCGCTTGATTGACCACATTCAGCTTGTGGTGCGGGATCTCGAGGTCAGCGAAACCTTCTACAAGGCCGTCCTGTCCGTATTGGACATACCGGTTGTCGGCACGGAGAATGGCTACTTCATGGCCGATGAGCTTGTCGTCTCTTCCGCCGACAGCGTGACAGCTTCGGGCGTGCTGACCGGGCGGCATCATCTGGCCTTTCAGGCGAAGGATCGCGAGACGGTCGATGCCTTCTACAGCGCCGCGCTGGCGCAGGGAGGCCGCGACAATGGCCCGCCCGGCCTGCGGCCCTACCATCCCGGATATTACGCGGCCTTCGTGCTCGACCCCGACGGCAACAATATCGAGGTGGTCCACCAAGGGGTGGCGAAGCGCAGCGCGCCGTCGGTCACCATCGACTTCTAGCGCTGAAGCGCGGCAGCCCGCTCCGCCCGCCTAACGACCGCCGCTGTGCACGGATCGGGCCGCGCCCTCCACCACCCCGCCCGTGCGGCATCCCGCCCCGGCCACAATCCGCCCCCCGGGTTGAAACCGATTGTCATGTGGGGTGTTATCTGCATAACCGACCCACGCCCTGCGACCCGCAGGCAATGAGGATCCTGATGGCCGTAGACATGCTCTCCACCTTCGTGAAACCGATGCACCGCGAGGGCTACAAGTTCGTGGCCATCTTCGCCGCGGTGACGCTGGTGCTGTTCCTGATCTGGGAGCCGCTCGGCTGGATCGGGGTCGGGCTGACGGTCTGGTGCTACTACTTCTTCCGCGATCCCGACCGCGTGACGCCGCTGCGCGAGGGGCTGGTGGTCAGCCCCGCCGACGGCGTGGTCTCGCTGATCGAGCCCGCGGTGCCGCCGGAAGAGCTGGGGCTGGGGCCGCAGCCGATGATGCGGGTCTCGGTCTTCATGAACGTGTTCAACTGCCACGTGAACCGCGCCCCGGTGCCGGGGATCATCTCGCGCATCGCCTACCGGCCGGGCAAGTTCCTCAACGCCTCGCTCGACAAGGCGAGCGTGGACAACGAGCGCAACGCGCTCCTGATCCGCATGGCGGACGGGCGCGACGTGGCGGTGGTGCAGATCGCCGGGCTGGTGGCGCGTCGCATCCTCTGCGAGACCACCGAGGGCAGCACGATGCAGACCGGGCAGCGCTTCGGCATGATCCGCTTCGGCTCGCGCGTCGATGTCTACCTGCCCGAGGGGGTCAACCCGCTGGTCTGCCTCGGTCAGGGCACCATCGCCGGCGAGACCGTGCTGGCCGACATGGCCTCGGCCGAGCCGCGCCGGCTCGGCATGGTGCGCTGAGCCATGCCCCGCGACCGCGAAAGAAGCATGCCGATCCTGCTCTTGCTGCCCAATCTGGTGACGATCACCGGGCTCTGCGCCGGGCTGACCGCGATCCGCTTCATCATGGTCGACCGGCTGGACTATGCCGCCATGCTGATCATCTTCGCCGCCGCCATCGACGGGCTGGACGGGCTGATCGCGCGGCGGCTGAACGCGCAGAGCACCTTCGGGGCCGAGCTCGACTCGCTCGCCGATTTCCTGAACTTCGGCGTGGTGCCCTCGCTGATGGTCTACCACTTCGCGCTGGCGGGCACCTACACCACCAACTGGGTCTTCGTGCTGGTCTACACGATCTGCGCCTGCCTCAGGCTGGCGCGGTTCAACACCAACCGCGACACCCCGCCCCCGCCGGGCACCAAGCCGCATTTCGTCGGCGTGCCGGCGCCGGGCGGCGCCATGCTGGCGCTGCTGCCGATGTTCGTAGGCTTTCTGGGTCTGGCGGATTTCTCCGACTGGTCGCTGGCCTATGGCATCTATCTGGCGCTGGTCGGGCTGTTGATGACCAGCCGGATCCCCACCATATCGGCCAAGGCGATGCGGATCCCGCGCGACAAGACCGTCTTCGTGCTGATCGGCATGGCCATCGCCATCGGCCTGCTGGTCACGCGGTTCTGGCTGCTGATGGTGCTGGCGGGCGCAGGATATGCGGTGGTCACGCTGTGGGCCATCGCGGCGTATCTCAGGGGAAAACGTCCCTGACTTCTAGAAGGAAGACCGGATGGAACTGGACGCTGTCAGCCGCAGCTACAAACGCTGGGCGCCTATCTACGACTTCAGCTTCGGCAAGGTCAGCGAGAGCCCGCGCCGCCGCACCGCCGCCCATGTGAACGCAAGGGGCGGCCGGGTGCTGGAGGTCGGGGTCGGCACCGGCCTGTCGCTGCCGCTCTACGACCCGGATCTCGACGTGACCGGCATCGACTTCTCGCATGACATGCTGGCCAAGGCGCAGGAGAAGGTCGACGCGCTGGGGCTGACCGCGGTGAAGCAGCTGCGCCAGATGGACGCCCGGTCGCTGGACTTCCCGGACGAGAGCTTCGACACCGTGGTAGCGATGTTCCTCGTCTCGGTGGTGCCCGAGCCGGAGAAGGTGGTCTCGGAGATGGCGCGTGTCTGCAGGATCGGCGGCGAGGTGGTGATCGTGAACCATTTCGCCACCGAGAAGGGCCCGCTGGCGGCGGTTGAGAAGGCCTTCGCCCGCTTCGAGAACACGCTGGGCTGGCATTCCGACTTCTCGGTCGACCGCGTCACCGGCGATCCGCGGCTGGAGGTGGTGAAGCGCCGGCCGATGTCCCCCGCCGGGCTGTTCACCTTCCTGCAGTTCGAGCGCCGGCACTGACCGCCGCCCACCGCGCGGGGCCGCGCCGGAGGGCGCGCCCCGTGCGGCTCACACCGGGATCGCCGTGGTCTTGAACACGGTGCGCAGCGCGAAGCTGGAATGCATCTGCGCCACCCCCGGCAGCCGGGTCAGGTACTGGCGGTGGATGCGCGCGAAATCCTCGGTGTCCTGCGCCATGACCTTCAACAGGTAATCCGCCGTCCCCGCCATCAGGTGGCACTCGAGGATGTCCGGCACCCGGGCCACCTCGCGCTCGAAAGCTTCCAGGAGCTCGTCCGCCTGCCCCTGCAAGGTGATCTCGACGAAGACCGTGGTCGGCCGCCCGAGGCTGCGCGGGTTCAGGAGCGCGACATAGCCGGCGATGATCCCCTCCTCCTCCAGCCGCTGCACCCTTCGGTGACAGGCCGAGGGCGACAGATGCACCTGTTCGGACAGCTCGGCATTGGTGATGCGGCCCTGCCGTTGCAGAACGGTCAGGATGCGGCGGTCTGTGGCGTCAAGATCCATCCGGGCGCAAGCTTCTTTCGTGGATGAGAGGGTCCGCCGAAGAACCTACGCCAAGGCCCCCGCGGGGTCACGCAAGAAATCAAAGCATCGACGGCGGAGGCGGCGCAGGATGGGTCCAGATAACGCAGGGAGGCGTCAGATGAAGATCGGTTGTCCGAAGGAGATCAAGCCACAAGAATTCCGCGTGGGCCTCACGCCCCATGCGGCGCGTGAGGCGGTGGCCCATGGCCACGAGGTGCTGGTGGAGACCGGCGCCGGCACAGGCTCCGGCTTCGCCGACGCGGATTACGAGGCGGCAGGCGCGCGGATCGTCGGCACGGCAGAGGAGGTCTTTGCCGAGGCCGGGATGATCGTGAAGGTGAAGGAGCCGCAGGCGGTGGAACGCAAGCGGCTGCGCGAGGGGCAGCTTCTGTTCACCTATCTGCACCTCGCGCCCGACCCGGAGCAGACCCGCGACCTGCTGGCCTCGGGCGTCACCGCCATCGCCTATGAGACGGTGACCGACGACCGCGGCGGGCTACCGCTCCTGGCGCCGATGTCGGAGGTCGCCGGGCGGCTGGCGCCGCAGGTCGGAGCCTGGACGCTGCAGAAGGCCAATGGCGGGCGCGGCGTTCTGTTGGGCGGCGTGCCGGGGGTCGGCCCGGCGAAGGTGGTGGTGATCGGCGGCGGGGTGGTGGGAACCCATGCGGGCCGGATCGCGGCGGGGATGGGGGCGGATGTCACCGTGCTCGACCGCTCGCTGCCGCGGCTGCGCCATCTCGACGATGTCTTCGGGCGCGCGTTCAAGTCGGTTTACGCCTCGGCGGGCAACACGGCCGAGCTGGTGGCCGAGGCCGATCTGGTGATCGGCGCGGTGCTGATCCCCGGGGCGGCGGCGCCGAAGCTGGTGAGCCGGGCGCAGCTTTCAACGATGAAGCCCGGTGCGGCCATCGTCGATGTGGCGATCGATCAGGGCGGTTGCTTCGAGACCTCGCATGCCACCACCCATCAGGACCCGATCTACGAGGTGGACGGCATCCTGCATTACTGCGTGGCCAACATGCCCGGCGCGGTGGCGCGGACCTCGACCATCGCGCTCGGCAATGCGACGATGCCCTTCCTGCTGGCGCTGGCCGACAAGGGCTGGCGCCGCGCCTGCGAGGAGGACCCGCATCTGCTGGCCGGGCTCAACACCCATGCCGGGCATCTGACCTATGCGGCAGTGGGCATCGCGCTGGGGATCGACGTGCTCTCGCCCCGGCTGGCGCTGAAGCAGTGAGCGCAGGGCCCGCCCCTTCGGGACGGGCCTTCGGCTCAGGCGGCGCGGTTGCGCAGGAGGTCGCGGATCTCGGCCAGCAGCTGCTCCTGCGTCGGGCCGGCGGGTTCCGCTGCGGCCTCGGCGGCGGTCTTGCGGACTGCCGAATCCTTCACCCGGTTCACCAGCTTCACGAGGAGGAACACCACCCAGGCGATGATCAGGAAGTTGATCACCGCGGTGATGAAGGCGCCATAGGCGAAGACCGGCGCCCCGGCCTCGCGCGCGGCGGCGAGACTGGCGAACTCGCCGTCGCCGAGGTTCACGAAGAGGTTGGAGAAGTCGATCCCGCCGGTGATGATGCCGATGATCGGGTTGATCAGATCGGCCACCAGGCTGGAGACGATGGCGGTGAACGCCGCGCCGATGATGATGCCCACGGCCATGTCCATGACATTGCCCTTGGCGATGAAGGATTTGAATTCGTTCAGCATCTCAATGTCTTCCTCGACTACACGCCTGCCTGTCGCCTGCGGTTCCCCTGCAGGGGCGCACAGCTCTCCCTGCAGTATGTCACAGGGACTCATCTTTTCTTATCGCAAATTGGGCGTAGCCTTGACCTCCGCTGACAGGAGTTGCCCGATGACCACCCTCGCCGATTTCCCCATCACCCGCCGCTGGCCGCCGCGCGACGCCAGGGCGATCCAGCTCTATTCGCTGCCGACGCCGAACGGCGTGAAGGTCTCGATCGCGCTGGAGGAGATGGGGCTGGCATATGACGCGCATCTGGTCAGCTTCGAGACCCAAGACCAGATGACGCCGGAGTTCCTGTCACTGAACCCCAACAACAAGATCCCGGCGATCCTCGACCCCGAGGGGCCGAACGGCGCGCCGCTCGGCCTGTTCGAGAGCGGGGCGATCCTGATCTATCTGGCGGAGAAGAGCGGCAAGCTGCTGCCGGAGGCGAACCGCTACGAGGTGCTGCAGTGGCTGATGTTCCAGATGGGCGGCGTCGGGCCGATGTTCGGCCAGCTCGGCTATTTCCACGCCTATGCCGGCAAGGAGATCGACGACCCGCGCCCGAAGGAGCGCTACCGCGCCGAGGTGGAACGGCTGCTGAAGGTGCTGGACGGCGCGCTGGAAGGCCGCGAGTGGATCGCGGGAGAGTATTCCATCGCCGACATCGCCCTCTGCCCTTGGCTGCGCGGGCTCGGCGTCTTCTACAAGGCCAACGACCTGGTCGGCTTCGACGCGCTGAAGAACGTGCCGGCCTATCTCGAGCGCTTCCTCGCCCGCCCCGCCGTGCAGCGCGGGCTGGAGCAGCCGCCGCGCTGAGGGGGAGCCGCCCTCAGGGGCATCGAGCCCCTTCGGGCGGCATTGCCATGGACCGACGTCCTGGCGTACCTCCCGGAGTCTGCGGTTTCTCCTTGCGCAAATACTCCCCGCGGAGCGTCCGCGGCCGGCTGCGGGCGCCTCCGGCGGGAGTATTTTTTCCAAGAAGAAGCCCTGCCGTGCCGCGCCCGGCCTCCACCTTCCATGGCAATGCCGCTGGCGGGGGCTCTATGCCCCCGGCGGCGGCTCCCGGTTTGCGGGGGGGGGCCCCTGTCAGGGGCGGGGGGCGGCGGCGCGGGTCAGGCGGTCGTTGATGGCGCGGCCGAGGCCGTGCTGCGGGATCGGCGCCATGGCGATGCGCCCGCTCGGTCCGGCGCGGCGGTCAGCCTCGCGCAGCATGTGGAACAGGTTCGCCGCCGCCTCGATCAGATCGCCCGAGGGCGAGAGCGAGAGCGGCGCCGTGACCGGACCGAAGCCGATCAGCACCTCGCCCGGGTGTTTGCGCAGCGCCTCGAGACGCAGGCTGGCGGCCGGGGCGTAATGCGAGGCGAGCTGGCCGGGGGCGCTCGGCTTCTCGGCACTGCCGCCGCTGGCCACGGGTTGGCCGAGGCAGGCCTCGATCGCCTCCAGCGGCAGGCCGCCGGGGCGCAGCAGCGTGGGGGGGTCGAGCGCGAGGATGGTGGATTCCACCCCCACCGCGCAGGGTCCGCCGTCGAGCACCGCCTCGATCCGGCCCGAGAGCCCGTCGAGCACATGGGCGGCGCGGGTCGGGCTGATCCGGCCCGAGGGATTGGCCGAGGGAGCGGCGAGCGGGCCGCCGAAGGCGCGCAGCAGATCGCGGGCCAAGGGATGCGCCGGGATGCGGATCGCCACGGTGTCGAGCCCTGCCGTCACCAGCGGCGAGATGCCGGCGCCACGCAGCGGCAGCACCAGCGTCAGCGGGCCGGGCCAGAAGGCCTCGGCCAGACGCTCGGCCTCGGGGCCGATCTCGGCATAGGCGCGGGCGGCGGCAAGATCGGGGAGATGAACGATCAGCGGGTTGAACTGCGGCCGGTTCTTGGCGTCGAAGATCCGCGCCACCGCCCGGTCGGAACGGGCGTCGCCGCCGAGACCGTAGACGGTCTCGGTCGGAAAGGCGACGAGGCCGCCCTCCTGCAGCAGGCGGGCCGCCTCGGCGATGCCGTCCGGCGTGGCTGTGAGGGTCCGGGTATCGGGCATGGGCGTGACGCAGCGTTGAGCTTGAGGAGAAGGGCGCTTAGGATAGGCTTTCCGCCGACATACGTGGGCTTGGCGCGAATGCCAAGCCGCGCCTGCAGGAGAAGACCGATGCCCTATCGCGCCCCGCTCGCCGATTTCCGTTTCCTTCTGTCCGAGGTGGTGGGCTTCGCGCAGGTCGCCGCGACCGAGCGGTTCGCCGAGGCGACGCCAGAGACGGTGGAGGCGGTGCTGGGCGAGGCGGGCAAGCTTTGCGAGGAGGTGCTGGCGCCCCTGCAGCGGTCGGGCGACATCCATCCGGCGCGGCTGGAGAACGGGGTGGTGCGCACCTCGCCGGGCTTTGCCGAGGGCTATCGCGCCATCGTCGAGGGCGGCTGGGTGTCGATCGCCGCCAGCCCCGACCATGGCGGCATGGGGCTGCCGATGACGGTGACGACGGCGGTGAACGAGATGATGGCCTCGGCCTGCCTGTCGCTGCAGCTCAATCCGCTGATGACCCAAGGCCAGATCGAGGCGCTGGAGCATCACGCCTCGGACGCGCTGAAGGCGCTCTATCTGCCGAAGCTGGTGAGCGGCGAGTGGTGCGGCACGATGAACCTGACCGAACCGCAGGCGGGGTCGGATGTGGGCGCCTTGCGGACGCGGGCCGAGCCGCTGGGCGACGGCAGCTATGCGGTGACCGGGCAGAAGATCTACATCAGCTGGGCCGACAACGATTTCACCGGCAATGTCTGCCATCTTGTGCTGGCGCGGCTGCCGGACGGCGCGCCGGGGACCAAGGGGATCAGCCTGTTCCTGGTGCCGAAGTTCCTGCCGGATGCCGAGGGCAATCCGGGCAAGCGCAACAGCCTGAGCGTGGTCAGTCTGGAGCACAAGATGGGGCTGCATGGCTCGCCCACCGCCGTCATGGACTATGACGGCGCGGTGGGCTGGCTGCTGGGCGCACCGCATCGGGGGATGGCGGCGATGTTCACCATGATGAACAACGCCCGGCTCGGGGTCGGGGTGCAGGGCATCGGCGTGGCCGAGGCGGCGACGCAGGCGGCGCTCGGCTATGCGCTGGAGCGGCGGCAGGGCGGGGCCGGGACGATCATCGAGCATCCCGACGTGCGGCGGATGCTGGCGGTGATGAAGGCCGAGACCTTCTCGGCCCGGGCCATTGCACTGGCCTGCGCGGTGGCCATCGACATGGCGCGGGCCACGGGCTCGGCCGAGTGGCAGGCGCGGGCGGCGCTGCTGACGCCGATCGCCAAGGCCTATGGCACCGCGATGGGGGTGGAGGTCGCCGATCTGGGGGTGCAGGTGCATGGCGGCACCGGCTTCATCGAGGCGACCGGCGCGGCGCAATATCTGCGCGACGTGCGGGTGACGGCGATCTACGAGGGCACCAACGGGATTCAGGCGATGGATCTGGTGGGGCGCAAGATGATGGATGGCGGCGAGGCGGCCTTCCGACTGCTGCAGGAGGTGCAGGACGCCGCCGAGGTGGCGCGGCACGGGTTGCCGGATCTGGCGGGCGATGTCTGGAACGCGGCGGAAGCCTTGTGGGAGGCGACCGAGGCGCTGGTGGCGCAGGGGGCGACCGACCGCAATGCCGGGGCGGTGCCCTACCTGCGCGCCTTTGCCCGGGTGCTCGGAGCGCATTACCATCTGACGGCGGCGGCAGCCGACCCGGCGCGGCTGGCCTTGGCGCGGGTGGCGATCCGGCGGCTGTTGCCGGAGCATGCGGCGCTGCTGGCGCAGGTGCGCGAGGGCGCCGAGGGGTTGTTCGCGCTGAGCGCCGAGGATCTGGCGGCGTGACCGCGCCGATCCGCAGCCCGTTCGAACTCGCGCCCGACGAAGGCACGGCGACCGAAGTGGCCGAGGGTGTGCTGTGGCTGCGGCTGCCGCTGCCGATGCAGCTCGATCATGTGAACGTCTTCGCGCTCGACGATGGCGACGGCTGGACGCTGGTCGATACCGGCTTCGACAGCCGGCGCGGGCGGGCGATCTGGCTGCGGTTGCTGGCAGGGCCTCTGGGCGGCAGGCCGGTGAAGCGGGTGATCGTCACGCATTACCATCCCGACCATATCGGCCTTGCCGGCTGGTTTCAGGCGCAGGGCGCCGAGCTGGTGACGACGCGCACCTCGTGGCTCTATGCCCGGATGCTGGTGCTGGATCAGCATGCGGCGCCGGGGCCGGAGACGCTGGCCTTCTGGCGCGCGGCGGGGATGCCCGGGCCGATGCTGGACGAGCGGGCGCTGGCGCGGCCCTTCAACTTCGCCGATGTGGTGGCCCCCCTGCCCCTTGGCTTCACCCGGATCACCGAGGGCGACGTGGTCACGGCGGGAGGTCGCAGATGGGTGGTGCGGATCGGCCATGGCCATGCGCCGGAACATGCGACGCTGTGGAGCCTGGATGACGGGCTGGTGCTGGGCGGCGATCAGCTGCTGCCCTCGATCTCGGCCAATATCGGGGTCTATGCCTCGGAGCCGGAGGCCGATCCGCTGCGGGACTGGCTGACCTCCTGCGAGGGGTTCAAGCCGTTCGCCGAGGACGGGCAGCTGATCCTGCCGGGGCACAAGCTGCCCTTCACCGGGCTGCCGGTGCGGCTGGAGCAGATGATCGACAACCATCTGGGCGCCTTGGAGCGGCTCCGGGCGCATCTGCGCGAGCCGCGGACAGCGGTGCAATGCTTCGTGCCGCTGTTCCGGCGCGAACTGACCGGCGACGCCTATGGCATGGGGCTGGTCGAGGCGGTGGCGCATCTGAACTATCTGTGGCGCCGCGGCGAGGTTTCGCGCGTTGGGGGACCGGACGGGGCCTGGCTCTGGCGGCTGGCCTGAGGCCGGGCGGCAGAGCGGCAACGCCCCGGGAAAACTCGCGCTGCGGCGCGGAAGCACTGTCCGGCAGCGCGTGACAGGGAGGCGTGAATCAGCTAATGGCAAGCGAAGCAAAGAACAAGGGAACCGAACCGATGGCCGATCACTCGCACGACCAGCACGACCATGTTGTCGGCACGATGGATATCTCCGACCACGAGAAGACCTTTGCCGGCTTCATCCGCATGGTCACCTGGGGCGCGATCATCAGCATCGGCGTCCTGGTGTTCATGGGTCTCGCCAACGCCTGACCTCTCCCCGACAGCCTGATCCCGGCGCCGCGCACAAGGATGCCCCATGCGTAATCTCTTCCTGTGTCTGGCGCTTGCGCTGCTGGCCGCCTGCGGCGCCGAGCCGAAATGGTCTTCCGACGCCGAGGTGGCGCGGGCGACCTATGTGCACAACGGCCCGCCCTCGATCACGCTGTTCACCGTGGTCAGCACCACCAACGGCAGCGGCGCGCATTCGGGGCTGCTGATCAACGGCTCGCAGCGGGTGATGTTCGACCCGGCCGGGACATGGCGGCACCCCGCCCTGCCCGAGCGCAACGACGTGCATTTCGGCATCACGCCGAAGATGGTGGACTTCTACATCGACTACCACGCCCGCGAGACCTTCGATGTCTACGAGCAGACGGTCGTCGTCTCGCCGCAGGTCGCCGAGATGGTGATGCAGCGCGCCATGGCGAATGGCGCCGTCGGCAAGGCGATGTGCACCCACAGCGTCACCCAGATCCTGCGCGGCGTGCCGGGCTTTGAAGAGCTGCCCGCCACCTATTTCCCGAAGAAGCTGATGAACAGCTTCGCCAAGCTGCCGGGCGTGACCGGGCGCAAGATCACCGACACCGACGCCGACAACAACCACGGCGTGCTTCTGGTGCAGGCCGGCGACCCGCGGCTGGAATGATCAGAAGAGCAGCGGCGTGAGATAGAGCGCCGCCGCCCCGAGAAAGATCGCCGCGAGCACGTTGCGCGTCAGCACCCCCGCCGCCAGCGTCACCAGCGCCGCCGCCAGCCGGGCCGGGTCGGTCTCGCCCCCTGTCGCGGCGGGCCAGAGCACCAGCGGCGCCACCAGCCCCGGCATCACAGCGACCGGCGTGTAGCGCAGCAGCCGCAGCGCCCAGCCCGGCATCGCCCGGCTGCCGATCATCCCGAGGAACGAGAAGCGCAGCAGGAAGGTGCCGAGCCCGAGGACGATGATCACCGTCCAGATCTGGAGCGTGTCGTCGATCATCGCGCGAGTCTCCGTTCGGTCCAGATCTCGACCTGCGCGCCGGTGATCATGGCGGCGACGGCGGCGATCAGCAGGCCGGTGTTGTAGGGCAAAAAGGCCAGCGCCAGCGTCACCGCGATCGAGACGAAGGCGGCGGCAATATGGGCGGGCGTGCGCAGCAGGGGCGCGATCATCGCGAGGAAGGTGATCGGCACCGCGAAGTCGAGAGCGAACTCCGGCGGGATGGCGGTGCCCAGCACGGCCCCGGCATAGGTCGCGACATACCAGAGCGGGCAGATCGGCGTGACCGCCCCGAAGAAGAAGGCGACCTTCTGCGCCAGCGGCATGCCCGGATCGCGGTCATATTGCATCGAGCTGACCGCGAAGGTCTGGTCGACGAGGAAATAGGCGATCAGCGCGCGCATCCCCGTTGGCGCCTTGCCGAGATGCGGCGTCAGCGCGGCGGAATACATCGCCATGCGCAGGTTCACCGCCAGCGCCGTGGCCAGCACGATCACCGTCGGCGCGTCATCGGCCATCATCTGCAACGCGGTGAACTGCGCCGCGCCGGCAATCACCATGATGGAAAAGCCCATCACCTCGACGATGTTCAGCCCGGCCTCGGCCCCGACCACGCCGAACAGCAGGCCGAAGGGGACGATGACCAGCGCGAAGGGCGCCGAGGCGAGGCAACCGCGGAGATAGGCGGAGCGGCTTGGCGTCATGCGGGGACCTCGGCGGATGGGGTTTACGGGCGGCCTTGCAGGGCTTAGGCAATCTGATCTGGCGATGCAACGGGTGGTGGAGGAGAGCGATGCGGCTTTTCGGCGTGATCCTCGCCGGCGGCGAAGGCCGGCGGATGGGCGGGGCCGACAAGGCGCTGCTTCCCCTTGCCGGGCGGTCGCTGCTCGCCCATGTCCGCGACCGGCTGGAGCCGCAGGTGGAGGCGCTGGCGCTGAGCGCCAATGGCGATGCCGCGCGCTTTGCGGGCTTCGGCCTGCCGGTGCTGACCGACGCCGCGCCGCAGGGGCCGCTGTCGGGCGTTCTGGCGGCGCTCGACTGGGCCGCGGCGCAGGGCGCGGATGCGGTGGTCAGCGCCTCGGTCGACACGCCCTTCCTGCCCGGCGACCTCGTGCCGCAGCTGTGGCTGGCGGGCGATGGCGGGCTGGCGGTGGCGGAGTGTGGCGGGCGGCTGCATCCGACCTGCGCGCTCTGGCCGGTGGATCTGCGCGACGATCTGCGCGGCTGGCTCGCCTCGGGCGAGGCGAAGGTCATGGGCTTTGCCGCGCGGCATGGGGCCGCACGGGCTGGCTTTTCCGACCCGACCGCCTTCATGAACCTGAACACGCCGGAAGACATTGCGGCAGCGGAGGCGGCACTGAGGGCATGAAGGTCTACGGCATCATCGGCTGGAAGAACGCCGGCAAGACGGGGTTGATGGAGCGGCTGGTGGCCGAGATCACCGGACGCGGCTTCACCGTCTCGACGGTGAAGCATGTGCATCACGACGTCGATCTGGACCAGCCCGGCAAGGACAGCTACCGCCACCGCGCGGCGGGGGCTTCGGAGGTGGTGCTGGCCTCGGCGCATCGCTTTGCGCTGATGCGCGAGCATCGCGGGCCGGAGCCGGAGCTGACGGCGGTTCTGGCGCGGATGGCGCCGGTCGATCTGGTGCTGGTCGAGGGCTACAAGCGCGACGCCCACCCCAAGATCGAGGTGTTCCGCGAGGAAACCGGGCAGGCGCTGATCCAGCCCGGCGATCCGCTGGTGCGGGCGGTGGCGACCGACCTGCCGCTGGAGCTGCCGGTGCCGGTGCTCGACCTGAACGACACGGGCGCCGTGGCCGATTTCATCCTGACCGAGACCGGGCTGGCGGGCAGCGGCTTCGATACGGTGGTGGTGGTGGACTGGTCGGGCGCGGCGACGCCCTCGCCGCGCCGGCCCTCGGCGGATGCGATCTGGATCGGCGTGGCCGGAGTCACCGGCGAGACGGTCAGCTATCACCGGACGCGCGCCGATGCCGAGGCCCATCTGAACGACCTCTTCGCGCTGGAGGCGGCGGCGGGGCGGCGGGTGCTGGCGGGCTTCGACTTCCCGCTGGGCTATCCCGAGGGCTTCGCCCGACGGCTGACCGGAGAGGCGAGCGCGCTGGCGCTGTGGGACTGGCTGGCGGCGGGGATCGAGGATGCGCCCGACAACGCCAACAACCGCTTCGCGCTGGCCGATGCGATCAATGCAGGCTTCCCGGTGCAGGGGCCGTTCTGGGGACGGCCGGCCGGGCAGCCGCTGGCGCATCTGCCCGAACGCAGGCTCTGCGACCATGACGTGCTGGGGCTGGCCGAGCGGCGGCGGGTGGAGCGGACGGTGCCGCGGGCGCAATCGGTGTGGAAGCTCTACACCACCGGCTCGGTCGGCTCGCAGGCGCTCTTGGGCCTGCCGGTGCTGGCGCGGCTGCGGCAGCGCTTCGGCGCGAGTGTCTGGCCTTTCGAGCAGGCGACCGGCCCTCTGGTGCTGGCCGAGATCTACCCCTCGCTGCTCGCCCCGCAGGTCGCGGCCTCGGGCGACGAGATCAAGGACCGGGCGCAGGTGCGGCTTCTGGCGCGGGCGCTCTACCGGCTGGGGCGGGCGGGGGAGCTGGGGCAGTTGTTCGACGCCGCGCCCGACTGGCCGGGGCGGTCCGAGGAGGGCTGGATCCTCGGCGTGGGTCAGGCCGATCTGCTGCGGCGGGCGCTGGCGTGACGGTCTCGCTGCAGATGGGGCTGGAGCCGGAGCAGCGCGAGGCGGCGGCGCGGCTCTACTGGCAGGCCTTCGGCGGCAAGCTGGAGCGGGTGATGGGGCCGGAACCGCTGGCGCTGCGCTTTCTGGCCCGGGTGATCCGCGACGACCACGTGATCGCCGCGCTCGATGCCAATGGCGCGCTGGTCGGTGTCGCGGGGTTCAAGACGCCGCGCGGGGCCTTCGCCGCCGGGGGTTTCCGCGACATGCAGGCGGTCTATGGCCGCTTCGGCGGGGCATGGCGGGCGCTGCTCCTCAGGCTGTTGCACGGCGATATCGACAACGAGCGCTTCCTGCTCGACGGCATCTGCGTCGCGCGCGAGCGGCGCGGCGAGGGCATCGGCTCGGCGCTGCTGGTGGAAATCTGCCGCGAGGCGGTGCGGCGCGGCTATCGCGCCGTGCGGCTCGACGTGGTCGACAACAACTGGCGGGCGCAGGCGCTGTACCGCCGGCTCGGCTTCGTCGCGGTGCAGAGCCATGGCATCGGGCTGTTGCGGCTGGTCTTCGGCTTTTCCAGCGCCATCACCATGGTCCGCCCGGTCTGAACTACCAGAGCGTCGCGGGCCCACGGGTCTTCCAGTCGCGGTCGTAGGTCGCGCCGTCGAAGCTGCCCTCGGTCGCGTCGCGCAGCATGTCGCCGGCGGTGGGCAGGCCCTGCGACTGGTCGCCCGAGGTCCAGAGCTCGGCGCGGAGGATGGCGCGGGCGCATTGCGAATAAACCTCGGCGATGTCGATCACGATCACCGTGCGCGGCAGCTTGCCGTCGCGCTCGAACCGGCGGCGCAGCCCCTCGTCGGCGGTGAGCCGGGCGGTGCCGTTCACCCGCAGCGCATTCCTTGCGCCGGCCACCAGGAAGATCAGGCTGACCCGCCCGTCGCGGACGATGTTGCGCAGGCTGTCGATCCGGTCGTTGCCGCGCCAGTCCGGCAGGGCCAGCGTGCCGGCGTCGAGGATGGTCGCCACCGGCCCCTCGTCTCCGCGCGGGCTGCCGTCGGTGCCCTCGGGGCCGACGGTGGTGAGGATGCAGAAGCGGCTGCGGCCGAGGAAGGCGGCATAGGCATCGGTCAGCCGCGGCGTGACCTTCAGCATCGCCGGCTGCGAGGGGGCGCCGTAGTGCGCGTGCAGGTCGTCCAGAGTGTCGATGAAATCCATGGGTGTCTCGGATGGTCAGAGGGTGGCGGCGGCCTGGGCCTCGGCCAGCAGCCGGTCCGAAGCGGTCTCGATCTCCAGCTCCAGCCGGGCCATGAAGGCTTTCAGCGGCACGCCCGGCGGGATCGGCTCGAGGAACTCGATGATCGCGTTGCCCGGGAGGCGGTAGATGCCGTGGCGCGGCCAGAAGAAGCCGACATTGGTCGCCACCGGGATGCAGGGCTGGTTGAGCTGCGAGTAGATCAGCGCGGTGCCGACCTTGTAGGGCAGCTTCGCCTCGGGGGCGACGCGGGTGCCCTGCGGGTAGATCACCAGCTGGCCCGGGCGCTGCTCTCCGCGGTCGACATCGGCCAGCATCTTCTTGATCGCCGCGCCGCGCCGGCCGCGGTCCACCGGGACGCAGCCGATGCGCATGGCGTGCCAGCCCATCAGCGGGATCCAGGCCAGCTCCTTCTTCATGATGAAGCGGGGGGTGTCGAGGATGGCGAAGAGCAGCAGGCTGTCGAGGAAGGACTGGTGCTTGGAGGCGATCAGCGCCGCGCCGGTCGGCACCGGGCCGCGCACCTCGGTGTGCAGGCCCAGCATCCAGCGCGCCGAGAAGCGCACCCAGTTGGAGTAGATCCGCATCCAGGCGAAAGAGGCCCGCCGGGTGAAGAAGGCGGCGGGCGTGAACAGCAGCGCGATGCTGATGATCGTGATGTACATCTGGGCGATGAACAGCAGCGAGAGGATCCATTGCAGGGCGTAGCGCATCAGGTGAGCTCGTTCAGTTTGCGGAAAGCGGCGAGGCGGGTGGCGAAGAAGGCCACCAGCGCGGCGAGGGGCGGCAGGAGCAGCGGCAGGAGCCAGCCCGCCCCCTGGAACCCGAGCCCGGTGAGGAACCCGCCCGCCGCGTCGGCCGAGGGCAGGAGCAGGATGCCGAGCATACCCGCCACCGTCCCCGCCGCCGCGCCGCCCAGGGCGCGCAGGGTGAAGCGGCGGACGAAGGCGCGGGCGATGTAGACATCCCGCGCGCCCACCAGCCGCAGCACCCGGATCACCTGGGCATTGGCGGCAAGGGCGGCATTGGCGGCGAGAGTGATCATCGCGGCCATGGCGGCGAGGATCAGCAGCAAGGAAACCGTGCCGAGCAGCCGCAGCCGGCTGGCGGCGGTGGCCAGCGGCTGGCGCCAGCGGGTGTGATCGTCGAGCAGTGCGCCGGGGGCCTCGGCGGCGAGCCGCTGGCGCAGGCCCTCGCCGTCGTAGCCGTCGCCGGTCTCGGTCAGCTCCACCAGCCGCGGCACCGGCAGGCTGTCGAGCGGCAGGTCGGGGCCGAACCACGGCTCCAGCAACGCGCGCTGCTCCTCGTCGGTCAGGGCGCGGGCCGAGGCGATGCCGGGCGTCGTCGCCAAGAGGTCGAGCACCGCCTGGGTCTGCGCCGCCTGCTGGTCGGCGGGGGCCGAGATGCGGATGGTGGCGGTGCGGGCCAGCGCCTCGGACCAGCGGTCGGCGAGGCGACCGGAGGCGAGCGAGAGGGCCAGCGCGAAGACGGCGAGGAAGGTCATCGCTCCGGCGGTGAAGCTGGTGAGCCAGGCGGTGTGGCCCGAGGGCGGCACGACGCGGGCGGCGTGGCGGTCGGGGGTGGTGAGATCGGCGAGGATGTCGCGGAAGGTCACAGGTCGGCCCCCGCCAGCTGGATGCGCCGGTCCTTGATGCGCAGCACCCGCGCCGCCACCTGCTGCTTGGCGGTGCGGATCAGGTTCAGGTCATGGGTGGCGATCAGGATGGTCTTGCCCATCCGGTTCAGCTCCACCAGCAGCGTCAGCAGCCTGAGCGACATCTCCCAGTCGAGGTTGCCGGTCGGCTCGTCGGCCAGCACGATGTCGGGCGAGGTGATGACCGCGCGGGCCACCGCCGCGCGTTGCCGCTCGCCGCCCGACAGCGAGGGCGGCAAGGCGTCGGCGAGGTGGCCGAGCCCGACCCAGCCGAGCAGGTCGGCCAGATCCTGCGCCCCCGTGTCACGGCCCGAAACCGCCAGCGGCAGGGTAACGTTGGCGGCGATCGGCAGATGATCGAGAAACTGGCAGTCCTGATGCACGACCCCCACCCGCCTGCGCATCCGCGCCACCTCGTCGCGGTCCAGGCTGCGCACCTCGCGGTCGAAGATCGTGACCTGGCCGGCGGTCGGCAGGAGCTCGGCATAGCAGAGCTTGAGGAAGGTGGACTTGCCCGCCCCCGAGGGGCCGGTGAGGAAATGGAACGACCCCGGCGTCAGCCGCAGCGAGACCTCGGACAGAAGCTCTGCCCCGCCATAGCTGTAGGCGACATTGTCGAAGGCAATCACGCAGGGTCTCCGTTCGGGCGGCTGGGGTGCATCTGGCGTCGCCACCCGCAAAGGCTTGGAGAACAGCGGTATCATTGCTACAAGATGACGCAAAGACTTGAGTGATGGCGGCGGGGACAAAAGGTATGCGGCTTATTTGCCCGAACTGCGACGCGCAATACGAGGTCGCCAGTGACGCCATCCCCGCGGGCGGTCGCGACGTGCAATGCTCGAACTGCGGCCATGGCTGGTATCAGCTGCCCGAGATCATCGCCGCCGGCGCCGAGCCGCCAAGCTTCGGCGCCCCGGAGGAGCTCGGCTACCGCACCCCGCCGCCCCCGGCGCCGAAGCCGCCCCCGGTCGAGGCTGCGCCGGCCGTTGCGGAACCTGCACCCTCATCTCCGGAGCCTGCCGCTTCAGAGCCTGCCCCTGTTCCCGAGCCAGCCAAGGCAGAGCCCGCACCTGCCGAACCCGCCACACCGGTCTTCGCCGATCTGCCCGAGAGCGCGGAGCCGGCGGAGACGCTGGTGATCCCTGGGGCCGCCGAGGAGGACGAGGAGGAGGCCGCGCCCACCCCGCCGCCACCGCCGCGGCGCAGCCTCGACGAGAGCCTGCTCGCCGTGCTGCGCGAGGAGGCCGAGCGGGAGGCGGAGCAGCGCAAGGCCGAAGCGCCGCCGATCCCGCCTGCGCCCCCCCCCGCGGCCCAGCCCCGGCCCGCCGCGGCGGAGACCGCGCCGCGCAACCGCGACCTGCTGCCCGACATCGAGGAGATCAACTCCACCCTGCGCGCCAGCAACGAGCGGCGACACGAGGTCGACAACCTGCCGGCCCTCGCCGAAGAGCGGCCCAGCGGCTTCGGCAGCGGCTTCTTCCTGATGCTGGTGCTGGCGGCGGGTCTGGCGGCGGCCTATGTCATGGCCCCGAAAATCTCCGAGCAGATCCCCTCCAGCGCCCCGGCGATGCAGGCCTATGTCGGCGCGGTGGATCAGGGCCGGATCTGGCTGGACGGGCTGATGCAGCAGGCCATCGCGGCGCTGCGCGACATGCAGGGCTAGAACAGCTCCAGCAGCCGCCGCAGGTAGTCGCGCTCGCTCTCCGGCCGGGCCTGTTCGCCCGAGCGGCGACGGATCTCGTCCAGCAGGTTCTGCGCCCGGCGATAGACATCCTCGCCCTGCAACAGGTTGCGGTCGGAGCCGATGCGGCCGGAATCGCCCGGCTCGCGGCCCAAGGGATCGCGCTGGCTGTTCGGGTCGGCGCGACCGAAGGCCTCGCCCTGCGAGGCGCCGTCCTGCTGGTTCTGGCGCTCCTCGGCCATGGCCTCGCCCAGATCACGCATGCCCTCGCGCATCGCTTCCATCGCCTCGGCCTGCCGGTCGAGCGCGCCGGGCAGGTCGCCGTCGCGCAGCGCGCGTTCGGCCTCTTCCATCGCCCGGCCCGCCTCGTCAAGCGACTGCCGCCCGGCCTCGCCCCGCTCCGACCCTTCGCCGGGCAGGCCGTTCAGCCCGTTCAGGCGGTCGCGCAGCTCCTGCTGGCGCTCGGCAAGGCTCTGGCCGCCCTGCCCCGGCTGCTGACCCTGCTGGCCCTGACCTTGCTGGCCTTCGCCCGGCTGACCGGGTTGGCCCGGTTGCCCCTGACCGGGCTGACGGTTCTGCAGATCGTTGAAGGCGTCGTCGGAGAGTCCCTGCTGGTCGCGCAGCGTCTCGGCCAGATCGCGCATGGCCTGACTGCCCTCGCCCTGCCCCTGACCCTCGCCCTGCGCCACCTGCATGTTCTCCATGAGCTGACGCATCATCTCCATCAACTCGGCGGCCTCGGCCATCTTGCCCTCCTCCATCAGCTGCTGGAGCTTGTCGAGCATCTCCTGCAACTGGTCGGAGGACATCTCCATCGTCTGCTGGTTCTCTGACTGCTGCTGGTCGGGGTTGCGCTGCGCCTCTTCGGCCAGTTCCTTCATGTAATTGTCCAGCGCCTGCCGCATCTCGTCCATCAGCTGCTGGATCTCGTCCTCGGAGGCGCCGTTGCGGATCGCCTCGTCCAGCCGGTCCTGCGCCCGGCGCAGCGCCTCGAGCGCGGAGGCCAGATCGCCCTCCTCGACCATCAGCGCGATTTCCCAAAGCTGCTCGGCCATCTCGTCGCGCGCTTCGGGGGCGAGGGTCGCGGCCTCGGCGTCCAGACGGCGCAGGATGACGCGGGTGCGCAGATAGGCGCGCTCGTTGCGGAACAGGCCCTCGGGCTTGTAGGTGACGGCCTTCAGCAGGCTCACCGTCTCGGGCGCGTTGCTACGTGCCCAGAGCAGGTCGCGCCGCATCTCGATCAGCGCGGCGGCGAGCGGGTCGAAGAAGCGCTTGCCGGGAAGCACCACCTTCAGCGGCGCGGCCGCGCCGGTCTGGCCGGCGGCGTCGCTGGCCGAGAGGGTGATGGTGACCGGCAGGTTGGCGAAGGGGTGTTTCGACAGGTCGTCGACCAGCACCTCGGAGAAATCGGCCCGGTCGCCGGTGATCGGCAGCGGCAGGTCCAGCGTCACCGGGTCACGCGGCTCCGGGTTGGCGGCGAGGCCGAAGCGGCGGTCCACCGCTGCGAGGTCGAGCGCGATCACCGCCTGACCGCCGGTCACGCCGTAATCGTCCTGCGCGCTGAATGGCAGGTTCATCTGGCCGTCGGCCGCCCGCTCCATCTCGCCGGTGGAGCTGACCGTGGGCGGGGCGTCGGCCAGCGCCATGATCTCCCAGCTCCGGCCATTCGGGCCGTCGATGCTGATCTTGCCGCTGCGGGTGACGACGAAATCCTGCGCCGGGGCCGAGGCGGGCTCCGGCTGGGTGCTGCCCGAGACGGTCTCGGCCACGGTCAGGTCGCCAACCTCGCCATAGAGCCGCAGCTGGATGCGGCTGCCGACCGGCAGGGTCAGCGCGCCTTCCCTGATGTCGTTGAGATAGAGCGAGGGCTTGCCGGTATGGGCCGGGGGCTGAGCCCAGCCTTCCCATGTCGGACCCATCGCCATGGCGTCGGCGCCGCCCGGCCCCATGCCCGCGACTGAAGCGACGCGCCAGATCGAGCCGAACATCAACGCGATGACCAGCGCAGTCAGCGCGACATAGCGCAGGGCGAAGGGGTCGCGGCGGGCGAGCTTCAGATCGGGGGCGATGGGTTTCGCCGCCGCCGCCCGTGCGGCCATGCGCCGCAGATGCGCCTGCCAGACCGCGAGCGAGGCCGGATCGGTGGTGCCGATGGCCTGCGTGTCGGTCAGCGCCGAGATCGGCCGCCCCGACAGCGAGGCGTCGAGCCGGGCCATCGCCTCGGTTCTCGTGGGTCGGCGGAAGTTGCGGAAGGCATAGACCAGCGAGGCCGCCAGCCCGAGCAGGACGAGCACGGCCCCCGCCCATGCCGCTTCCAACGGCAGGGTGTCCTGCGCGCCGAAGGAGAGCACGGCCAGCGTGGCGATGACCAGCGTCCAGAGCGGCCAGAAGGCGCGGGCGATCCGCTCGGCCCAGAGACCGGCCAGCGTGAGCCGCATCGGCCAGATCAGCCGGTGCAGCGCCGCTTGGGTTGCCGTCTCGCGGGGATTGTCGGTCATGCGCCTCGCTCGGGAGCGGCTGCGCCGATCACAGCCACTCGGGGATGGTATCGCGGTTCAGGATTTCGTCAAACGTCGGTCTCGCCCGGATGACCGCAAAGTGATCGCCCTTCACCAGAACCTCGGGGATCAGCGGACGGGTGTTGTATTCCGACGCCATCACCGCGCCATAGGCCCCTGCCGAGCGGAAGGCCACCAGATCGCCCTCGGCCAAGGGCGGCAGCGGGCGGGCCTTGGCGAAGGTGTCGCCGGTCTCGCAGACCGGGCCAACCACGTCATAGGGCTGCGCCTCGATGGCGGGCTCGGGCTCGACCACCGGGACGATGTCGTGATGCGCGCCATACATCGAGGGGCGCACGAGGTCGTTCATCGCCGCGTCGAGGATCAGGAAGTCGCGGCCCTCGCCCTCTTTCACATAGATCACCCGGCTGACGAGGATGCCGGCATTGCCCGAGATCAGCCGCCCCGGCTCGATCTCGATCTCGCAGCCGAGATCGCCCACCGTTCGCTTGATCAGCGCGCCGTATTCCAGCGGCAAGGGCGGGGCGGAGTTGGAGCGTTCGTAGGGGATGCCCAGACCGCCGCCCAGATCGAGACGGCGGATGTCATGCCCCTCGGCGCGCAGGCGATGGGTGAGATCGGCCACCTTGAGATAGGCCTGCTCGAAGGGTTCGAGCTCGGTCAGCTGGCTGCCGATGTGCACGTCGATGCCGATGACCTCGAGCCCCGGCAGGCGGGCGGCCTCGGCATAGACCTCGGAGGCGCGGGCGATCGGGATGCCGAACTTGTTCTCCTTCTTGCCGGTCGCGATCTTCTCATGCGTGCGCGCGTCGACATCGGGATTCACCCGGACGGTGATCGGGGCGATCACGCCCATCGACGAGGCCACCTCGGACAGCGCCCGCATCTCGGGCTCGCTCTCGACGTTGAACTGGCGGATGCCGCCCCCCAGCGCCAGCCGCATCTCCTCGCGGGTCTTGCCGACGCCGGAGAAGACGATCCGGCTGCCCGGGACGCCCGCCGCCTTCGCCCGCAGGTATTCGCCGCCCGAGACCACATCCATGCCGGCGCCGAGGTCGCCCAGCGTCTTCAGCACCGCGAGGTTCGACAGCGACTTGATGGCGAAGCAGACCATGTGCGGCAGCGGGCTCAGCGCCTCGGTGAAGAGGTGGTAGTGCCGGGTCAGCGTGGCGGTGGAGTAGCAGTAGAACGGCGTGCCGACCGTCGCCGCGATATCGGCGAGGGCCACGTCTTCGGCATGCAGCGCGCCGTTGCGGTAAAGGAAATGGTCCATCTTGGCCTTCAGGTAACGGGTCGGGAGCGGAGGAAGAGATAGAGCGGCAGGCCGCAGGAGACGCCGATGCAGAAGGTCGCCGGGATGGCGACCAGCGCCAGCCAGTTCCTGCGCACGGCGGTTTCGGCGATGATCCAGGCGGTCAGGGTGACGGCGGCGATCGTCAGGTCCCACGTCAGGCCGGTGGTCGAGGCGTTCACATACCACGCGTCGATCAGCCCCGAGAGGCCGCCGCCGGTTTCGGCCATGTGGCGCAGGAACCAGTACATCGGGTGGATCGCGCCCCAGACAGCGAGAGCGAGGAAGATCAGGCGCAGCGGTGAGATCATAGCGAGGCTCCGATGCCGACATTGCCGATGGTCGTGCCGACGGCGGCGCCATGGGGGCTGACGCCGAGGCTGGTGTTGCCGACCCGCGTGGTGACGCGCGGCGTCACCTGCACCCCGCTCGGACCGAAGCCGACCCCGAGCCCGAGATAGGGCGCGTTCGGGTCGGAGCAGCCCGCGAGCAGCAGGGCCGTAGCAAGGGGGAGCCAGAGCCCGCGCATCAGAGCGTGCCGGAGACGCCGAACTTGGCCTGACCGCCAATGCTGATGCCCGGCTCGTCGGTGCCGGGTTTCTGCGGCGGGCCGTCGACCCCGCAGGCGGCGAGGGTCAGCAGGGCGAGGATCAGCAGGGGACGGGTCATGGCTTCTCCGGGGTCGAGAGGGCGGTCTTCCAGCGGGCGACCTGCGCGCGCACGTTGTCGGGGGCGGTGCCGCCGTAGGAGGTGCGGCTGCGGATCGAATTCTCGACGCCCAGCACCTCGAACACATTGGCGCGGATGCCGGCATGGACGGCCTGCATCTGCTCCAGCGTCAGGTCGGGCAGGTCGCAGCCCTGCGCCTCGGCCTCGGCCACCAGCGCGCCGGTGATGTGATGCGCCTCGCGGAACGGCAGGTCCAGCTCGCGCACCAGCCAGTCGGCGAGATCGGTTGCGGTGGAGAAGCCCGAGGCGGCGGCGGCGGCGAGGCTGTCGCGATTGGCGGTCATGTCCTGCACCATGCCGGTCATCGCGGCGAGGCCGAGCATCAGCGTGTCGGCGGCGTCGAAGACCTGCTCCTTGTCCTCCTGCATGTCCTTGGAATAGGTCAGCGGCAGGCCCTTCATCACCGTGAACAGCGCCACCGTCGCACCGAGGATGCGGCCGATCTTGGAGCGCAGCAGCTCGGCGGCGTCGGGGTTCTTCTTCTGCGGCATGATTGAGGAGCCGGTCGTCCACTTGTCCGAAAGCCGGACGAAGCGGAACTGGGCCGAGGACCAGATCACCAGCTCTTCGGCGAAGCGGCTCAGGTGCAGCGCGCAGATCGACGAGGCCGAGAGGAACTCCAGCGCGAAATCGCGGTCGGAGACGGAATCGAGGCTGTTGGCGGTCGGGCGGTCGAAGCCAAGCGCCCGGGCGGTCATCTCGCGGTCGATGGGAAAGCCGGTGCCGGCGAGGGCGGCGGCGCCCAGTGGGCATTCGTTCATCCGGTCCCGGGCATCGACGAAGCGCGAGCGGTCACGACCCAGCATCTCGACATAGGCCAGCATGTGATGGCCCCAAGTCACCGGCTGCGCGGTCTGCAGATGGGTGAAACCCGGCATGACCCAGTCGGCCCCGGCCTCGGCCTGAGCGAGGAAGGCGGCGATCAGCGCCTCGATCCCGGTGATGGCGGCGTCGCACTGGTCGCGGACCCAGAGCCGGAAGTCGACGGCCACCTGATCGTTGCGCGAGCGGGCGGTGTGCAGCCGTCCCGCGGGCTCGCCGATGATCTCCTTCAGCCGGGCCTCCACGTTCATGTGGATGTCTTCCAGCTCCACCCGGAAGGGGAAGGCGCCTGTTTCAATCTCTGACAACACCGTGAGAAGGCCTTCCCCGATGGCCTCGGCATCCTTATTGGTCAGGATACCCTGTGCGGCGAGCATCGCGGCATGGGCGCGCGACCCCTGGATATCCTGGGCGTAGAGCCGCTGGTCGAACCCGATGGAGGCGTTGATCGCCTGCATGATCGCGTCCGGTCCGGCAGCGAAACGCCCGCCCCACATCGCATTGGCTTGAGTGGCGGCATCGGGAGATTTGGGCGAAGCGGTCATGGGAAGCCTTCGGGAGGGAATATGCTGCGTCTGCTGGTTGCCGTGGTCTACACGGCCTTGATCTTCGGTGCAAATGGCGCGGCAGCCCAGGCCCCGGCCCTGACGGGCGACATGAAGAAGCTCGCCATCCATTCCGAGGCGCGCGACCTGCCCGAGGAGGGCCTCGTCGATCTGGAAGATCGGCCGCGCTCGCTGTCGGAATACCGCGGCAAATGGGTGGTGCTGAACTTCTGGGCGACCTGGTGCGCGCCCTGCCGCCACGAGATGCCGGGGCTCGACCGGCTGAATGCCGAGATGGGCGGCGAAGACTTCGCCGTGGTGACAGTGGCCACCGGACGCAACGCGGTGCCCGGCATCCGCAAGTTCTTCGCCGAGGCCGAGGTCACCACCCTGCCCGGCCTGCGCGATCCGAAGTCGGCGCTGGCACGGAAGGCCGGCGTGATGGGCCTGCCGGTGACGCTGGTGCTGAACCCCGAGGGGCAGGAGGTGGCGCGGCTGATCGGCGATGCCGAATGGGACGCGCCCGAGGCCAAGGCGGCGCTGGCCGCGCTGATGGCGGGCGGCTGAGTCAGCCCAGCGCCGCGACCCGGTCGTGGACGTGGCAAGTGACGACGTGATCGTTCACCATGCCCGTCGCCTGCATGAAGGCATAGACGATGGTCGGGCCGCAGAATTTGAAGCCCTCGGCCTTCAGCGCCTTCGACATCGCGCGGGCCTCCGGCGTCTCGGTCGGGATGTCGCCGCCGGTGAAGCGGTTCTGCACCGGGTGGCCGCCGACATGCTGCCAGAGGAAATCGGAAAAACTCCCCCGCTCCTCGATCCGCAGGTAGGCTTTGGCATTGCCGATTGTGGCCTCGATCTTGCCGCGGTGCCGGACGATGCCCGGATCGGCCAAGAGGCGCTGCACCTCCGGCTCGCCCCAGGTGGCGACCACGGCGGGATCGAAACCGGCGAAGGCGGCGCGGAAAGCCTCGCGCTTGCGCAGGATGGTGATCCAGGCCAGCCCCGCCTGAAAGCCGTCGAGCACCAGTTTCTCCCATAGCGCCCGGCTGTCCCACTCGGGCACGCCCCATTCGTGATCGTGGTAGGCGACATAGAGCGGGTGTGTGCCGCACCAGGCGCAGCGTTCTTCGGTCATCGGCGCCTCTCCCATCAAGAACAAATGCGAAACTTCAGCCTTTCTTTACCGCCGCCGGCGCAGGCTGTCACCGGGTCAGGCGGGCCTTGGCCGCGAAAAATCCGCGGCGACCGCCGGCAGCAGCGACCCGGACAGGAGGTAGAGAACCCGTGACGGCATGACTCTTGCGCCCCCTCCCCCGTGGCGGCAATATCCTTGCGTTGACGGCGATGCCTGCCTAGGTATTGCTGCAATGCGGCGGAGCAGCCCTCTGCCAGTCTGCAAGGGAGAGGACCCTCATCATGACCAATGTCGTAATCGTCTCGGCGGCACGCACGGCTGTCGGAAGCTTCAACGGCGCCTTTGCCAGCACGCCTGCCCATGAGCTCGGCGCCGCGGTGATCGAGGCTGTCGTCGCCCGCGCCGGTATCGACAAGGCCGAGGTCGATGAGACCATCCTGGGTCAGGTGCTGACCGCCGGTCAGGGCCAGAACCCGGCGCGTCAGGCGCATATCCGCGCCGGCCTGCCGCAGGAGAGCGCGGCCTGGAGCATCAACCAGGTCTGCGGCTCGGGCCTGCGTACGGTGGCGCTGGCGGCGCAGCACATCCAGCTCGGCGATGCGGGCATCATCGTCGCCGGCGGGCAGGAGAACATGAGCCTCGCGCCGCATGTCGCGCATCTGCGCGCCGGGCAGAAGATGGGTGACCTCAGCTTCATCGACTCGATGATCCGCGACGGGCTCTGGGATGCCTTCAACGGCTACCACATGGGCCAGACCGCCGAGAACGTGGCGAACCAGTGGCAGATCAGCCGCGCGGTGCAGGACGAATTCGCGGTTGCCAGCCAGAACAAGGCCGAAGCGGCGCAGAAGGCCGGGCGCTTCGCCGACGAGATCATTCCCTTCACGATCAAGACCCGCAAGGGCGACGTGACCGTGGATCAGGACGAATACATCCGCCACGGCGCGACGCTGGACGCGATGACCAAGCTGCGCCCGGCCTTCACCAAGGACGGCACGGTGACGGCGGGCAACGCCTCGGGCATCAACGACGGCGCCGCGGCGGTGCTGTTGATGAGCGCGGCCGAGGCCGAGAAGCGTGGACTGACGCCGCTCGCCCGCATCGCCTCCTATGCCACGGCGGGGCTCGACCCGGCGATCATGGGCGTCGGCCCGATCCACGCCAGCCGCAAGGCGCTGCAGAAGGCGGGCTGGAGCGCCGCCGATCTGGATCTGGTCGAGGCGAACGAGGCCTTCGCGGCGCAGGCCTGCGCAGTGAACACGGACATGGGCTGGAACCCCGAGGTGGTGAACGTGAACGGCGGCGCCATCGCCATCGGCCACCCGATCGGCGCCTCGGGCGCGCGCATCCTCAACACCCTGCTGTTCGAGATGGGCCGCCGCGACGCGAAGAAGGGCCTCGCCACGCTCTGCATCGGCGGCGGCATGGGTGTGGCCATGTGTCTCGAACGCCCCTGATCCCTTCGCAACCGCAGAAACGGAGGCGCAATATTATTGCGCCTCCGTTTTCGTTTGGATAACACTATTTCAAATGCTGCAGGCAGAGGAGGAATCATGTCGAAAGTAGCACTGGTCACCGGAGGGTCGCGCGGCATCGGCGCGGCAATTTCCATCGCGCTGAAAGACGCAGGCTATACGGTGGCCGCGAACTATGCCGGCAATGACGAGGCCGCGGCCAAGTTCACCGCGGAGACCGGGATCAAGACCTACAAATGGTCGGTCGCCGATTACGACGCCTGCAGCGCCGGGATCGCGCAGGTCGAAGCCGAGCTGGGCCCGGTCGCGGTGCTGGTGAACAACGCGGGCATCACCCGCGACGCCATGTTCCACAAGATGACGCGCGAGCAGTGGCAGGAGGTGATGGACACCAATCTGTCTGGCCTGTTCAACATGACCCATCCGCTGTGGAGCGGCATGCGCGACCGCAAGTTCGGGCGCATCGTCAACATCTCCTCGATCAACGGCCAGAAGGGTCAGGCGGGCCAAGTGAACTATTCGGCGGCCAAGGCGGGCGATCTCGGCTTCACCAAGGCGCTGGCGCAGGAGGGCGCGCGCGCCGGGATCACGGTGAATGCGATCTGCCCCGGCTATATCGGCACCGAGATGGTGCGGGCCATCGATGAAAAAGTGCTGAAGGAGCGCATCCTGCCGCAGATCCCGGTCGGCCGTCTGGGCGAACCGGCAGAGATCGCGCGCTGCGTCGTCTTCCTCGCCTCCGACGACGCCGGGTTCATCACCGGCTCGACGATCACCGCCAACGGCGGCCAGTTCTTCGTCTGACGAACGGCGGCAGGGGCGGCCCGCGCGGCCGCCCCGCCCCAGAAATCCCTTGCCGCAGCGCAAAAACTGCGGACAGTCCGGGCAGAGCCGTCAGGAGCCCGCCCTATGTCCCGCAACCGCGCCACCCTCATCGGTTTTTCCGCCATCCTGCTCTGGTCGCTGCTGGCGCTGTTCACCATCGGCTCGGCCCCGGTGCCGCCGTTGCTGTTGAACGCGCTCTGCTTCTGCATCGGCGGCACGCTGGGGCTGGTCTGGGTGCTGGCGGGCGGCGGGCTGGCGCGGCTGAAGGGCGTCGGATGGAAGGTCTATGCCTTCGGCACGGTGGGGCTCTTCGGCTACCATTTCCTGTATTTCACCGCCTTCCGGCTGGCCCCCACCGCCGAGACCGGGCTCATCGCCTATCTCTGGCCGCTGTTCATCGTGCTGTTCTCCGGCCTGCTGCCGGGCGAGCGGCTGACCTGGCGGCATGTGCTGGGGGCGCTGACGGCGTTCGCCGGGGCGGCGCTGATCGTGCTGCGCGGCGGGGTCGCGCTGGATGGGGCCGCGGCGCCGGGGTTGGCGCTGGCCTTCCTCTGCGCCCTGACCTGGGCCGCCTATTCGGTGCTGTCGCGCGGGCTGGGCCGGGTGCCGACGGAAAGCGTCACCGTCTTCTGCCTCGCCACGGCGCTGCTGTCGGCGCTGGCGCATCTGGCGCTGGAGCCGACGGTCTGGCCGGCGAATGCGCTCGGCTGGGCCTCGGTCGTGGCGCTGGGATTGGGGCCGGTGGGGCTGGCCTTCTTCACCTGGGACATCGGTGTGAAGCGGGGCGACATACAACTTCTGGGTGTGGCGTCCTATGCGGCGCCGTTGCTGTCGACGGTGGTTCTGGTGCTGACGGGGATCGCGGCCCCGAGCCTCGCCATCCTGATCGCGGCGTTGCTGATCGCCGGAGGGGCGGCGCTGGCGGCAAGCGCCAGCGCCTGAATCTCGTTAACGGGCCGAACTTCTTACTGGGACAGACGGGTGATCTCTTCCTTCAGCTTCAGCTTCTGCTTTTTCATCTCGGCGATCTTCAGGGCATCGGTGGCGGGGCTGCGTTGCGCCCGCTCCACGGTGTCCGAGAGGGTCTCGTGCTTGCGGCGCAGTTCCTGCAGGTGCGAAGCGACAGTCATTCTCTACCTCCTGTGAATGGTCCGAGTGTCATCAGTCCATCACAGAAGATGAGTCGTGTCACGCAAAGTCGGGCCTTCCGGCGATGGATCGCCGACATTTCGATTCAACTCCAGCGATACCGCGCCGGCGTCGCGCAGCAGGGCCGCCGCGGCCCTCGAGAGGCTGTCGCGGTCGCCGTCATGCGCAGCGCCGTCATGCAGGATCAGCGGCGCGAGCAGGGTGAAAGGCCCCCTCCCGCCCTTTTTTGACTGGATGATCAAACGTCCAGCCGCCCTGCCCTGCCGCGCCGCCAGCGGCAGCACCCGGCAGGAGCCCATCCGGTCGTCCAAGGCCGCCAGCGCCGCCGGCAGCCGGTCGGCACCGAGGATCAGCGTCAACATGCCGCGGGGGGCCAGACGGCGGATCCCGGCCTCGATCCAGGCCGAAAGCGGAGTCGCCTCGCGCATCGCGGTCTCGCGCCCGGGGTCGGCCGCGCCGGTGCCGCTGCCCGGCGGATAATAGGGCGGGTTGGCGATCACATGGTCGAAGGAGCCGCGCAGCGCCGCCGGCATGGCGCTCAGGTCGCCCTCGTGCACCTCCAGCGCCATGCCGTTGCGCGCCGCGTTCTCGCGGGCCAGCGCGGCATAGGCCGGCTGCAGCTCCAGCCCCGCCAGCCGCAGCCCCGCTACCCTGAACCCCAGGCAGAGGCTCGCCACGCCGACGCCGCAGCCCAGTTCCAGCACCGTCTGCCCCGCCCGGGCCGGGACGCTGGCCGCCAGCAGCACCGGGTCGGTCGCCGCACGGTAGCCGCGCCTTGGTTGCAGCACATGCAGCCGCCCGCCGAGAAAGCCGTCGTCGGTCAGCTCGCCCGGCGCGAACATCATTGCCCCGTCGGAATGCCGTTGTCGGCCATGACGATCCTGGCGCGATACAGGTCCTGATCGCGCACCATCAGCCGACGCGGCAATATGCCGATCGAGCCTTCGAGGATGCTCATGTGGACGTCCATGGCAAAGGCGTCTATATCCTCGCCCTGTAGGAGCGCTGAGGCGAAGGCGATGACGGTCGGATCGGTCGTGCGCAGAAGCTCTTTCATGACAGGGAAATAATCGGCAATCCCCAGGTTTGTCGAGCAGGTTGCAGGGTCGGGATGGGATTGGACGAAGTTTCGCAGAAGCCGCATGACCGGCTCGCCGCATGGCTTGCCGAGGACATGGCGCAGGTCAACCTGCTGATCCGCGAGCGGATGGCGTCGAAACACGCGCCGCGCATCCCGGAAGTGACGGCGCATCTGGTCGAGGCCGGGGGCAAGCGCCTGCGCCCCCTGCTGACGCTGGCCGGCGCGCGGCTCTGTGGCTACGAGGGGGCCTATCACATCCATCTCGCGGCGACGGTGGAGTTCATCCATACCGCCACGCTCCTCCATGACGACGTGGTGGACGAGAGCGAGCGGCGGCGCGGGCGGCCCACCGCCAACCTGTTGTGGGACAACAAGTCTTCGGTGCTGGTGGGCGACTACCTCTTTGCCCGCAGCTTCCAGCTGATGTGCGAGACGGGCTCCCTGCGGGTCATGGACATCCTCGCCAATGCCTCGGCGACGATCTCCGAGGGCGAGGTGCTGCAGCTGACGGCGGCGCAGGATCTCGGCACGACCGAGGACATCTATCTGCAGGTGGTGCGCGGCAAGACAGCGGCGCTGTTCTCGGCGGCGACCGAGGTCGGCGGGGTGATCGCCGGGGCCTCCGAAGCCGAGGTCGAGGCGCTGCATGCCTATGGCGACGCGCTGGGGATCGCCTTCCAGATCGTCGACGACCTGCTGGATTACGGCGGCACGGCGGATGCCATCGGCAAGAACACCGGCGACGATTTCCGCGAGCGCAAGCTGACGCTGCCGGTGATCAAGGCGGTGGCCAAGGCCGACGCCGAAGAGCGCGCCTTCTGGGTCCGGGTGATCGAGAAGGGCAAGCAGGGCGACGGCGATCTGGAGCAGGCGCTGGCGATCATGGCGCGGCATGGCGCGATGCAGGCGGCGCGGGCCGATGCGCTGGCCTGGGCCGGCGTGGCGCGCGAGGCGCTGACCCGGCTGCCGGAGCACCCGCTGCGCGGCATGCTGCACGATCTGGCCGATTACGTGGTCGAGCGGATCAGCTGATCCGGCTCAGCCGGTCATCCGCGCCGGCTCGACCCACCAGCCGGGCCGCCGCGCCCTGAGCAGCGCCGCGGCCCCGGCAGCGGCGGCTTCCTCGGTGAAGAGGCCAAAACAGGTCGCCCCCGAGCCCGACATCCGCGCCAGAAGGCAGCCGGGCAGCGCCGCGAGCGCCTCCCGGGTCTCGGCGATCTCGGGCGCGAGCCGCATCGCCGGCGCCTCCAGATCATTGCGCTGCGTTGCGAGGAACGCGGCGAGCGAAGCGGCGTCGGCCATGCGCGGCAGTTGCTGCGGCATCGGCGCGTGGTCGCGCCGCTCCAGCGCCTTGAACACGGCAGGGGTAGGCTGCGACACGCCGGGGTTGGCCAGCACCAGCCAGGCGGCGGGCAAGGGATGCGCCAGCGGCAGCAGCACCTCGCCGACGCCGGTCATCCTGAGCGCCCGGCTGTCGAGGCAGACAGGCACGTCGGCCCCCAGCTTCAGCACATCGGCCTGCGACGGCAGCGGCAGATCCCAGAGCCGGCACAGCGCGTGGATCGTCGCCGCCGCATCCGCCGAGCCGCCGCCGATGCCCGAGGCGATCGGCAGCCGCTTCTCCAGCGTGATCGCGGCGCCCCTGCCCTGCCCCACCAGCCGCGCCGCGCGCAGCACGAGGTTGTCGTCGCTGACCGGCAGCGCCGCCGCCTGCGGGCCGGTGATGGTCAGGCTCAGCGCATCGGCCGCTTCGGCGCGGATCGTGTCGCCGGTTTCGGCAAAAACCACGAGGCTGTCGAGCAGGTGATAGCCGTCGGCGCGCTGCCCGGTGACATGCAGCGTCAGGTTGATCTTGGCGGCGGCGAAGGCGTCAGTTGGCATCATCGCCTTCGGTCACGGTGAGGCTGATCGGCTCGGCGCCCTCGGCCTGCAGCACGGAGTCTAGCCCCGCCTCCAGCTTGCGGCGGATCCGGGTCGCATCCTTCTCGGCCGGGTCGAAGGACAGGGCGCGCCGCCACTGGAACTGCGCCTCCAGCCGCCGGCCCACCGCCCAGTAGACATCGCCCAGATGGTCGGTGACCACCGGATCGACCGGCTCCAGCAGCGAGGCCTTCTCCATCGGCTCCACCGCATCGGCATAGCGGCCCAGCCGGAAATAGGCCCAGGCGAGGCTGTCGATGATGTAGCCGCTGTCAGGCCGGGCGGCGACGGCGCGCTCGATCATCTTCAGCGCCTCGTCGAGGTTCTCGCCGCGGTCGACGAAGGAATAGCCGAGATAGTTCAGCACCTGCGGCTGATCGGGGTCGAGCTCCAGCGCGCGGCGCATGTCGGCCTCGGCCTCCGGCCAGTTGCCCAGCCGCTCCTGGCTCATGCCGCGGCTGTAGAACAGCGGCCAATGCTGGCCCTGTGGCTCCGGGATCCGGGCGATGGCGGCGTCATAGGCGGGAACCGCCTCGGCGAAGCGCTCGGCCCGGCGCAGCGCGTCGCCGAGCGCCAGATGCACCTGCATCAGGTCGCCATGGCTGCGGGTCAGGTTCTGCAACACCTCCAGCGCCGCCTCGGTCTTGCCGTCGGCGTAGAGCGCATCGGCGCGGCCGATCTCGGCGACGAAGAACATCGGGTCGTCGGTCGGGATGCGGGCGAAAGTCTCGGAAGCGAGTTGGTACTGCTTCTGCAGCCCCAACAGGCTGGCCGACATCAACAGCGCCTCGGCATGGTCCGGGCGCAGATGGGTCGCGGCGCGGGTGTAGAGCAGGGTATAGGCCTCGTCGGCCTCGCCGCTGATCGCGGTGGCGAGGGTGAAGAACACCTCGGCCATACCGTCAGTAGCGTTGCGGGTCACGTCATAGGCCAGCGTCTCGCCGGCGACCAGTCGGGCGCGCAGCGCGTCGATGCCGGCGTCCTGCCCGGTGCCGAAGGCGCTGTCCAGCAGCGCCACGGCCTCGTCGCCGCGTTCGAGCTGGCTGAGGATCTGCACATGGGCCACCGTGCCGCGCCGCATCATCCGCAGCTTGCCGCCGGCCTCGCCCGAAAGGATCGCATCGGCCCCCTCGAAATCGCCGACCGAGGCCAGCGCCAACGCCTTGTGATAGAGACCGAAGGCCTCCAGCCCCTCGGTCGCGGCCAACGTGTCGAAGCCTTCCAGCGCCTCCGACATCTTGCCGGCGCCGAGCTGCGACCAGGCCAGCACCAGCCCGTCGACCAGCTCGTTCACCGAGGCGCCGGCAGCGGCATCGGCGAGGATCGCGTCGAACTCGCCGCGCTGCGCCTTGTCGGTCAGGATCGCCAGCGCCGCCGGCTGGCTCTGCGCGCCGAGATCCAGCAGGCGCTGCGCCAAGGGCACCGCCACGTCGAAGCTGCCCAGCGCCATCGCCGAGATCAGCGCGCCGTCGAGCAGCCCGGGGTTGGCCTCGTCGCTGGCCAACGCGCGGCTGTACCAGGCGCCGGCGGCGCGATAGTCGCTTTCCGCCGCGGCGACCCGCGCCGCCAGATAGGCCCCGGCATCGCCCGGCCCCGGCTCGGCCTGTTCCGCTGCGGGCGCCGTGACGGCGGGGGCGCCGGCGGTCTGGGCAAGCCCCACCTCGGCCATCAGCGCCGCGAGGGCGAAGGCACAGAGCGGGCGCGCAAGGATCATCGGCATTCGACGTGTCTCCGGCAGGTTTCCCGCGAGGCTAGTCTCCGCCGCCAGCCAAGGCAATGCGACCCGGCCCGGATGCGGCCAGATCGCGCAATTGTCAGCGGCTGGCGCTCACATGTTGGGATAGTTCGGCCCGTCTCCGCCCTGCGGCGTGGTCCAGACGATGTTCTGGCTGGGATCCTTGATATCGCAGGTCTTGCAGTGGACGCAGTTCTGGAAGTTAATAACGAACTTCGGATTGGCCGCATCGGTCGCCACCACCTCGTAGACGCCGGCGGGGCAATAGCGCTGCGCCGGCTCGGCGAATTCCGGCAGGTTCACCGCGATCGGCACCGTCGGATCAACCAGCTTCAGGTGGGCGGGCTGGCTCTCCTCGTGGTTGGTGAAGGAGAAGGCCACGTTGGTCAGCCGGTCGAAGGACAGCACGCCATCGGGCTTGGGATAGTCGATCGGCTTGTGGTCCTTCGCCTTGCCGGTCTCGGCGGCGTCGGACTTGTGATGCGTCAGCGTGCCGAAGAGCGAGAAGCCGAACAGGCTGTTGGTCCACATGTCGAGGCCCCCGGCGAACATCGAGGCGGCGAGCCCGAAATGCGACCAGAGCGGCTTCACGTTGCGGACCTTCCACAGATCCTGACCGATGGCTCCGGTGCGCACCTCGGTCTCGTAGGCGCTCAGCTCGTCGCCCTGACGGCCCGCCTTGATCGCGGCATGAGCGGCCTCGGCGGCGGCCTTGCCCGAGAGCATGGCGTTGTGGTTGCCCTTGATGCGCGGCACGTTGACCATGCCCGCCGAGCAGCCGAGCAGCGCCCCACCCGGGAAGACCATCTTCGGCAGCGACTGGAAGCCGCCTTCGCTGATCGCCCGCGCGCCATAGGCCACGCGTTTGCCGCCCTGCAGCAGCTCGGCCACCATCGGGTGATGCTTGAAGCGCTGGAATTCCTGATAGGGATACATGTGCGGGTTGTTGTAGTTCAGGTGGACCACCAGACCTATGAACACCTGATTGTTCTCGGCGTGGTAGATGAACGACCCACCGCCTGCGTTGCTGCCCAGAGGCCAGCCCATCGTGTGCGACACCCGGCCCGGATGGTGCTTCTTGGGATCGATCTCCCAGATCTCCTTCATGCCGAGACCGTATTTCTGCGCCGGATAGCCGTTGCGCAGATCGTATTTCGCCATGACCTGTTTCGACAGCGAGCCGCGCACGCCTTCGGCCAGAAGGACATACTTGCCCAGCAGCTCCATCCCCGGCTCGTAGTTCGGACCCGGCGTGCCATCGGCGTTCAGGCCGAACTCGCCCGCGACCACGCCCCGCACCTCGCCATTGTCGCCATAGACCAGCGCCGAGCAGGACATGCCGGGAAAGATCTCCACCCCCAGCTCCTCGGCTTGCTGCGCCAGCCAGCGGCAGACATTGCCCATCGAGACGATGTAGTTGCCGTGGTTGTTCATCAGCTTCGGCACCGGCCAGTTCGGCAGCTTCAGCTTGCCCATCGGCCCGAGCAGGAAGAAGTGGTCCTCCTTCACCGGCGTATTGAGCGGGGCGCCCTTCTCCTTCCAGTCGGGGATCAGCGCGGTGAGCCCCACCGGGTCGAGGATCGCGCCGGACAGGATATGCGCGCCGACCTCGGAGCCCTTCTCCAGCAGCACGACCGACAGGTCGGGATCGAGCTGCTTGAGACGGATTGCCGCAGACAGACCTGACGGACCCGCCCCCACGATGACGACATCGTATTCCATCTGTTCGCGGGCGATCTGTTCCGACATGGCGGTTCCTCTGAGGGCTTGGACGGGCATCCGGCTATTGAAGAGTCAATGGGGTTTGCCCGATGCTTGGCGCGAGGTCAATCGTGACGCGACATCCCGCCCTGTGGCCAAAGGGCGGCTGCGGCGCCCGGCAAGGTCGCGCCGCCCGCCCGGCATTCCGCTTGCAATTGCCCCGGCCATCGGATCAGTTGAGGGCTAGGGAACCAACACAGGTCACGGCTCAACCGGGTCGTGGCTCTGTGTTTTTTTACGGGTGAAGACCGATGGAAAAATTTCCGATGACCCGCGTGGGTCACACCGCGCTCGACGAGGAACTCAAGCAGCTGAAGTCGGTTGAACGCCCGACCGTGATCCGCGCCATCGCCGAGGCGCGCGAGCATGGCGACCTGTCGGAAAACGCCGAATACCACGCCGCCCGCGAGAAGCAGAGCTTCATCGAGGGCCGGATCAAGGAGCTCGAGGCGCTGCTGTCGCTGGCCGAGGTCATCGACCCGGCGAAGCTGTCCGGCTCGATCAAGTTCGGCGCCACCGTGACCCTGGTCGACGAGGAGTCGGGCGAGGAGAAGACCTACCAGATCGTCGGCGAGGCCGAGGCGGATCTGGAGCGCGGCCTGCTGAACATCCGCTCGCCGCTAGCGCGGGCGCTGATCGGCAAGGACGAGGGCGACTCCGTCGAGGTGAAGACGCCCGGCGGGCAGCGCGGGTATGAAGTGGTCACAGTGCGCTATATCTGATCGCGCGGGGCAGGTCCGATGACGGAGCCGCAGGACAAACCCATCGACCTTGGCATCTACGGCCGGGACACCGGCCTCGGCCGGCTGTCGGTCGCCGAGCTCTTGGCGATCGCCGTCGGGCTGGTCTGGGTGGCCGGCGTGACCGGCTATGCCCTGACCACGCCGACCGCCGAGGGTGAGGGCGGGCCGCTGGCCACGCTGATGACCGTGCTGGTTGTGGTGCTGCCGCTGGCGCTGATCTGGGCCGCCGTGGCGACGCTGCGCGCGGTCCGCACGCTGCGCGAGGAGGCCAAGCGCCTGCAGGCGGCGGTGGACGCGATGCGCAACGCCTATGTCGCCAGCCAGCAGACCCAGGCCGCCGCCATCCTGCGGCGCGACGATGCGCCGCCGCGGCTGGAAAGCTCGGGCGCCGTCGCCGCCCGCCCGGCCGAGCGTCGGGCCGCCGCGCCGCGCCCGGCCCCGGCGGAGGAGCAGCCGACGCTGGCCTTGGGCACCCCGCCGGAGGATGCGCGCCCGCCGCTGTCGGTGGCCGATTTCATCCTGTCCTTGAACTTCCCCGACAGCCCCGACGACATCGCCGGCATCCAGGCCCTGCGGCTGGCTCTGGCCGACCGCGGCATCGCCAAGCTGATCCGCGCGGCGCAGGACGTGCTGACCCTGCTGAGCCAGGAAGGCATCTACATGGACGACCTCGCCCCCGACCGTCCCCGGGCCGAGGTCTGGCGCCGGTTCGCGGCGGGCGAGCGCGGCCGCAGCATCGCCGGGCTCGGCGGCATCCGCGACCGCGCCAGCCTGGCGCTGACCGCGACGCGGATGCGCGAGGACCCGATCTTCCGCGACGCGGCGCATCATTTCCTGCGCACCTTCGACCGCACCTTCTCGGAGATGGAGAAGGCCGCGACCGATGGCGAACTGGTGGAGCTGGCCAACACCCGCACCGCCCGGGCCTTCATGCTGTTCGGGCGGGTCACCGGCACCTTCGACTGAGGCTCAGCTGTCGGCCTCGCCCGGGCTGACGCGCAGGACGGCCCCGTCCGCGGCGTCGATCAGGATCAGCAGATCGCCCCCGGCGGTCTCCTCGACATCGCGCACCCGTCCGACATCGGTCAGCATCCGCTCCTCGCCGGTCACCCGGCCATCCTCCAGCGTCAGCCGCACCAGGGCGCCCGGCTTCAGCGAGCCGACGAGGATGTCGCCCTGCCAGCCGGGGAAGGCCTCGCCCTCGTAGAAGATCATCCCGCCGGGGGCGATCACCGGGTCCCAGTAATAGGTCGGCTCCTCCATGCCCTCCATCCGGGCCTCGCCGCTGCCGACCGGGGTGCTGTCGTAGTTCAGCCCGTAGCTGACCACCGGCCAGCCGTAGTTCAGACCGGCCCGGGTGTCGTTCAGCTCGTCGCCGCCCAGCGGCCCGTGCTCGATGGTCCAGAGCGTGCCGTCCGCCCCGAAGGCCGCGCTCTGGATGTTGCGGTGCCCGTAGCTCCAGATCGAGGGCGCGCCGCCGCCATCGGCGAAGGGGTTGTCCTCGGGGATAGAGCCGTCGAGGTTCAGCCGGATCACCTTGCCCCAGGTGGCCTCCAGATCCTGCGCCTTCTCGCGCTCCGGCGCGTCGGAATGCTCGCCGGTGGTGATGATCACATGGCCCTCGCCATCGAAGGCGATGCGCGAGCCGTAGTGCTTGGTCGCCTGCGAGACCGGCGACTGCACGAAGATCTCCTCGACCTCGCCGACCGAGGTTCGGTCCTCCGACAGCACCCCACGCGCGGCGGCGGTCACGGTGCCGTCCGCGACGCGCTTGGCGTAGCTCCAGTAGATCATCCGGTCATTGGCGAAATCGGGACCGAGGGCCACATCGAGCAGGCCGCCCTGGCCGCGGGCGTCGACTTCCGGCAGGCCGCTGACCGGGTCGGAAAGCGAACCGTCCGACTCGATCACCCGCAACCGGCCCGGCCGTTCGGTCACCAGAAAGCGGTCGTCCGGCAGGGCGGCGATGCCCCAGGGATGCTCCAGCCCCTCAGCGAAGCGCTCGGATTGCACCGTGCTGTCCTCCAGCGCCGGGGCGCGGGTCTGGGCTTCGAAGGCGGGCTCGAAGCCGGCGTTGGCCGGCCCCTGCTCCACCTGCGCTGTGGCGAGGGAGGGGGTTGCGAAGGCAAGGGCGATCAGGCCCAGACGGGAGAACGGGCGGGAAAACGGGCGGATCATCATGCTGGTCATCAGGTTTCCTCTCTTTGGGTCACCGAGCCAACAGGTCGCCTTCCGCAGCGTTCCGCCGCCTCGCCCAACCGTGAGGAGGCGTGATCACAGGCGCTGATTTGAGGAAAGCCCGGCGGAGGCCAAGCCTCGTACGCCGGGAAAAGCCGGGGCGATCGCCGCCCCGGCGGGCCGTCAGGCGGCGAGGCCCTTGGAGCCCATCTCGAGGAACTTGTTGCGGCGGTCCTTGATCAGCCACTCGGGCTTCTTGCCCGACAGCTCCTTCAGCATGGTCTCGATGGCCTTGCCGACCGCCTCGACCGTCTCGCGCCGACCGCGCTGAGCGCCGCCCAGCGGCTCCTTGATGATCCGGTCGATCACGCCCAGCTTCTGCAGGTCCTGCGCCGTCAGGCGCAGCGCCTCGGCAGCTTCGCGCATCTTCTCGGCGTCCTTCCACAGGATCGAGGCGCAGCCCTCGGGCGAGATCACCGAATAGACCGAGTGTTCCAGCATCGCGATGCGGTTGGCCGTGGCGAAGGCCACCGCGCCGCCCGACCCGCCCTCGCCGATCACCACCGAGATCAGCGGCACGCCGATCTCGAGGCATTTCTGCGTCGAGCGGGCGATGGCCTCGGCCTGACCGCGTTCCTCGGCGCCCTTGCCGGGGAAGGCGCCGGGGGTGTCGACCAGCGTCACCACCGGGATGCGGAAGCGATGCGCCATGTCCATCAGCCGGATCGCCTTGCGATAGCCCTCGGGCCGCGCCATGCCGAAGTTGCGCTCGATCCGGGTCTTGGTGTCATGCCCCTTCTCCTGGCCGATCACCATCACCGGATTGTCGTTGAACCGAGCGAGCCCGCCCATCACCGCATGGTCGTCGGCGAAGTTCCGGTCACCGGCCAGGGGCGTGTATTCGGTGAACAGCGCCTCGATGTAGTCGCGGCAATGCGGACGGTCGGGATGGCGGGCCACCAGGCATTTCCGCCAGGGCGTGAGATCGCGATACAACTCGCGCAGCAGGGCGTCGGCCTTCTTGTCCAGCGCCGCCGCTTCCTTCTCGACGTCCATTTCCTTGTTGCCCCGCGCCATGGCGCGCAGCTCCTCGGCCTTGCCTTCGATTTCGGACAGCGGTTTTTCGAATTCGAGATAGTTCATCGGGCACTCCCGTGGGGTCGCCCCGGTATATGACCTCTGCGCCGGCCGAATGCAACAAGCCCGCCCGGCCGTAAAGGGCGGGACGCCATGCGCGACCCTGTGGCAGATGTTCCCCTGCGGCGAAATGCGTTAGCAGGGGGCGAAGCCATTGGTGTGGAGGGTGCGATGATCATCGGATTTCTGAAACTGGCCATCTTCGGCCTCATCGGTCTGACGGTCGTCTATCTGCTGCTGTCGGCCTATTCCCGCTCGGTGCAGCGGGAAGAACTGGAGAAGCGTTTCGACGCGGGGGATGGGGACGGCCCGCGCGATGCCTATATAGAAGAGGGCATGCGCGACTATGAACGGGGCCTGCGCAAGAAGCTGATCTGGCTGGTCTACATTATCCCGACCGCGGTCTTCGTGGCCGTGTTCTATGGTTTGAATTTTGGGTGAGGATATCATGCGTTACGTGAAATGGACGGCCCTGGCGCTTCTGGTGCTCTTCGTCGCCTCCTTCCTGCATTACACGCTGCCGCAGCATGACGTGGTGCGGATCGTCGGCACCAATACCCAGCGGATGGACCTGGGCGAGAATACATGGTTCTTCTCGGCCCCCGATACCGGCAATGCGACCACGATCGACGGCAACCGCGACGTGAAGTTCATCGAGGCGATCTACCCGAACGGCAAGCCGATGGTCTATCGCAACGAGGACACCGGATGGGGCTGGCCGCCCTACTTCAAGGTCAACAGCTTCGATATCCAGGCCCAGGCGACCGACCTCACCTCGACCGAGGCGGCGCCGAAATGGGTGCTGGTGACGCATTACGGCTGGCGCAGCCAGCTGTTCACCATCTTCCCGAACGCGGTGCGGCTGAAGCAGGTCGAAGGCCCGGACGTGACCGTGATCCCGTGGTTCAACATCTTCTTCTTCCTGATGGTCGCAGGCATCGTCTTCATGGCCGTGAAGATGTGGATGCAGTTCCGCGAGCGGACCATCGACCCGGCGCTGGACGACATGGGCGAGGCCTGGGACGGGGTGGAGGCCCGCGCCGTGGCGGCGCGGAAGGGGGCGCGGACCAATGTGGGCAGGTTCCGCGCCTGGTTGCGGGGGCTCGGGCAGTAGCCCCTCCCCCGTCGCCTGACAGCAGGGGAAGCGGCCCGCGGGCCGCTTCCCGTCTTACGGGCTCAGCGCAACGTGCCGCCCGTCGCCTTGGCGACCTTGTCGACGATCTTGGCCGAGACGGCCTCGATATCCTTGTCGGTCAGCGTCTTCTCGGTCGGCTGCAGCCGCACGGTGATCGCCAGCGACTTCTTGCCCGCGCCCATCTGCGCCTCGGCCTTCTCGCCGCCGAACTGGTCGAAGACCCGCACGCTCTCGATCAGCGCCTTGTCGGCACCCTGCGCGGCGTTCACCAGCGTCAGCGCCTCTACGCCCTTGTCGACGACGAAGGCGAAGTCGCGCTCCACCGCCTGAAGATCGGCCAGCTTCAGCGCCGGGCGGGTCGGCGTCTTCACCTTCGGCAGCGGCACATTGGCCACCATCACGGTGAAGGCGACCGCCGGGCCCTTCACATCCATCGCCTGCAGGATGCGCGGATGCACCTCGCCGAAGCTGGCGAGCACATTCGGCCCGAGCCCGATCACTCCCGACCGCCCCGGATGCCACCAGGAGGCCACCTTGCGGGTGATCTGCATCCGCGCCGGCGCGCCAATCGCCGCCAGCACCGCCTCCACATCCGCCTTGGCGTCGTAGAGATCGACCGGGCGGCGCGAGCCGAAGGCGTCGCGCGGGGCCGAGGCGCCGACCAGAAGGCCGGTGGCCTGCAGATGCTGCTCGCCCGGCTCGCCGCCGTGGAAGGCCGGGCCGATCTCGCACAGCGCCATGTCGGCGAAACCGCGCGCCTGATTGCGGGCGGCGGCGCGCAGCAGCCCCGGCAGCAGGTCGGGACGCAGATGGGTCATCTCGGATGAGATCGGGTTCTCCACCCGCACCGCATCCGACCCGCCGCCGAACAGCGTCGCCGCCTCGGAGTCGATGAAGCTGTAGGTCACGCATTCATTGTAGCCGAGCGAGGCCAGCATGCGCCGCGCCGTCTGCTCGCGCACCTGCAGCGGCGTCAGGATCGGCTTCGGCACCCCCGCCTCGCGGCGCGGCAGCGGCTTGCCCTGCAGCAGCGACAGCGAGGCGACGCGGGCGATCTCCTCGATCAGATCCGCCTCGCCCAGCACATCGGGCCGCCAGCTCGGCACCGAGGCCATGTCGCCGTCCAGCGTGAAGCCCAGAGCCTCCAGCGTGCGGCGCTGCTCGTCCTCCGGAATGTCCATCCCGACGAGGCTGACCACCCGCGCAGGATCGAGCCGGTAGGCCCGCGCGGTATCCGGCACGGCGCCATCGACCACCACCTCGGAGGCCTCGCCGCCGCAGAGGTCGAGCACCATCTGCGTCGCCAGCTCCAGCCCCGGCAGGGTGAAGGCCGGGTCCACGCCGCGCTCGAAGCGGTAGCGCGCATCGGAGTTGATCTTCAGCGCCCGCCCGGTGGCGGCGATGGTGATTGGATCCCAGAAGGCCGATTCGAGGAAGACATCGGTCGTCTCCTCGGTGCAACCCGAAAGCTCGCCGCCCATGATCCCCGCCAGCGACTGCGGCGCCCGGTCGTCGGAGATCAGCATCTGCCCGGCGCGCAGCGTGTAGGTCTTGCCGTCCAGCGCCTGCAGCGTCTCGCCGCCCTCGGCCGCATGGATGCGCAGCCCGCCCGCCAGCTTTGCCACGTCGAAGACATGCAGCGGGCGGTTCAGCGCGAAGGTGAAGTAGTTGGTGATATCGACCAAGGCGGAGATCGGCCGCAGCCCGATGGCGCGCAGCCGGGTCTGCAGCCAGTCGGGCGACGGCCCGTTCTTCACGCCGCGGATCACCCGCCCGGCGAAGAGCGGGCAGCCCTTCGCCTTCAGCGCCGCATCGATTGTCACCGAGACCGGCGAGGCGAAGCCGCCCGCGACCGGCGTGATCTCCAGCGGTTTCAGCACGCCGAGCCCGCGCGCCGCCAGATCCCGGGCGATGCCGCGGATCCCCAGCGCGTCGGGGCGGTTCGGGGTGACCTTCACGTCGATCATCGGGTCGTTCAACCCGCGCAGGTCGATCAAACGCACGCCGAGCGGCGTGTCCTCGGGCAGGTCGATGATGCCGTCATGGTCATCCGACAGCATCAGCTCGCGCTCCGAGCAGAGCATGCCGTTCGACTCGACTCCGCGGATCACCCCCGGCTTCAGATCCACCCCGGTCCCCGGCACATGGGTGCCGACCGGGGCGAAGACGCCGACGAGCCCCGTGCGCGCGTTGGGCGCGCCGCAGACCACCTGCACCTCTTCCGAGGCCGCCTCCGGCCCGTTCGGCCAGGTCTCCACCCGGCAGAGCCGCAGGCGGTCCGCGTTCGGATGCGGCTGCGCCTCGATGACGCGGCAGGTGCGGAAGGCGCCCAGAGTCTTCTCCGGGTTCTCGACGCCCTCGACCTCGAGCCCGAGATCGGTCAGGGCGTAGAGCAGATCTTCCAGCTTGGCCTCGGTGTCGAGGTGATCCTTGAGCCAGGACAGGGTGAATTTCATGCGCGTGCCCCTCGGATTGATTGCGGCTTGGCCTTAGCGCAAAGCCGCGGCAAGGGGAAGGCCGGGCTTGCCCGGGCGGGGCCGCACCGCCGCCCCGACGCCGCTAACGGTTCGTAAACCTTTCGGCCCTAGACCGGGCCGGATGGATGACTGGCTGAAGCCCCCACCCGGACGAAAACCCAGCCGCACAGTGCTGCTGTGCCTGATCCTGGGCTGCACCGGCCTGCTGCTGATGACCGACAGCGCCAGTCAGGGCCTGTCCTTGCTGCTCGGCCTGCTGCCGTGACGGACCGCTTTACCAGCGCAGCGCGCCCAGATCGCCGAGCGTGGCGAAGCGCAGCACCGCCAGCGCCAGCAGAAGCACCACCAGCGCCCGGAAGCCGAAGGCCGAGAAGCGGAAGGCCAGCTCCTTGTCGAACAGGTCGCGGATCAGCTGATCCTGCAGAAGCCCCGCCGCCGCCGCGTCGTCGCTGCTGCGGGTCATCATCTTGTGGGTCTCGAGTTGGTCGATCTGCGAGATGCCGAGCACCAGCCGCGCCGCATAGGGCACGCTCCACACCGCCAGCGCCGCTATCAACAGCTGCCCGGCCTGCCAGTTGCGCTGCAGCAGCGACAGCGCCGCCAGCCCGACCAGCACCACACCCCAGAGCGCGGCCAGCACCGCCGTCCGGGTCTCGACCTTGCGCAGCGAGCCGAGCAGCACCTCCTGCGCCTCCGGCCCGCGGTCCGACACGTTGTCGGGGGCCGTGGCCTGCAGCCGGGCGTAGAGCTTCATCCGCCGCCGCCACAGCGGGTAGCGGCTGGCGAAGGGGTATTCGGGGAAACGGAACTGGCGGCGCAGCTCCAGATAATAGACCGCCGTGAAGTACCAGACCACCGAGGTGGCCGCGAGCACGTTCTGGAAGGTGATGAACTGTTGAGCGGAAACCATGACCGAAACCTTTACCAAGTTTCGGTCAGGGTATCAGCGGCTCAGGCCCCCCGCCAAGTCCGGCATATCCAGCGCGGCAAAGCCATAGTGACGCAGCCAGCGCAGGTCGGACTCGAAGAAGGCCCGCAGATCGGGAATGCCGTATTTCAGCATGGCGATCCGGTCGATGCCCATGCCGAAGGCGAAGCCCTGCCACTCGGTCGGGTCCACCCCCGCCGCCGCCAGCACCTTCGGGTGCACCATCCCCGAGCCGAGGATCTCCAGCCAGCCGACGCCCTCGCCGATCTTCAGCTGTCCGCCCTCCCAGGAGCAGCGGATGTCGACTTCGGCCGAAGGCTCGGTGAAGGGGAAATGCGAGGCGCGGAAGCGCAGTTCGACCGAGGGCACCTCGAAGAAGGCGCGGCAGAACTCTTCCAGCACCCATTTCAGGTTCGCCATCGAGATGTCGCGGTCGATCGCCAGCCCTTCGACCTGATGGAACATCGGCGTATGGGTCTGATCCATGTCCATGCGGTAGACCCGGCCCGGCGCGATGACCCGGATCGGCGCGCCCTGCTCGGTCATGGCGCGGATCTGCACCGGCGAGGTATGGGTGCGCAGCACATGCGGCGGGCGGTTGTCGCCCTCGGCGCGGTTCATGAAGAAGGTGTCATGCTCCTGCCGCGCCGGATGCTCCGGCGGGATGTTCAGCGCGTCGAAATTGTACCAATCGCTCTCGACCTGCGGCCCCTCGGCCACGGCGAAGCCCATGTCGGCGAAGATCGCCGTCAGCTCGGCCATCACCTGGCTCACCGGATGGATGGTACCCTGGCGCCGCGGACGCCCCGGCAGCGTCACATCCAGCCATTCCGAGCGCAGCCGCTCGTCCAGCGCCGCATCGCCGAGCGCCGCCTTCTTGGCGCGAAGCGCCGCGTCGATCTCGTCCTTCAGCACGTTCAGCGCGGCGCCGGTCGATTGCCGCAGCACCGGGTCCATGCCGCCCAGCTCGCGCATCTTCAGGCTGATCTCGCCCTTCTTGCCCAGCGCCGCCAGACGCAGATCCTCCAGCGCGGCCTCGTCGGCGGCCCCGGCGATGCCTTCCAGATACTTGCCCTTCAGCGCGTCCAACCCGTCCATCGTCTCTCTCCGGCTTCCTGCGGCGTCTAGCTAGCACAAGGACCGGGCGATGCAAACAACCCAAGACCCGCCTCTCCTTGCCGAAATACTCCCGCCGGAGGCCCCGGCCGGCCACGGGCGCGAGACCTGCCGGCCAAGCCGCGGCAGCGCCGCGCGCGGGGGCTCGATGCCCCCAAGCGCGGCTCCCCCCGGCGGGCGCAACGAAAAACCCCCGCGCCTTGCGGCGCGGGGGTTTCTGCAGATCAGCTCAGGGCTGCGCCAGGCCTCAGGCCAGAGCGGCCTTCGCCTGGGCCGCGATGGCGTTGAACGCCTCGGGCTCATGCACGGCGAGATCGGCCAGAACCTTGCGGTCCACCTCGATCCCGGCTTTCGCCAGACCGTTGATGAAACGCGAATAGGTGAACTCGACGTCGAACAGACGGACAGCGGCGTTGATCCGCTGGATCCACAGCGCGCGGAAGTTGCGCTTGCGGGTCTTGCGGTCGCGGGTCGCGTACTGATTGGCCTTGTCGACGGCCTGAGTGGCGGTGCGGAAGTTGGTGCTGCGCGCGGCATAGTAGCCTTTGGCAGCCTTGATCACCTTGCGGTGACGGGCGTGGGTGACCACACCGGATTTGACGCGGGACATCTGGTGCTCTCCTTACCGGTCGTAGGGCATGTATTTCTTGACGATCTTCGCATCCGAGGCGTTCAGGATCATGGTCCCGGTCACGTCGCGGATGAATTTCGTCGAGCGTTTGATCATGCCGTGGCGCTTGCCGGCGGGACCGGCCTTCACCTTGCCGGTTGCGGTGAAGCTGAAACGCTTCTTGGCCGCAGACTTGGTCTTCATCTTGGGCATTTCCATCTCCTCTTTCGAGTGGTTTACGCAGGACTCGGCATGCCACGTCGGCCGGTCCAGCGGGTATAGAGCGCGCCGTATAGGCGGGCGCGTCCGGTCGTGCAAGGGGAAATCCGCCGCCCCGCGCCCCGGAAAGCAAACGCCGCCGCGCATCACGGGGATGGCGGCGGCGCTGCAAGGCAGACGGCGGGGAGGCTTACTCCGGGTCGCCGCGATAGATCAGCCGCTCGTCGCAGGGCGCGACGCGCAGGATGTTGGTCGTGCCCTGCACGTTGAACGGCACGCCGGCGACCACGAGGATCTGCTCATGCTCATGGGCGAAGCCGTAGGACAGCGCGGCGCGGGCGGCGGCGATCACCGCACCCTTGAAGCGCTCCTGCGGCTCGGTGATGACGCAATGCGTGCCCCAGGTCAGCGACAGCCGCCGCGCGGTCTCCATCAGCGGGGTCAGCGCCATGATCGGCACCCGCGGACGCTCGCGCGCCACCAGGGACACCGTGGTGCCGGTCTGGGTGAAGCAGCAGACCGCCTTGATGTTGGTGGTCTCGGCGATCTCGCGCGCGGCCGAGACGATGGCGTCGGCCACCGTCTGGCGCACCGCCGAACGGCTGGCCTCGATGATGTCGCGATAGACGGGGTCGCCCTCGACCGAGATCGCCACGTTGTTCATCGTGGTGACCGCCTCGACCGGGTAGGAGCCCGCCGCCGATTCCGCCGAGAGCATGATCGCATCGGCGCCCTCGTAGATCGCCGTCGCCACGTCAGACACCTCGGCGCGGGTCGGCATCGGCGATTCGATCATCGATTCCAGCATCTGCGTCGCCACGATCACCGGCTTGGCCGCCGCCCGGGCGCCGCGCACAAGGCGCTTCTGGATCGGCGGCACCGCCTGGACCGGCAGTTCCACCCCCAGATCGCCGCGCGCCACCATGATGCCGTCGGAGACAGCGAGGATCGCGTCATAGGCCTTCACGGCCGCCGGCTTCTCGATCTTCGACAGGATCGCGGCGCGGCCCTTGGCCAGCTCGCGCGCTTCCAGCACGTCCTCGGGACGCTGCACGAAGGACAGCGCCAGCCAGTCCACGCCCATCTCGCAGGCGAATTCCAGGTCGGCGCGGTCCTTGTCGGACAGCGCCGCCAGCGGCAGCACCACGTCCGGCACGTTCACGCCCTTGCGGTTGGAGATCGTGCCGCCCACCGTCACCTTGCAATTGGCGTAATCGGCGCCGCAGTCGGTCACTTCCAGACGGATCTTGCCGTCATTGACCAGGAGCGAGGCGCCCGGCTCCAGCGCCGCGAAAATCTCGGGATGCGGCAGGTTCACCCGCATCAGCGTGCCGGGGGCGGGATCGAGGTCCAGCCGGAAATCGGCCCCGGTCACCAGCTCCTCCGACCCGTTGGCGAAGACGCCGACGCGCAGCTTCGGGCCCTGGAGGTCGGCCAGGATGCAGATCGGCAGGCCGGTGTCGGCCTCGACCTGGCGGATGATCGTGTGGCGCGCCCGCTGCTCCTCATGGGTGCCGTGGCTCATGTTCAGACGGAACACGTCGGCGCCCGCCTCGAACAGCGCGCGGATGGTGGCGTAGTCGTTGGAGGCCGGGCCCAGCGTGGCCACGATCTTTACGTTGCGAAGGCGTCTCATGCTGCCTCGTTCCCTTGTAGTACATATGATATCGTGGTGGGCCGCGGGTTTTATGGCCCAAAAGGGGGGGCGGGGCAACTGGCGCTTTCCACGCTTTGATCATAAACCGGCGATTGTAACCTCTTGCGGAAGGTCGAAGATGCCCGCCTACGAGATCCTCGGCGAGGACCGCGCCTCGCGCTGGCTCGTCACCTGCGACCACGCCACCAACCGGGTGCCCGACGATGTGAACGGCGGCGATCTGGGGCTGCCGCCCGAGGAGATGGGCCGGCACATCGCCTATGACCTCGGCGCGGCGGGTGTGGCGCGGGCGCTGGCCGAGCGGCTGGACGCCCCGGCGATCCTGTCGGATTTCTCGCGGCTGGTGATCGACCCGAACCGCGGCGAGCTCGATCCGACGCTGGTGATGAAGCTCTATGACGGCACGATCATCCCCGCCAACCGCCATGTCGATGCGCACGAGGTGGAGCGGCGGCTGAACACGCTGCACCGCCCCTACCACGCCGCGCTGGAGCGTCTGGCGGCGCGCCGGCCGGATACGGTGATCGTCGCCATCCACTCCTTCACGCCCCGGCTGAACGGGCGCAGCCCGCGGCCCTGGCACATCGGCGTGCTGCATTCGCATCTCGACACCCGCTTCAGCCTGCCGCTGATCGCGCGGCTGCAGGCCGAGCCGGACCTTTGCGTCGGCGACAATCAACCCTATCTCGGTCATCTGCCGGGCGACGCCATCGACCGGCACGCCTTGCAGACCGGCCGGCAGAACACGCTGATCGAACTGCGCCACGACCTGATCCGCACGGAGGCGGAGCAGCAGGCCTGGGCCGACCGGCTCGCGCCGATCCTGACCGAAGTCTTGGCGGCCCTGCCCGCCTGAGGAGGACATATGGACGACCAGACCCGCATCGAGCTCGAGGCTGCCGCCTTCCGCCGCCTGCGCGACCACCTGCGCGAGCGCAGCGATGTGCAGAACATCGACCTGATGAACCTGGCTGGCTTCTGCCGCAACTGCCTGAGCCGCTGGTATCAGGAGGAAGCCAATGCCCGCGGCATCGACATGGGCAAGGACGAGGCGCGCGAGATCTACTACGGCATGCCCTATGCCGACTGGGTGGCCGAGAACCAGCGCGAGGCCTCGGACCAGCAGAAGGCCGCCTTCGACGTGGCCTTTGCCAACAATGTGGGCGGGAAGGGCTGAACGCCCTTCCCCTTCAGCTCAGACCGCGGTCTTGCGGCTTTCGTCCAGATAGATTTCCCGCAGCCGCGCCGCGACCGGGCCCGGCGCGCCCGTGCCGACGGCCTCGCCGTCGATCTCCACCACCGGCAGCACGAAGGCCGAGGCCGAGGTGAAGAAGGCCTCGTCGGCGGCCTGCGCCTCGGCCACGCTGAACGGCCGCTCCTCGATCTCCATCTGCGCTTCCGCAGCCATGCGCAGCACCGCCGCCCGGGTAATGCCGTGCAGGATGTCGGTCCCGAGGTTGCGGGTGATGATCCGGCCGCCCTTCACGATATAGGCGTTGTTCGAGGTGCCTTCGGTGACGAAGCCGTCCTCGACCATCCAGGCGTCGTCGCAGCCCGCCTTCTTGGCCATCATCTTGCCCATCGACGGGTAGAGCAGCTGCACCGTCTTGATGTCGCGCCGACCCCAGCGGATGTCCTCGATCGAGATCACCTTGATGCCGGTCTTCGCGGTCGGGTTGTCGGCCAGACCCGGCTTCGATTGGGTGAAGAGCACCAGCGTCGAGGGCGTGGTCGCCGGATCGGGGAAGCTGAAATCCCGGTCGCCGGGATTGCCGCGGGTGACCTGCAGATAGACCATGCCCTCGTCGATGCCGTTCTGCGCCACCAGCTCGCGGTGGATCGCCAGAAGCTCGTCCTTGGTGACCGGGCAGGCCATGTCCAGCTCGCGCAGGCTGCGCTCCAGCCGGGCGAAATGACCGTCGAAGTCCAAAAGCTTGCCGCCGAGGACGGAGGTCACCTCATAGACGCCATCGGCCATGAGAAAGCCCCGGTCGAAGATCGAGACGGTGGCTTCGGCTTCGGGAAGATACTCCCCGTTCACATAGACGGTGCGGCTCATGCTTATCCCCAGAGTGCGGCGGTTGGTGGGTGGATGCCGGCTTCGTCGAAGACCAGCGGCGTGTCGCGGTCTTCTGCCAGAAGCAGCGGACCGTCAAGATCGACATAGGCCGCACCCTGCGCCATCAGCGTCGCCGGGGCCATGGCGAGGCTGGAGCCGACCATGCAGCCCACCATCAGCCCATAGCCCGCCTCCAGCGCCGCCTTGCGCAGCGCCAGCCCCTCGGTGAAGCCGCCGGTCTTGTCGAGCTTCAGGTTCACCACGTCATACTTGCCCTTCAGCCCGGGCAGCGAGTGGCAGTCGTGGCAGGATTCGTCGGCGCAGACCGGCAGCGGGCGGGCGATCTCGGCCAGCATGTCATCGGCCCCGGCAGGCAAGGGCTGCTCCACCAGCGCCACGCCCAGCCGGATCAGATGCGGCGCAAGCTCGGTATAGACCTCCGCCGTCCAGCCCTCGTTGGCATCGACGATGATCGTGGTCGCCGGCGCGCCTGCCCGGACCGCCTCCAGCCGCGCCATGTCGTCGGGCGTGCCGAGCTTGATCTTCAGCAGCGGCCGGTGCGCATGTTTCGCCGCCGCCGCCCGCATGTTCTCGGGCGTGTCGAGCGACAGGGTAAAGGCGGTGATCTGCGGCTGCGGCGCGGGCAGCCCGGCCAGCTGCCAGACCCGCTTGCCGCTGTCCTTGGCCTCCAGATCCCAGAGCGCGCAATCCACCGCATTGCGCGCCGCCCCGGCGGGCAACAGCGACTGCAGGTCGTGCCGCGTCAGGTTCTCCGGCAGGCCGGCGATCTGCTCGGCCACCGAGTCGAGCGACTCGCCGTAGCGGGCATAGGGCACGCATTCGCCGATGCCGGTCAGCCCGCCGCGGGTGACGCGGACGGTGAGCACCTTCGCCTCGGTGCGCGAACCGCGCGAGATGGTGAACACTTCCGCAAGGCGGAAAGTGTCGCGGGTAACGGTAATCATGGCAGGCCTCCGCTGGGTCCGGAATTTGTGCGGGAGGGGCGGCGTGGGGTCAACCCCGCCGCCCCTCCCGGTTCAGACCGCGATCAGCGCATCAACCAGCCGCCCCGCGCCATGGCGGAACGGATCGACGGTCGGCAGGCCGGTGCGGGCCTCGACCTCGGCGCAATAGGCCAGGGCGTCGGCATCGCTCATGTGCTGGGTGTTGATCGAGCAGCCCACCGCCACGCAGGCCGGGTTCGCCACCCGCGCCAGCGTCAGCGCCATGTCGCGCACCGCCTCGATGCTCGGCAGCTTGTACTCGGGCAGGCCGCGCATGTGGTCGCGGGTCGGCTCGTGGCAGATGATCAGCGCATCCGGCTGGCCGCCATGGATCAAAGCCAGCGTCACCCCCGAATAGGAGACGTGGAACAGAGATCCCTGCCCCTCGATCAGATCCCAATGGTCGGCGTCGTTGTCCGGCGTCAGATATTCGATGGAGCCCGCCATGAAATCCGCGATCACCGCATCCAGCGGCACGCCGTCGCCGGTGATCAGGATGCCGGTCTGACCCGTGGCGCGGAAACTCGACTTCAGCCCGCGCGCCCGCATCTCCTTGTCGACGCAGAGCGCGGTATACATCTTGCCGATCGAGCAATCGGTGCCCACCGCCAGCATCCGCTTGCCCGCGCGCTTCTTGCCGTTGGCGATGGGATAATCCACCGTCGGCACCCGCACGTCATGCAGCTGCCGCCCGCAGGCCCGCGCCACCGCTGCCAGATCCTCCTCGTCGCGCAACAGGTTGTGCAGCCCCGAGGCCAGATCGAAGCCTTCCTCCAGCGCCGCCACCAGCACCTTCTTCCAGGCGGGCGAGATCACCCCGCCGCGGTTCGCCACGCCGATCACCAGCGTCTTGCAGCCCGCGGCCTTGGCCTCGGCGAGGCTCATGTCGGGCAGACCCATGTCGGCCTTGCACCCCTCCATGCGGAACTGCCCCACCGCATATTCCGGGCGCCAGTCCTTGATGCCCTGCGCGACCTTGGCGGCCAGCGGATCGGGCGCATCGCCCAGGAACAGGAGGTAGGGGGTCTCGATCATGGCGGCATCCTTTGCATTGCAACACGCATCATGCGCAGGGAGCGACGGGATTGCATCGCATTCTGCAGTGCAGGGCAGGCAATATGCGCAACTTTCTTCGCGGGGTCAGCACGTTTGCCGAAGATTCGACCGGCATGCGCCCGCTTTGCGCAACCTATGAGGCCGCGCCGGCCGCGCCCGCGCGGCTTCAGGCGGTTTCTTCTGCAGCTGCGAAAGAGGCTTGCGAACCGCTGCGCAACATTATAACCCAAGGACACAACATCGCGTAACTTACTTGCCAGGTCAGTCCCATGAGTTTCCGTCTCCAGCCGACCCCCGTGGCGCGCCCCAACCGCTGCCAGCTCTTCGGCCCCGGCTCGCGCCCGGCGCTGTTTCCGAAGATGGCGGCATCGGCGGCGGATGTGATCAACCTCGATCTCGAGGACTCGGTCTCGCCCGCCGACAAGCCGCAGGCGCGGGCGAACATCATCGAGGCGATCAACACGCTCGACTGGAACACCAAGCATCTCTCCGTCCGCATCAACGGGCTCGACACCCCGTTCTGGTATCGCGATGTCGTCGACCTGCTGGAACAGGCGGGCGACCGGCTGGACCAGATCATGATCCCCAAGGTCGGCTGCGCGGCGGATGTCTATGCCGTCGACGCGCTGGTGACGGCGATCGAGCGCGCCAAGGGCCGCAAGCCGATCAGCTTCGAGGTCATCATCGAATCGGCAGCGGGCATCGCCCATGTCGAGGAAATCGCGGCCTCCTCGCCGCGGCTGCAGGCGATGAGCCTCGGCGCCGCCGATTTCGCTGCCAGCATGGGCATGCAGACCACCGGCATCGGCGGCACGCAGGAAAACTACTACATGATCCGCGAGGGCGTGAAGCATTGGTCCGACCCGTGGCACTGGGCGCAGGCCGCAATCGTCGCCGCCTGCCGCACCCATGGCGTGCTGCCGGTGGACGGGCCCTTCGGCGATTTCAGCGATGACGAAGGATTCCGCGCGCAGGCCCGCCGCTCCGCGACGCTCGGCATGGTCGGCAAATGGGCGATCCACCCCAAGCAGGTCGCGCTGGCCAACGAGGTCTTCACGCCGTCGGAAGCCGCCGTGGCCGAAGCGCGCGAGATCCTCGCCGCGATGGAGGCCGCCAAGGCCAGGGGCGAAGGCGCCACGGTATACAACGGAAGACTCGTTGACATAGCGTCCATCAAACAGGCAGAAGTAGTGGTGCGGCAGTCTGAAATGATTGCAGGCTGAGAATTCGAATACCGAGCTGCGGAAGGACGGGAGGCCCGAAGCAGCAGATCGGGAGGACGCGCGCCCCGAACTCCGGTTCGGGGCGTCGCTGTTTGCAGCGCCGCGAAACCCCGCCTCAGACGGCGATATTGTCGATCAGCCGCACCCCGTCCAGCGTCGCTGCCGCCAGAAGCCGCGCCGGCCCGTTCAGCGCCGTCATCGGCTCCAGCAGATCGGCGCTGCGCAGATCGAGGTAGTCGACCGCCTCGAACCCCGCCGCCTGCACCGCCGCCGCCGCTTCCTCCAGCGCTGCCGCCACCGGGACGCCTGCGCGCATCGCCTCCGCCGCGCGCTGCATCTCGCGATGGAGCCCCGGGGCGATCTTGCGCCCGCTCTCCGACAGCCGCGCATTGCGCGACGACATGGCCAGCCCATCGGCCTCGCGCACCGTCCCGCAGCCGACGATCTGCACCGGCAGGTTCAGGTCGGCCACCAGCCGCTGCACCACCTGCAACTGCTGCCAGTCCTTCTCGCCGAAATAGGCGCGGTCGGCCATGGTCATGCCGAAGAGCTTGGCCACCACCGTCGCCACCCCGTCGAAATGCCCGGGCCGATGCGCCCCTTCCAGCGGCGCGCTCACACCCGAGACCGAGACCCCCGTGGCGAAGCCGGGCGGATAGACCTCGTCCGGCAAGGGCGCGAAGATCACATCCACCCCCACCGTCGCCAGCAGCGCCGCGTCGCGGTCTTCGGTGCGGGGGTATTTCTCCAGATCGGCGGGATTGTTGAACTGCTTGGGATTGACGAAAATCGTCACGATCACCCGGTCGCAGCCCGCCTTGGCAGCGCGGGCGAGGCTCAGATGCCCCTCGTGCAGCGCGCCCATCGTCGGCACCACGCCGACCGTCTGGCCCGCCGCCTTCCAGCCGCGCACCATGGTCCGCAGATCGGCAACCCGCCGCAGGATGACGACGGTCACGCCTTCGCCTTCAAGACGTCGGGGAACACATGCTCGGCCGCCGGAAAGCTGCGCGCCCGGACCTCGGCGGCATAGGCGGCGATCGCCTCGTCGGCCGCCTGGCCCAGCTCGCCGAAGCGCTTGACGAATTTCGGGCGGAAATCGGTGAACAGCCCCAGCATGTCGTCGAGCACCAGCACCTGCCCGTCGCAGCCCGCCGAGGCGCCGATCCCCACCGTAGGGATCGCCACCGCCTCGGTGATCCGGCGCGACAGCCCGTCCGGCACCTTTTCCAGCACCACCGAGAACGCCCCCGCCTCGGCCACGGCCTTGGCATCGGCCATCACCCGCTCGGCATCTGCATCGCGGCCCTGCACCTTGTAGCCGCCCAGCGTGTTCACCGCCTGCGGCGTCAGCCCGACATGCGCCATCACCGGAATGCCCCGCCCGACGAGAAAACGGATGGTCTCGGCCATCTGCACCCCGCCCTCCAGCTTCACCGCGCCGGCGCCTGTCTCGGCCATCAACCGCGCCGCGTTACGGAAGGCCTGCGCCGGACTCTCCTCGTAGCTGCCGAAGGGCATGTCGATGACAACCAGCGCCTTCGACGTGCCGCGCACCACCGCCTTGCCATGCAGGATCATCATCTCCATCGTCACGCCGATGGTCGAGGGCAGGCCGTGCAGCACCATGCCCAGACTGTCGCCGACCAGCGCCAGATCGCAATGCGCATCGACCAGCCGGGCCATCGGCGTGGTATAGGCGGTCAGGCAGACCAGAGGCGCGCCACCCTTGCGGGCCTGGATATCGGCGGCCATCAGCTGGCGGACCGGGGCGGAAGCACTCATCTCTCTTGCTCTCCCTCAAGAGGAACGGACAGTGCGGGTATATCGGCGAGGCCCATGCCGCACCAGCGGAATGTCCGCTGCAGCGCAGCATCGCGCTTTCCGCTTGACCGGAGCCCTGCTCCCCGCTCCCCTGCGCCGCAGCGCAACCCGAAGGACAGACGCATGACCCTGCTCGCCCGCCTCACCCGAGACGACATCACCCCCGAGACCGAACGCCCCGCCGCCGAGCTGGTGGTGGAGGGCGATCCCGTCCACACCACCTGGAACCTCGAAGAGCTGGACGGGCTCTACTGCGGGCTCTGGCAGTCGACGCCGGGCAGCTGGAAGGTCAGCTACTCGGAATGGGAATATGTGCATATCCTCGAAGGCGTCTCGGTGCTGACCGACACCGCCGGTACTGCCGTCACGCTGCGCGCCGGCGACAGCTATGTCATCCGTCCGGGCTTCGAGGGGGTCTGGACGGTGAAGGAGACCACGCTGAAGGACTACGTGATCCGCAGCTGATCGAGAGGACAGCCGACGCCCCGCTATAGGGGCGTCGGCCTGGGGCGTCAGTTGGCGGCGACGACCTCGGTCGCCGGGCCGGGGCCGGCGGCGATGCGGCCGTATTCGTCGTCATGGAACGGGCCTTCCAGCTCCAGCGACTCTTCCGCCGTGCGCACCTTCACCCGCGCGCCCATCTCGACCCGGTTGTAGAGGTCGATGGCGTCCTGGTTGAACAGCCGGATGCAGCCCGCCGAAGTGGCATGGCCGATGGAGGCGTTGTCGATGGTGCCGTGGATGCGGAAATAGGTATCGCGGTTGCCGCGGTAGAGATAGATCGCCCGCGCGCCCAGCGGGTTCTCCAGACCGCCCGGCAGACCGTCGGCATAGTCGGCATACATCTCGGGCTGGGTGCGGATCATGTTGCGCGTCGGCGTCCAGGACGGCCACTCGGCCTTGCGACCGACCCGGGCGGTGCCGCGGAAAGCCAGCCCCTCGCGGCCGACGGCGATGGCGTAGCGCATCGCCCGGCCATCCGGCATCACGTAGTAGAGCCGGCGGGCGAAGGTGTCGACCACGACGGAGCCCGGCTCTTCGGGGCCGTTGTAGGCCACCTCCTGCCGTACCGCGTCCTTGGTCAGGTAGCGGGTCGGGACCGGCTCGATGAAGAACTCGCCATCCTGGATGCCGGGGTAATCCGGGTGCTCCCTCGTGCTCTCCACCACCGGGGCGGCGCAGGCGGCGAGGAAAAGCAGGGCGGCGATGGTGGCAAGACGGAATATGCTATGGCGCACGATGGACTCGACTGTTTGGAAATATATGAGGAAAGAACGGGCATGACCGGCCCCCGCCGTCAACCCCAAGCGCCGGACCGATGGCAAGAAAACCCCCGGACGTGACATCCGGGGGTCATGTTTGCGTCTTCGCGGGCGATCAGCCGACGATGTTGAAGGACGGGCCGTAGGGATAGCCGGTGATGTTCTCGTTGCCCTCCTCGGTCACGACGAGCATATCGTGCTCGCGGTAGCCCCCCGCCCCCGGCTGGCCTTCGGGAATCGTCAGCATCGGCTCCATCGAGATCACCATTCCCGGCTCCAGCACCGTGTCGATATCCTCGCGCAGCTCCAGCCCCGCCTCGCGGCCATAGAAATGCGACAGCACCCCGAAGGAATGGCCATAGCCGAAGGTGCGGTATTGCAGCAGGTCGCGCTCGGCGAGGAAGGCGTTCAGCTCGCCGGTGATCTCGGCGCAGCTTTTTCCCGGCTTCAGCAGCGTCATGCCGTACTCATGCGCCGCCACATTGGCCTCCCAGATCTTCAGGCTGGCCGGATCGCACTGGCCGACAAACAGCGTCCGCTCCAGCGCGGTGTAATAGCCCGAGATCATCGGGAAGCAGTTCAGCGACAGGATATCGCCCCGGGCCAGCTTCCGCGCCGTGACCGGGTTGTGCGCCCCGTCGGTGTTGATCCCCGACTGGAACCAGACCCAGGTGTCGCGATATTCCGCCTCCGGAAAGCGCCGGGCGATCTCGGCCTCCATCGCGTCGCGCCCGGCCATCGCCACGTCGATCTCGCGCGCGCCGACCCGGATCGCCTCGCGGATGGCATAGCCGCCCACATCCGCCACCTGCGCCCCCTGCCGGATCAGCGCGATCTCGGCAGGCGATTTCATCATCCTGAGC
>NZ_PZKG01000011.1 GCF_003034985.1 Cereibacter changlensis JA139
GAATGGGGGGGAGGCCGGGCGCCCGCTGCTGCTCGACCGTGCCATCGCCCGCAAGAATGCCATCCTTGACAAGGCCGGGTGTCAGGTGGACGCTCAGATCGACGCGGCGATCCGCGCCGCTTTCAACATCCATTTCAGGTGACTGGACGATGATCTCACAGCATGTTTCCGAGTTCTACATCAACGGCGAATGGGTGACGCCGTCGTCCTCGGCCACGAAGATGGGCGTGGAGAACCCGGCCACCGAAGAGATCGTCGCCGAGATCGCGCTGGGGTCCATCGCCGATGCCGACTGGGCGATCATGGCCGCCCGCGCCGCCTTCCCGGCCTACAGCCTCTGGCCGGTGGCCGAGCGCATCGCGCTGGTCGAGCGTCTGCTGGCTGCCTACAACGCCCGCTACGAGGAGTTCGCGGAGGCGATGAGCCTCGAGATGGGCGCACCGACCGAATGGGCCCGCGGCGCGCAAGCCTGGGCCGGGCAGGTGCATATCGAGAGCACCATCAAGGCGGCGAAGGACTTCCGCTGGGAATACAGCCGGGCCAGCACCCGCATCCTCCACGAGGGCATCGGCGTCTGCGGGCTGATCACGCCGTGGAACTGGCCGATGAACCAGATCGCCTGCAAGGTCGCCCCGGCGCTGGTCGCGGGCTGCACCATGGTGCTGAAACCCTCGGAGATCGCGCCGCTTTCCGGCCTGCTCTTCGCCGAGATCTGCCATGAGGCCGGGGTGCCCGCCGGCGTCTTCAACCTGGTGAACGGCACCGGCCCGGTGGTGGGGGCGCGGCTCGCCTCGCATCCCGAGGTCGACATGGTCAGCTTCACCGGCTCGACCCGCGCCGGCATCCAGGTGGCCACCAATGCCGCGCCGACGGTGAAGCGGGTGGCGCAGGAGCTGGGCGGCAAATCGGCCAACATCATCTTGCCCGGCGCCGACCTGCAGCTGGCGGTGACCAGCGGCGTCGAGGGCTGCTTCGGCAACTCCGGCCAGAGCTGCGACGCGCCGACCCGGATGTTCGTGCCGCGCGACCGGCAGGAGGAGGCGCTGGCCATCGCCAGGGAGGCCGCCGAGGCCACCGTGCCCGGCGATCCGAAGGACCCGGCGACGACCAACGGCCCGGTGATCTCCAAGGCGCAGTTCGACAAGATCCAAGGCCTGATCCAGAAGGGCATCGACGAGGGCGCGACGCTCGTTACCGGCGGCACCGGGCGGCCGCAGGGGCTGAACCGCGGCTGGTTCGTGCGGCCCACCGTCTTCGGCGACGTGACCAACACGATGACCATTGCCCGGGAGGAGATCTTCGGCCCGGTGCTGGCGATCCTGCCCTATGACACGGTGGACGAGGCGGTGGAGATGGCCAATGACACGGTCTACGGCCTCGCCGCCTATGTTCAGGGCCCGCTGGAGGAGGCGCGCGCCGTCGGCCGCCGCCTGCGCGCCGGGCAGGTCAGTCTGAACGGCCCCGACTGGGATACCTTCGCCCCCTTCGGCGGCTACAAGCAATCCGGCAACGGACGGGAATATGCCGATTGGGGCATCGCGGATTTCTGCGAGGTCAAGGCCCTCGTCGGATATGGCGAGGCATGATGCGCTACGGATATATCGGACTGGGCAACCTCGGTGGCGCTCTGGCGATGAGCCTGCTGCGCGACGGGTTCGCCGTGACGGTGCACGATCTCGACAAGGGCCTGGCCGAGCGGCATCTGGCGATGGGCGCCCGCTGGGCCGAGAGCCCGGCGGCGCTAGCGGCAGAGGTCGATCACGTCTTCACCTGCCTGCCATCCCCCGCCGTTTCCGAATCCGTGCTGCGCCAGATGCTGCCGGTGCTGAAACCCGGCGCCACCTGGATCGAAAGCTCCACCCTCGGGCGTGACGACATCCTGCGGCTCGGGGCGCTGGCGACCGAGCATGGCGTGCGGCTGATGGAGGCGCCGGTGACCGGCGGGGTGCATCTGGCCGCCAAGGGCAAGATCACCGTGCTGGTCGGCGGCGACCGCGATCTCTACGACCGGCATCTGCCGGCGCTGGAGAGCATCGGCGACAAGATCTTCCACATGGGCCCGCTCGGCTCGGCGGCGGTGATCAAGGTGATCACCAACATGCTGGCCTTCGTGCATCTGGTGGCCGATGGCGAGGCCCTGATGCTGGCCAAGCGCGGCGGGCTCGATCTCAAGACCGCCTGGCAGGCGATCGCCGCTTCCTCCGGCAGCTCCTTCGTCCATGAGACCGAGGGCCAGCTGATCCTGAACGGCAGCTACGACATCGCCTTCTCGATGGATCTGGCGTTGAAGGATCTCGGCTTCGCGATGGAGTTCGGCCGCGAGTTCGGCGTGCCGCTCGATCTCGTCGCCCTGACCGAGGAAACCTTCCTCAAGGGCCGCGAGGCTTATGGCGGTCAGGCGCAAAGCACGCAGATCGTCAAGCTGCTGGAAGACGCGCTGCAGACCGACCTGCGCGCCGAGGGCTTCCCGGCCCGGCTCACCTGATCATTTTCTGTCGGAAAATATCCTCGGGGGGTGAGCCGCGCAGCGGCGAGGGGGGCAGACAGCCCCCCTGACCCCGGCAGGATCAGGCGCTGTCGCCCAGGGTCGCGACGATCCGCGTCGCCTCGGCATGCAGATCGCCCAGGGCCTCGCGGTCCTCGCCGGGGAAGAAGCGGGCGCGGGTGGCTGTGGGCAGCGGGCAGGGCGTCTCGATCAGCACGCGCGGGCCGATCTTCTTGGTCTCTTCCTGCCAGCTGCGGGCGAGCGCGATCTGTCCGGCCTTGGTCGCGCCATAGGCCCCGAAGAACGGCGCGCCGCCGCGCGGGTCGTCGAGGAACAGCGCCGTGCCCTTGCCGGCGCGCAGCAGCGGCTCCACCATCGGGATCAGCATGCCGGTGGCGCGCAGGTTGATGGCGAGCGACTTGTCCCAGTCCTTCGCGTCGAGATGCCCGGCGGGGGTCAGCGGCGCTGCATGGATCGCGGCATGCACCCAGAGATGCAGTGCGCCCCAGCGGTCGAAGATCGAGCGGCAGAGGTGGCGCATCGCGTCGTCATTGGTGATGTCCATCGGGGCCAGCGTCGCCAGCTCCGAGCCCGGGCGGCGGGCCTTGATGCGGTCGTCCAGATCCTCCAGCCCGCCGACGGTGCGGGCGACGGCGACGACATGCCAGCCCTGTTCGGCCAGTTCTTCGGCGATGGCCATGCCGAGGCCGCGCGAGGCTCCGGTGACGAGAGCGATGCGGGGGGTGGGAAGGGTACTCATAGGATCACTTTCTGCGCGGCGCGGGAGGGGCGGCTACTCGGCCGCCTTCATCTCGAAGCCCTGTTCGATCTTGTCCGAGGGGGCCACCGGATACTGGCCCGAGAAACAGGCATCGCAATATTGCGGCTGCTTGTCATTGCGGCCTTCCGCCTCGCCCGCGGCGCGGTAGAGCCCGTCGAGCGAGATGAAGCGCAGCGAGTCGACTCCGATCCAGTCGCGCATCTCGTCTTCCGACATGTTGGCGGCCAGGAGTTTCGAGCGTTCCGGCGTGTCCACCCCGTAGAAGCAGGGCCAGGCGGTCGGCGGGCTGGCGATGCGGAAGTGCACCTCGGCGGCGCCGGCCTCGAGGATCATGTCCTTGATCTTGCGGCTGGTGGTGCCGCGCACCACCGAGTCGTCGACGAGGATCACCCGCTTGCCCTTGATCAGCGCCCGGTTGACGTTCAGCTTCAGCCGGACGCCCATGTTGCGGATGCTCTCGGTCGGCTCGATGAAGGTCCGGCCCATGTATTGGTTGCGGATGATCCCCATGGCGTAGGGGATGCCGCTTTCCTGGCTGAAGCCGATCGCCGCCGGGGTGCCGCTGTCGGGCACCGGGCAGACGAGGTCGGCCTCGACCGGGGCCTCGCGCGCCAGCTCCACACCGATCTGCCGGCGGGTCTCGTAGACCGAGCGGCCGCCGAGGATGCTGTCGGGGCGCGAGAAGTAGACGTGTTCGAAGATGCAGAAGCGCGAGGTCTTGCGCTCGAAGGGGTGGAAGCTCTCGAGCCCCTTCTCGTCGATCACCACCATCTCGCCGGGGTTGATCTCGCGCACGAATTCGGCGCCGATGATGTCGAGCGCGCAGGTTTCCGAGGCCAGCGCCCAGCCGTCGCCGACCTTGCCCAGCACCAGCGGCCGCACGCCCAGAGGGTCGCGCACGCCGATCAGCTTGCTGCGGGTCATGGCGACCACCGAGAAGGCGCCCTCGACCCGGCGCAGCGCGTCCTTCATCCGCTCGGGGATGTTCTTCTGGATCGAGCGCGCCATCAGGTGAATGATGCATTCGCTGTCCGAGGAGGACTGGAAGATCGAGCCGCGCTCGATCAGCTCGCGCCGCAGCGCAGCGGCATTGGTCAGGTTGCCGTTATGGGCGATGGCGGCGCCGCCCATGGCGAATTCGCCGAAGAAGGGCTGCACGTCGCGGATAGCGGTGGCGCCCTTCGAGCCGGCGGTGGAGTAGCGCACATGGCCGATGGCCAGCTGGCCGGGCAGGGTGTCCATCACCGCGGCATTGGTGAAGTTGTCGCGGACATAGCCGAAGCGCCGGGCCGAGTTGAAGCCGTGGTCGGGATGGTAGGCGACGATGCCGCCCGCCTCCTGACCGCGGTGTTGCAGGGCGTGCAGCCCGAGCGCCGTGAAGTTCGCCGCATCGGTCACGCCGATCACGCCGAACACGCCACACTCCTCCTTCAGTTTGTCATCGTCGAAGGGATGGCTCAGGAAAGGACGCATGCTGTCCGGGCTCCGAATCCGAGGGGGGTTGACCCCTCATGTAGTGAGTTGTCACCCGAGTGTCACGGGCACAAAGCGGTTACTTTCAGTTCGCCGGGGCCGCGGGCGCCGCCGGGGCGGTCGTTGCCGGAACCGGCGTCGCCGGAGCGGCGCAGCTGCTCACCAGTTGCTCGTACCGCGCCACGATCCAACCGGGGGCATCGGAGGGGATGTTGTCGTTGATGCCGGACTGGAACGAGGCGAACACATTGGCCGAGCGCGAGTTGTCGACGACCGGAACCCGCTCGGTGCCCATGGCGCGATCATAGACGATGAAGGCCACTGCGACCAGAAGAATGCCGCGCAGCACCCCGAACAGGAAGCCGAGCCCCTGATCGACGCCTCCGAGCGCCGAGCGCTGGATCACCGAGGAGAACAGCGGGGTGAACAGCGACATCACCACCAGCCCCAGCGCGAAGACCGCGGCGAAAGCGGCGATGATCGACAGCTCGCAGCTGTCGCTGAGGAATTCGCCGATCACCGGCAATTCCTTGATCAGCGGTTGCGCGGCCGCCGCGAACAGGAAGGCGATGACCGCCGCCCCGACCCATCCGGCGATCGCCATGATCTCGCGCACCACCCCGCGGGAATAGGCGAGGATTGCCGACAGGACGATGACCACCGCCACTACGGCGTCGATGATGGTAAAGCCTTCCATTACGTGCTCCCCGGGGGATCAGCCTGCCCCGAACATTTCGCCCACGAACGCCGCGAGATCGGGCATCTGTCGCACCCGCATCCCCTCACCCTGTCCAAGCTTCGACCGGGACGGCGCAACTGCCTGTGAAAAACCAAGTTTCGACGCCTCTTTCAACCTGTTTTCGGTCTGCGTCACCGGGCGCAACGCGCCGGAGAGGCTGATTTCGCCGAAAAGCACCATGTCGGGCGGAATTGCAACATCTTCGCGGGCGGAAACCAGCGCGGCCGCCACGGCGAGATCGGCCGCGGGCTCCGAGACCCGCATACCGCCGGCCACGTTGAGAAAGACGTCGAGCCCGGCAAAGGGGATGCCGCAGCGCGCCTCGAGCACGGCGAGGATGGTGGAAAGCCGGCCAGAGTCGAGCCCGACCACCGTCCGGCGCGGTGTGCCGAGGTTCGATGGGGCGACCAGCGCCTGGATCTCGGTGAGGACGGGGCGGGTGCCCTCGATCCCGGCGAAGACCGCCGAGCCGGGGGCCGGGGTGTCGCGGTCCGAGAGGAACAGCGCCGAGGGGTTGGCGACCTGCTGCAGCCCGGCGCCGGTCATCTCGAAGACGCCGATCTCGTCGGCGGGGCCGAAGCGGTTCTTCACCGCGCGCAGGATGCGGAACTGGTGGCCGCGCTCGCCCTCGAAATAGAGCACGGTGTCGACCATGTGCTCGACCACGCGGGGGCCGGCGATCTGGCCGTCCTTGGTGACATGGCCGACGAGGATCACCGCCACGCCGCGCCGCTTGGCGAAGGTGACGAGCTCATGCGCCGCGGCGCGGACCTGGGAGACCGAGCCGGGGGCAGAGTCGACGGTGTCGAGCCACATGGTCTGGATCGAATCGATGATGGCGAGGCCGGGGCGCTCGGCGTCGAGCGTCGTCAGGATGTCGCGCAGGTTGGTTTCGGCGCCGAGGGCGACCGGGGCGTCGGTGAGGCCGAGGCGTTGGGCGCGCATGCGGACCTGGGCGGCGGCTTCCTCGCCGGAGATGTAGAGGCATTTCACGCCGCGGCGGGCGAAGCTGGCGGCGGCCTGCAGCAGGAGGGTCGACTTGCCGATGCCGGGGTCGCCGCCGACGAGGATCGCCGAGGCGGGGACGAGGCCGCCGCCGAGGACGCGGTCGAGCTCCTCCATGCCGGAGCCGGCGCGGGGCGGTTCGGCCTCTTGCGTCGCAAGGTCGGTGAGGGGGAGGAGACGGCCCTTCAGGCCGAGGGATTTCGGGCCCGTGGAGAGCGGGGCTTCTTCGACGATGGTGTTCCAGGCCCCGCAGGCGTCGCAGCGCCCGGCCCATTTCTTGTGGACCGCGCCACAGGCCGAGCAGGTGAAGACGGGGGAGGATTTTGCCATGCGGCCTTCATGCCCGGTTGAAGGGGCGGGTGCAAGCGGCGGGTTCAGGAGGTGGCGGGAATTGCGGGGTGCCGATTTTCACGCGTGAAAATCTGGGCAAGGGACTGACATAAAAAGATTATCGCTGCGGTATTAAGGGAATATTAGGGAGTGGCGGGTGGGGTGGAACCCCACCCTGCGGAGTGGAGGAGAGAAATTGCAAGCGAGGCGAGGATGCAGGCGGTGAAGAGATAGAGGCCCCAAGCGGTCTCGACTGTGGCGAGGCCGATGCCCTTCAGCACGACGATGTAGAGCGCGATCAGGAAGATGTCGGCCATGGCGAGCTTGCCGAGGAGGTGCAGCGCCGGCAGGGCCTTCGGCGAGAGCAGGCCGAAGTGCAGCAGGGCGAGGCCGATGGTTTTCAGGTAGGGCGCGAAGAGCGCGCAGAAGGTGACGAGCAGCGCGAGGAAGACATCGGTCTGCCAGAGCGCCTGCAGGCCCGAGAGCACCGAGATTTCCGACAGGCCGAACAGCGGCAGCATGCCGGCGCGCATCAGGGGGGCGAACCACGCCAAGGGAAACAGCAGGAGCAGCGAGAGGTTTACGAGGCGCAGCAGGCGGGTCATCGGTCGGCTCGGGCTCGGGCTCCGGCGCGGGGCGCGCGGGCGGGCCGGGGGGCCATCAGCGCAGCGCCTCGATCGGGCCCTCGGCGCGGCCGTGGATGAACTGTTGCACGTAAGGGTCCAGCGTCGCATCCATTTCCGAGACCGGACCGCACCAGCGGATCTTGCCCCGGTGCAGCATCGCCACGTTGTCGGCGATGGCGCGGACGCTCGTCATGTCATGGGTGATGGTCATGGCGGTGGCGCCCATCTCGGTCACGATCTCGCGGATCAGGTCGTTGATGACGCCGGACATGATCGGGTCGAGCCCGGTGGTGGGTTCGTCGAAGAAGATGATCTCGGGGTCGGCGGCGATGGCGCGGGCGAGGCTGACGCGCTTCTGCATGCCGCCCGAGAGCTCGGCCGGGAACTGGTCGGCCACCTGGGGCCCGAGGCCGACACGGCGCAGCTTGTCGATGGCGATGGCGCGGGCCTCGTCCTTGGGGCGCTTGGTGGCGCCGCGCAGCAGGCGGAAGGCGACGTTTTCCCAGACAGGCATCGAATCGAACAGCGCGCCGCCCTGAAACAGCATGCCGAAGCGGGCGAGGAAGGCATCGCGCTCGGCGGTCTCGACATCCTCGTTGTCGAGCAGGATGCGGCCCCTGTCGGGATGCACGAGGCCGAGCACGCATTTCAGGAGCACCGACTTGCCGGTGCCCGAGCCGCCGATGATCACCATGCTGGTGCCGCTTTCGACCCTGAGGTCGATGCCGCGCAGCACCTCGTTCGATCCGAAGGATTTGTGGACGCCGACAAGCTCGATCATGAGGTGAAGAAGATCTCCGTCAGCAGGTAGTTGGCGGCAAAGATCAGCACCGAGGCCGAGACCACGGCGGTCTTGGTCGCCCGGCCCACGCCCTGCGCGCCGCGGCCCGAGTTCATGCCATGGTAGCAGCCCATCAGCGCCACGATGAAGCCGAAGGCCGCGCCCTTCACCAGACCCGAGCCGACATCCCAGAATTCAAGGAAATCGACGGTGTTCTTGAGGTAAGTCGTGGAGTTGAAATCGAGCCGGTAGACGCCGACCAGCCAGCCGCCGGCGATGCCGATGGCGTCGCCCACCGCGACCAGCACCGGCACGGCGAGGGTGGCGGCCAGCACGCGCGGCACGGCGAGATATTTCAGCGGGTTGGTCGAAAGGGTCACGAGCGCGTCGATCTGTTCGGTCACCTTCATGGTGCCGATCTCGGCCGCGATGGAGGAGGCGACGCGGGCGGCGACCATCAGGCCGCCCAGCACGGGGCCAAGCTCGCGCACCATGCCGATGGCGACGATGGAGGGCACGACGGCCTCGGCGGAAAAGCGCGCGCCGCCGGAGTAGATCTGCAACGCCAGCGCGCCGCCGGTGAAGAGCGCGGTCATGCCGACCACGGGCAGGCTGAACCAGCCGATCTGCATCAGCGCGTGCAGCACCTCGCGCGGGTAGAAGGGCGGGCGGAACAGGTGGCCGATCACCGCCCCGGCGAAGAGGGCGATGCGACCGATGGAGGCCAGCGCGCCGAGGGTCGCGCGGCCGAGCGCGGCAACCGGGCGGAGCAGGCTCACGCGCCGCTGCCCGTGTAGCGTCTGGTGTAGCGGGCGCCGAGGCTGGTGAGGATCTCGTAACCGATGGTGCCGGCGGCTTCGGCCAGATCGTCGGGCGACTGGTGCGGGCCGATCAGGTCCAAGGTCTCGGGCATCTCGGGCAGGTGGCTGACATCGACGGTGATCAGGTCCATCGAGACCCGGCCGATCAGCGGGCAGGGCACGTTGCCGTCCCAGAACACCGCGTTGTTCGACAGGCTGCGCGGCAGCCCGTCGGCATAGCCGCCGGAGACTGTGGCCACCACCGTCGGCCCCTCGGCGGTCCAGCTGTTGGCGTAGCCCACCGTCTCGCCCAGCGAGACCTCGCGCAGCTGCACGACCGGCAGCGACAGGGTGACGACGCGGCGCGCCTGCTCGAAGGGCAGGCCGCCGTAGAGGCCGATGCCGGGGCGGGTCAGGTCGAAGTGATAGGCCTCGCCCAGGAGGATCCCGCCGGTGGCCGAAAGCGAGCGCGGCACGCCGATGCCGTCGGTCATGGCGTGGAATTCGGCCAGCTGCGCCGCGTTCATCGGGTGGTCCGGCTCGTCGGCGCAGGCCAGATGGCTCATCAGCAGCTCGGGCCCGGCGGCGAGCACCACCTCGGCCACCGCCTCCCATTCGCCGGCCTCCATGCCGAGCCGGTTCATCCCGGTGTCGAGCTGGATGCCGAAGGGATGGCCGGGCAGGGCCTCCAGATGCCGGGTGATCTGGTCGATCGAGTTCAGCATCGGCGTCAGGTCGAGGCCGCGGATCAGCTCGGCGTCGCCGGCCATGTGGCCGGAGAAGACCGAGATCTGCGGCCCGGGGCCGAGCGCCTGGCGCACGGCGGCGGCCTCCTCGGCGACGGCGACGAAGAAGCGCCGCGCCCCGGCCTGGGCCAGGGCCCGGGCGACGCGGGCGGCGCCGAGGCCGTAGCAGTCGGCTTTCACCACGGCGCCCGTCTGGGCGCCGGCGGCGGTCATGCGGTCCAGCGCGCGCCAGTTGGCGGCGATGGCGTCGAGGTCGATGGTGAGGGATGCCGTGGCCATGGCGGTGTTTTGCCATTCGGGCGGCGAAGGTCAAGCGGAAAGCCCGGGCCGGGCGCGGCCCCGCCGTCGCAGTCCCAGCAGAGGCAGGGCATGCGCAACGGGTAGCGCGTGGGGGGCTTCGCTGCTAAACGGCGCGAAACCTGAGATGGAGATAGAGACCATGTTCGATCTGACGGGAAAATCCGCGCTGGTCACCGGCGCATCGGGCGGCATCGGCGGCGACATCGCCCGCGCGCTCCATGCCGCGGGCGCGACGGTGGCGCTGTCCGGCACCCGGACCGAGCCGCTCGAGGCGCTGGCCGCCGAGCTGGGCGGGCGGGCGCATGTGCTGGCCTGCGACCTGTCGGACGCGGCCTCGGTCGAGGCGCTGCCCAAGGCTGCGGCCGAGGCGATGGGGTCGCTCGATATCCTGGTGAACAATGCCGGCATCACCCGCGACCAGCTGATGATGCGGATGAGCGACGCCGACTGGGACACGGTGATCGCCGTGAACATGAGCTCGACCTTCCGGCTCTGCCGCGGCGTGCTGCGCGGCATGATGAAGGCGCGCTGGGGCCGGATCGTCAACATCACCTCGATCGTCGGCGCCACGGGCAACCCCGGCCAGGCGAATTACGCCGCCTCCAAGGCCGGGGTCGTCGGCCTGTCGAAGAGCCTCGCCGCCGAGGTGGCGAGCCGCGGCATCACGGTGAACTGCGTGGCCCCGGGGTTCATCACCACGGCGATGACCGACAAGCTGAACGACGAGCAGAAGGCGCGGATCCTCGCGCAGGTGCCGGCCGGGCGCATGGGCGCGCCCGGAGAGGTGGCCGCGGCGGTGCTCTATCTGGCGAGCCTCGAGGCCGCCTATGTGACCGGCCAGACCTTGCATGTGAACGGCGGCATGGCCATGCTCTGATGGCCGCGCGAGACGCGGACGACATGGCGCGGGAAAGCGTTTGCCTTGCGCACACGCCCTTGCTATAGGCGCGTTCGAAGACCCCGGAGGCAGCCGCCTCCGGCCCCCCGACGTGTTGTCGGGACCAGCCGCCTTACGGGGCAAGGACAACGACCGGGAAGCCTCCCGCAACGAATGAGGAAGTGACATGAGCGACATCGCTGATCGCGTTAAGAAGATCGTCGTCGAGCATCTGGGCGTCGAAGAGGACAAGGTGACCGAGAACGCCTCGTTCATCGACGATCTCGGCGCCGACAGCCTTGATACGGTCGAGCTTGTGATGGCCTTCGAAGAAGAGTTCGGGATCGAGATCCCGGATGACGCCGCCGAGACCATCCAGACCTTCGGCGACGCGGTGAAGTTCATCACGGAAGCCGCCTGATCCCATCGGGCCACGGTTCTAGACGACGGGCGTCCTCAGGGGCGCCCGTTTTCTTTTGCGGCATCCCGCCCGCCCCGGCGTTTCGGGCTTGCCTTTCCCGCGCCGCGACGGAAGTCTCGGCAGCGGGGCGGAGGACAGGCCGCCCGGCGGGCGTCGCGGTTTCTTCTTTGCCGAAATACTCCCCGCGGAACGTCGCCGCCGGCCCCGCGGAACGTGCTTCGGAGGCAGGCCGAACGCCGGCTGCCAGCGCCAAAGCCGCAGGAGGGGGCTCGATGCCCCCGAGGGCGGCACGCCCGGGCTGCCGCAGCGCGGTGCTTCCAGTGACGCCGCAGCGCGGCGTGGCGTCGTGTTGCGGAGGGCAGGTGGGGCGTGTATCACCCGGGATTGCGAAGCCCCAGAGGGGGTTGAAGAGGAGAAGTCGGATGCGTCGAGTGGTTGTCACGGGTCTGGGAATGGTTACGCCGCTGGCCTGCGGGGTCGAGGAGACCTGGTCGCGGCTGATCGCCGGGCAATCGGGCGCCGGGATGATCAAGCGGTTCGACACGACCAATGTCGTGACCCGCTATGCCTGCGAGATCCCGCTGGGCGACGGCAGCGACGGCACCTTCAATGCCGATCAGTGGATGGAGCCGAAGGACCAGCGCAAGGTCGACGACTTCATCCTCTACGGCATGTGCGCCGCGGTGCAGGCGGTGCAGGATTCAGGCTGGATGCCCACGGACGAGGAAGACCGTTGCCGCACCGGGGTGATGATCGGCTCCGGCATCGGCGGGCTGTCGGCCATCGCCGACACGGCGGTGCTGATCAAGGAAAAGGGGCCGAAGCGGGTCTCGCCCTTCTTCATCCCCTCGGCGCTGATCAACCTCGTGGCCGGGCAGGTCTCGATCCGCTTCGGCTTCAAGGGGCCGAACCATGCGGTCGTCACCGCCTGTTCGACCGGGGCGCATGCCATCGGCGATGCGGCGCGGCTGATCCAGTGGGGCGACGCCGATGTGATGGTGGCGGGCGGGGCCGAAAGCCCGATCTCGGAGATCGGCATCGCCGGGTTCAACGCCTGCAAGGCGCTCTCGACCAAGCGCGGCGACGCGCCCGAGACCGCCTCGCGGCCCTATGACGCGGATCGCGATGGTTTCGTCATGGGCGAGGGCGCGGGCTGCGTGGTGCTGGAGGAATACGAGCACGCCAAGGCGCGCGGCGCCAAGATCTATGCCGAGGTGCTGGGCTACGGGCTCTCGGGCGACGCCTATCACATCACCGCCCCGGCGGAGGATGGCGACGGCGGCTATCGCAGCATGGCGATGGCCCTGAAGCGGGCCGGGGTGGAGCCGTCGCAGATCGACTACATCAACGCGCATGGCACGTCGACCATGGCCGACACGATCGAGCTCGCCGCCGTGGAGCGGCTCTTGGGCGAGGCGGCGTCGCGGGCCACCATGTCCTCGACCAAGTCGAGCACCGGGCATCTTCTGGGCGCCGCCGGGGCGATCGAGGCGATCTTCTGCGTGCTGGCGATCCGCGATCAGGTGGCGCCGCCGACCATCAACCTCGACAACCCGGCGGTGGAGACCAAGCTCGACCTCGCCCCCAACAAGGCGGTGAAGCGGAAGATCGACATCGCGCTGTCGAACTCCTTCGGCTTCGGCGGCACCAATGCGAGCCTCGTTCTGGGCAAGGTGCAGGGCTGATGTGGCGCTCGGTCGCCTCGAACGCGCTGACGCTGTTCATCGTGCTGCTGGTGGTGGCGGCCGGGCTTCTGGCGCTGGGGCGCGAGCGGTTCTCGGGACCGGGGCCGCTGACCGAGGCGATCTGCGTGCGGGTGGAGCGGGGGGATTCGCTCTCGGCCGTCAGCCGCAAGCTGGAAGAGCAGGGCGCGGTGTCTGATGCCCGGATCTTCCGCATCGGCGCGGATTATTCGGACAAGGCCGCCGGGCTGAAGTTCGGCAGCTATCTGGTGCCGCCCGCGGCCTCGATGTCGCAGGTGCTGGATATCCTGACGGCGGGCGGGCAATCGACCTGCGGGCGCGAGGTGAATTACCGGATCGGCGTGCTGACCTCGGAGATCGTCCTGCGCGAGCTGGATGCGGCGACCAACAGCTTCGTCGAGGTGGCGAAGTTCGACCCGGCGGTGGCGGAAGCGCCGGCGGCCTATACCGAGCTGGCCGGCGAGGACGATCTGCGCTGGCGGGTGACGCTGGCCGAGGGCGTGACCAGCTGGCAGGTGGTGGAGAGCCTGAAGCGGGCCGAGTTCCTCGAGGGCGAGATCGCCGAGGTGCCGCCGGAGGGCACGCTGGCGCCCGACAGCTATGAGGTGACGCGTGGCGGCGACCGGGCGGCGCTCGTGGCCGAGATGGCGGCGCGGCAGAGTCGGGTGCTGGCCGAGCTTTGGGAGACGCGGTCGCCCGAGGCGCCCTACGAGACGCCGGAAGAGGCGCTGATCATGGCGAGCATCGTCGAGAAGGAGACCGGCATTCCCGAGGAGCGGCCGCAGGTGGCCTCGGTCTTCGTGAACCGTCTGGCGCAGGGGATGCGGCTGCAGACCGACCCGACGGTGATCTATGGCATCACCAAGGGCGAGGGCGCTTTGGGACGCGGGCTGCGGCAGAGCGAGCTGCGGCGGCGGACCGAGTACAACACCTATGTCATCGACGGGCTGCCGCCGACGCCGATCGCCAATCCGGGGCGGCTGAGCATCGAGGCGGCGCTGAACCCGGCCGACACCGACTATGTGTATTTCGTGGCGGATGGCAGCGGCGGTCACGCCTTTGGCCGGACGCTGGAGGAGCACAACCGCAACGTCGCCGCCTGGCGGCGGATCGAGGCGGAGCGCGGCCAGACCCCGCCGGTCGGGGTGCAGAGCGACTGAGTTAAGAAAAGGTTAAGCCTGCGCGCGGTAAGCCATTGGCATCGCTGCGTTTTTCGATTGACTTTGCGGGCGGTCTGATCTATACCTTCGGGCATGCTAGAAGAAGTGGGCGAGCGGCGCGGGGCAACCCGGGGCCGCTTTTTCATTTCGCTCGTGCGGACAGGCATGAGAGGCGGAAGCAGCAAGGTATGACAATCGAGTTCTCCTCGGGAGACGGGCCGCCGGTGGATCTTCTGGCGGCCACGGAAGACATGTTTCGCGAAGCGGCGGAGGATTTGGTGCGGGCGCGGCGTGAGCTGCGCGCGGGCCGGATGGACGAGGTGAAGGCCGCCGTGCAGGCGGTGAAGGACCTCAAGGCGGCGCTTCATCTGGTCATGGAAGAAAGGGCGAGGGTTGAAAAGCTCCGTAGACAGGTCGGAGGCGTCGGTCCCGACCGCGCGCTCGACTTCGACGCCGCACGCGATGAGATCGGGCGCCGCCTGGCTCGCCTCCGCGACGCCGGAGAGGGTGAGTGAGTTTCTGGAAGGGCTGAGCGGCAATGCTCTGCTGGCCCTGCCGTGGATGTTCGAGTTCTGGGCGCTGCCGCATCAGCTGCCCCCCGAGGGCGCCTGGAAGAGCTGGGTGATCATGGGCGGGCGCGGTGCGGGCAAGACGCGGGCCGGGGCCGAGTGGGTGCGGGCCGAAGTGGAGGGCTCCGCACCGCTCGACCCCGGCAGGTCGCGGCGGGTGGCGTTGGTGGGCGAGACGGCCGATCAGGTGCGCGAGGTGATGGTGTTCGGCGAGAGCGGCATCCTCGCCTGCTCGCCGCCGGACCGCCGCCCGGAGTGGGAAGCGGGGCGGCGGCGGCTGGTCTGGCCGAACGGCGCCACGGCGCAGGTCTTCTCGGCCCATGAGCCGGAAAGCCTGCGGGGGCCGCAGTTCGATGCGGCCTGGGCCGACGAGCTGGCGAAGTGGAAGAAGGCCGAGGAGGCCTGGGACATGCTGCAGTTCGCGCTGCGGCTGGGGACGCATCCGCGGCAGGTGGTGACGACGACGCCGCGCAATGTAGGGGTGCTGAAGGCGATCCTGAAGAACCCCTCGACCGTGGTGACCCATGCCCCGACCGAGGCGAACCGGGCTTACCTCGCCGCGTCCTTCCTCGAGGAGGTGCGGGCGCGCTACGAGGGGACGCGGCTCGGGCGGCAGGAGCTGGACGGGGTGCTGCTGGAGGAGGCCGAGGGCGCGCTCTGGACGGCTGCGCGGCTGGAGGCGCTGCGGCTGGACGTGGCGCCGCGCCTGAGCCGGGTGGTGGTGGCGGTCGATCCGCCGGTCACCGGGCATGGCGGGTCGGACGAATGCGGGATCGTCGTGGTGGGGGCCGTCACCGAGGGGCCGCCGCAGGACTGGCGGGCGGTGGTGCTGGAGGATGCCTCGGTCGCCGCGGCCTCGCCCGATGCCTGGGCCCGGGCGGCGCTGGCGGCGGTCCGGCGGCACGGGGCGGAGCGGCTGGTGGCGGAGGTCAACCAGGGCGGCGATCTGGTGGAATCGGTGATCCGGCAGATCGACCCGCTGGTGCCCTATCGCGGCGTGCATGCGACGCGGGGAAAGGTGGCCCGCGCCGAGCCGGTGGCGGCGCTCTACGAGCAGGGCCGGGTCAGGCATCTGCGCGGGCTGGCGGGCCTCGAGGCGCAGATGTGCCGGATGACGTTGCAGGGCTACGAGGGCAAGGGTTCGCCCGACCGGGTGGATGCGCTGGTCTGGGCGCTGACCGATCTGATGATCGAGCCCTGCCGCGCCTGGGTGAACCCGCGGCTGCGGACGCTCTGAAGGCGCGCCGGGGGCGGGCAGCCAGCGGCGAGGGATTTCTTGCCAGGATGAAGACAGGACGCTGCGACCTTCGGGGCGCGGGCTGAGGGCGCGTGCCCGGACGGATCAGGAGGGTTGCGACATGGTGTTGGGGTTTCTGCGGCGGCGCGGGCCGGAGGTGGTCGAGACGAAGACCTCGGCCACCGGGCCGATGATCGCCTGGCAGGGCTCTGGTCGGGTGGTCTGGAGCCCGCGCGATGTGGGCTCGCTGACGAAGACCGGGTTTCTGGGCAATCCGATCGCCTTCCGGGCGGTGAAGCTGATCTCGGAGGCGGCCGCGGCGCTGCCTCTGGTGCTGCAGGATTGCGAGCGGCGCTTCGATCTGCATCCGCTGCTGGATCTGGTGGAGCGGCCGAACCCGGTGCAGGGGCGGGCGGATCTGCTGGAGGCGGTCTATGCGCAGCTTCTGCTGACGGGCAACGCCTATCTGGAGGCGGCGCCGGGGCTCGGCACGCTGCCGGGGGAGTTGCATGTGCTGCGCTCGGACCGGATGGCGCTGGTGCCGGGGGCGGATGGCTGGCCGGTGGCCTATGACTATACGGTGGGGGCGCGGAAGCATCGCTTCGACATGACGGGCGGCGTGGCGCCGATCTGCCATATCAAGACCTTCCATCCGCAGGACGACCACTACGGCTTTTCGCCGATGCAGGCGGCGGCGGTGGCGGTGGATGTGCATGTCAGCGCCTCGCGCTGGTCGAAGGCGCTCTTGGACAACGCGGCGCGGCCTTCGGGGGCGATCGTCTACAAGGGGGCGGACGGGCAATCCTCGCTGAGCGCGGATCAGTATGACCGGCTGGTGGGCGAGATCGAGGCGAACCATCAGGGGGCGCGCAATGCCGGGCGGCCGATGCTGCTGGAAGGCGGGCTCGACTGGAAGCCGATGGGCTTCTCGCCTTCGGACATGGAGTTCCAGAAGACCAAGGAATCGGCGGCGCGGGAGATCGCCATCGCCTTCGGCGTGCCGCCGATGCTGATGGGGATCCCGGGGGATGCGACCTATGCCAATTACCAGGAGGCGAACCGGGCCTTCTACCGGCTGACGGTGCTGCCGCTTGCGGCGAAGGTCACGGCAGCGGTGTCGCACTGGCTGGCGGGGTTCAGCGGCGAGCGGGTGATGCTGCGGCCGGATCTCGATCAGGTGCCGGCGCTGGCGGCGGAGCGCGACCAGCAGTGGATGCGGGTCGGGACGGCGGATTTCCTGACGGTGGCGGAGAAGCGGGCCCTGCTCGGCCTGCCGCGGATCGCGGAGGACGAATGATCCAGCCGCGCAACGGGGGCTCGCGCTTCCTCTACGACAGTTTCGATGTGGCCAGCGCCCGGATCGACGCCAACGAGCGCGTCGCCGAGGAGCGCTGGAGCGCGCTGGAATACCGGCTGGGCCAGATCGAGAGCACGCTGGAGCGGTTGGAGCGCCGCATCTGGCTGGGGGTTTACGGGGTCGCCGCCTTCCTTCTGACGCAGGGGGCGGAGGCTGTGCTGAGGGCGGCGATGAGGTGAGGCGATGGGGATGAGGGACGTGTTCGGCGCGCCGGAGGTGAAGTTCCACCGGCCCGAAGCGGGGCTGGTGGTGACTGAGGGCTCGAAGGTGGAGGGCTATGCCTCGATCTTCGGCAGGCGCGACCAGGGCGGCGATGTGGTGCTGGCGGGGGCCTATGGCGGGTCGCTGGCGGCGCTGGCTGCGGCGGGGCGGCGGGTGAAGATGCTGTGGCAGCATGATCCGGGCCAGCCGATCGGGGTCTGGGACGAGGTGCGGGAGGACGCCACGGGGCTCTACGTCAAGGGGCGCATCGTGACCGAGGTGGAGCGGGGCCGCGAGGCGGCGGCGCTGCTGGCGGCGGGGGCGATCGACGGGCTGTCGATCGGCTATCGCACGCTCCGGGCGGAGCGCGATGCCAAGGGCAGCCGGGTGCTGGCCGAGGTGGAGCTTTGGGAGGTGTCGCTGGTGACCTTCCCGATGCTGGCGGAGGCGCGGGTCGCGGCCAAGGCCGAGACGCCGGCCGATTGGAACTGGCGCGATCTGGCGACGATCTTCGAGGATGCGCGCCGGGCGCTGGCCGAGGGCTGACAGGTTCACGAAAGGGAAAGACGGGATGACCGAGACGAGGACTCGGGCCGGGACAGGCATGTCCGAGGCCCGGACGCCGGTGGCGGAGGTGCAGACTGCCGTGACCGGGTTCCTGAAGGAGATCAAGGGCTTTCGGGACGAGGTGAAGTTGGTGTTGCAACAACAGGAAGAGCGTTTGACCATGCTGGATCGGAGAACCATGAGCTACGGGCGCCCGGCGCTGTCGGCGGCGGCCGAGACCGAGGCGCCGCATGTGAAGGCCTTCGACGCCTATCTGCGCTCGGGCGACGACGATGCGCTGCGCGGCCTCGTGCTGGAAGGCAAGGCGATGAGCACCGCGGTGGCGGCGGATGGCGGCTATCTGGTCGATCCGCAGACGGCGGAGACCATCCGGTCGCTGCTGCTGTCGACCTCGTCGCTGCGCGCGGTGGCGAGCGTGGTGCATGTGGAGGCCTCGAGCTTCGACGTGCTGATCGACCGCAGCGAGGTCGGCTCGGGCTGGGCGACGGAGGCGGCGGCGCAGGCCGAGACCGCGACGCCGACCATCGAGCGGATCTCGATCAGGCTGCACGAGCTGTCGGCCATGCCGAAGGCCAGCCAGCGGCTGCTGGACGACTCGGTTTTCGACGTGGAGGGCTGGCTGGCCGGCAAGATCGCCGCGCGCTTCATCCGGGCGGAGTCGGCGGCCTTCATCAGCGGCGACGGCGTCGACAAGCCGAAGGGCATCCTGCAGCACCCGAGGGTCGCGAACGCCGCCTGGAACTGGGGTAGCATCGGCTATGTTTCGACCGGGGCGGCGGCGGATTTCCCCGCGACCAATGCGGCGGATTGCATCATCAACCTCGTCTACGCGCTGTCGGCGGATTACCGGGCCAATGCGAGCTTCGTGATGAACTCGAAGACCGCGGGCGCGGTGCGCAAGATGAAGGACGCGGACGGGCGCTTCCTGTGGTCGGACGGGCTGGCGGCGGCGGAGCCGGCGCGGCTGATGGGCTATCCGGTGCTGATCTGCGAGGACATGCCCGACATCGCGGCCAACGCCTTCGCCATCGCCTTCGGCGATTTCGCCAGCGGCTACACCATCGCCGAGCGGCCCGACCTGCGGGTGCTGCGCGACCCGTTCTCGGCCAAGCCGCATGTGCTGTTCTATGCCAGCAAGCGGGTGGGCGGCGACGTGACCGACTTTGCCGCGATCAAGCTGCTGAAGTTCGCGCTGACCTGACCGGCGGCGCGATGATCCGGCCCTGACCGGGCCGGGAGCATGGGTGCGCATCGGGGCTCCGGGCCCTCGCGCCGTCTAGCTGCTTCCCTCCGTCCGAGCGACGCGGGTGCGCGCCCATGAACCCTTGGAGGGTTTTTCGGGGATGTGAGGATGTTGATCGAGCAGACGACGGCGCCTGTCGCCGCCTTGCCGGTGCAGGCGCTGAAGGATCACTTGCGGCTCGGCACGGGCTTTGCCGATGACGGGCTGCAGGACGGGCTGATGGAGAGCTACCTGCGGGCCGCGCTGGCGGCGATCGAGGGGCGGATCGGCAAGGCGCTGATCGCGCGGCGGTTCCAGCTGGTGCTGGAGCGCTGGCGCAGCGAGAGCGGGCAGGCGCTGCCGGTGGCCCCGGTCTCCACCGTGCTGTCGGTGACGCTGGTCGATGCGGCGGGGGCAGCGCAGGTGGTTCCGGCGAGTGGCTGGCGGCTGGCGCCGGACATGCACAGGCCGCGGCTGCTGCCGGTGGGGATGCTGCTGCCCGCCGTGCCGAGCGGCGGGCGGGTCGAGGTGGTGTTCGAGGCGGGGTTCGGGGCTGCCTGGGGCGCGGTGCCGTCCGACCTCGCGCAGGCGGTGCTGCTGCTGGCGGCGGAGTATTACGAGCATCGCAGCGATGGCGGGATGCGCTCTGCCGGGCTGCCCTTCGCGGTGGTCACGCTGATCGAGCGCTGGCGCACGGTGCGGGTGCTGGGCGGGGGGCAGGCATGAGCGTGGAGCTGGGCCGCGCGCTGGTGCTGGAGCGGCCGGTGCGGGTGGCGGATGGCGCGGGGGGCCATGCCGAGAGCTGGGTGGCGCTCGGCACGCTCTGGGCCGAGGTGGCGCCGGGCTCGGGGCGCGACGTGGCGGGCGAGGAGGTGACGCTGGCCTCGGTGCCCTGCCGGATCACGGTGCGGGCGGCGCCCTTCGGCGCGCCGTCGCGGCCGGTGGCCGGGCAGAGGTTCCGCGAGGGCGGTAGGGTCTTCGCCATCCTCGCCGTGTCGGAGCGCGATGCGGGCGGGCGTTACCTGACCTGCTTTGCCCGCGAGGAGGGTCCGGCATGAGCTATGGCGTGGCGGCGGCGCTGCAGGCGGCGGTCTATCAGCGGCTGGCGGGGACGGGCGCTCTGGCGGGGGTGCCGATCCATGACGCGATCCCGCCGGGCGGCGGGAGCGGAACCTATGTGCTGCTCGGGCCGGAGGAGGTTTCGGACCAGTCGGACAAGAGCGGCGGCGGGGCGGAGCATCGCTTCGTCGTCAGCGTGATCTCGGATGCCGAGGGGTTTCTGGCGGCGAAGGCGGTCGCGGCGGCGGTGTCGGACGCGCTGGTGGATGCCGCGCTGACGCTCGGGCGGGGGCGGCTCGTCGGGCTGCACTTTCTGCGGGCGGTGGCGAAGCGGCGCGATGCGGGCGCGGTGCGACGGATCGATCTGACCTTCCGGGCGCGGGTCGAGGACTGAACAGGAGTGGAGAGCGAGATGGCTGTGCAGAACGGCAAGGACTTGTTGATCAAGCTGGACCTGACCGGGGACGGGCAGTTCGAGACCATCGCGGGGCTCAGGGCCACGCGGATCAGCTTCAACGCGGAGGCGGTCGATGTCACCTCGCTGGAAAGCCAGGGCGGCTGGCGCGAACTGCTGGGCGGCGCGGGGGTGAGATCGGCGTCGATCTCGGGCTCGGGGGTGTTTCGCGATGCGGGCACAGACGAGCGGGCGCGGCAGATCTTCTTCGACGGCGAGGTGCCGGATTTCCAGGTCATCATCCCGAGTTTCGGCGTGGTGCAGGGGCCGTTCATGATCACGGCGGTGGATTACGCCGGGAGCCATAACGGCGAGGCGACCTATGAGCTGACGCTGGCCTCGGCGGGCGTGCTGAGCTTCACGGCGCTCTGATGGCGAATCCCTGGGCGGGAGAGGTGGCGATCTGGCTCGATGGCCAGCGCCATGTCGGCAAGCTGACGCTGGGCGCGCTGGCGGAGCTGGAGGCGGCGCTGGAGACGGGCTCGCTGGTCGATCTGGTGGAGCGGTTCGAGGGCGGGCGGTTTTCCACCCGCGACGTGCTGGCGCTTCTGGTGGCGGGGTTGCGCGGCGGGGGCTGGCAGGGGACGGCGGCGGATCTGCGCACGGTGGAGATCGGCGGCGGGCCGGTGGGGGCGGCGCGGGCGGCGGCGGAGATGCTGGCGCGGGCCTTTGCGGTGCCCGGAGAATGAGAGGGGGAGAATGAGCGGGATCGACTGGGCCGGGCTGATGCGGGTCGGGCTGACCGGGCTGCGGCTGTCGCCCGAGGCGTTCTGGCGGCTGACCCCGGTGGAGTTGCGGATGCTGCTGGGGGTCGATGCGGTGGCCCCCCTGACCCGCGCGCGGCTCGACGAGCTGGCGCGCGCGTTCCCCGATGCGAGGAGGACGGGCGATGGCGAGGATTGAGGAGCTGGAGGATCAGGTGGCGGCGCTGGAGGCGAGCCTCGGCGGCGCCTTGGGCGTGGCGCAGGCCTTCGAGGGCGAGCTGTCGCGGATGCGCGAGCAGATGGTCTTCACCGGGCGCGAGGTGGACCGGCTGTCGACCGGCATCGGCTACGGGCTGCGGCGGGCCTTCGATGGGCTGGTGTTCGACGGGATGAAGCTGTCGGACGCGCTGGAAGGCGTGGCGCGGACGATGGCGGACACGGTCTATGCCGTGGCGATGAAGCCGGTGCAGAACGCGGTGGGCGGGGTTCTCGCTCAGGGGATGAACGCGCTGCTCAGTGGCGCGCTGCCCTTCGCCGAGGGCGGGGCCTTCTCCGCCGGGCGGGTGATGCCCTTCGCCCGGGGCGGCGTCGTCTCGGGGGCGACGGAATTCCCGATGCGCGGCGGGCGCGGGCTGATGGGCGAGGCTGGGCCGGAAGCGATCCTGCCCTTGGCGCGGGGGGCCGATGGGCGGCTCGGCGTGCAGATGGCGGGCGGCGGGCAGGCGGTGACGGTGGTGATGAATGTGACCACGCCGGATGTGCAGGGCTTTCAGCGCAGCCAGGGCCAGATCGCGGCGCAGATGGGCCGGGCCTTGGCGCGCGGCCAGAGGAACAGGTGAGAGCATGGGATTTCACGAGATCCGCTTTCCCGCCAACCTGAGCTTCGGCTCGGTCGGGGGACCGGAGCGGCGCACGGAGATCGTGACGCTGGCCAACGGCTTCGAGGAGCGCAACACGCCTTGGGCGCATTCGCGCCGGCGGTATGACGCGGGGGTGGGGCTGCGCTCGCTCGACGATGTCGAGGCGCTGATCGCCTTCTTCGAGGCGCGGCGCGGGCAGATGTTCGGCTTCCGCTGGAAGGACTGGGCGGATTACAAATCCTGCCCGGCCTCCAAGCTGCCGGGGCCGCAGGACCAGCCGATCGGTCAGGGCGACGGGGCGACGACCGCCTTCACGCTGCGCAAGACCTATGTCTCGGGCGGGCAGGACTATGCCCGGCCGGTGCTGAAGCCGGTGGCGGGGACGGTGCGGGTGGCGGTGGCGGGCGATCCGAAGGTGGAGGGGGTCGAGTATGTCGTCGATCCGGCGACCGGGGTGGTGAGCTTTGCCGTGGCCCCCGATTTCGGGACGGCGGTGACGGCGGGGTTCGAGTTCGATGTGCCGGTGCGGTTCGACACCGACCGCATCCAGACCTCGGTTGCCTCGTTCCAGGCGGGGGATGTGCCCAACGTGCCGGTGGTGGAGCTGCGGCTGTGAGCGCGGCGGCGCTTTACGCGCATCTGGCGCTCGGGACGACGACGGTGTGCCGGGCCTGGGCGGTGCGGCGGCGGGACGGGGCGCTGTTCGGCTTCACCGATCACGACCGCGACCTGTGGTTCGAGGAGATGCGGTTCCGCGCCGACAGCGGGCTGACGGCGCGCAGCCTTCAGCAGACGACGGGGCTTTCGGTCGACAACTCCGAGGCGCTGGGGGCGCTGTCGGATGCGGCGGTGACCGAGGCGGATCTGCTGGCGGGGCGGTTCGACGGGGCGGAGGTGCGCTGCTGGCTGGTGAACTGGGCCGATGTGGCAGAGCGCGTGCTGCAGTTCCGCGGCAGTCTCGGCGAGATCACCCGCGCGGCCGGCACGTTCCGGGCGGAGCTGCGCGGCCTGACCGAGGCGCTGAACCAGCCGCAGGGCCGGGCCTATCAGCGCGACTGCTCGGCGGTTCTGGGCGATGCCTCCTGCCGCTTCGATCTGGGCCGGCCCGGCTTTATGGCGGAGCGGGTGGTGGAAGTGGTGGAGGACCGCGTGCTGTTCCGCTTCGGCGAGTTCCGCGGCTTCGACGACCGCTGGTTCGAGAAGGGGCGGATGGTGGTGCTGAGCGGCGAAGCGGCGGGGGCGGTGGGCGTGATCAAGAACGACCGGCTGGGGGCCGGGGGGCGGGTGGTGGAGCTGTGGCAGGCGATCGGCCCCGGGATCGCGCCGGGCGACCGGTTGCGGCTGGAGGCGGGCTGCGACCGGCGGGCCGAGACCTGCCGGCTGAAGTTCGGCAACATCCGCAACTTCCGTGGCTTCCCGCATATCCCGGGTGAGGATTGGCTGAGCGCGGTCCCCAGCGGCGCCTCGGTGAATGACGGCGGGAGCCGGTTCCGGTGAGCGGCTCGGCGGTGGTGGCCGAGGCGCGGCGCTGGATCGGCACGCCCTATGTGCACCAGGCGTCGGTGCTTGGGGCGGGGGCGGATTGTCTGGGGCTCGTGCGCGGGGTCTGGCGTGCGCTCTGCGGGCCGGAGCCGGAGCGGCCGCCGGCCTATACCCAGGACTGGGCGGAGCCTTCGGGGCAGGAACTGCTGCTGGCTGCGGCGGAGCGCTGGCTGCGGCGGAAACCGCTGGGTGAGGCGGCGGCGGGCGACGTGCTGTTGTTCCGCATGCGGGAGGGGGCGGTAGCCAAGCATCTGGGCATCCTCGCCTGCGCCGGCGCGGAGGCGAGCTTTGTCCATGCCTACAGCGGGCATGGCGTCATCGAGAGCCCACTCTCCGCCGCCTGGGCGCGGCGGGTCGCGGCACGGTTCGAATTTCCCATGGGAGCGCGTTGAATGGCCACCTTACTGCTTTCCGCCGTCGGCGCGGGCCTCGGCGCCGGGTTCGGCGGCAGCCTCCTCGGCCTCTCCGGCGCGGTGATCGGCCGGGCGATCGGAGCGACGCTGGGCCAGCTGATCGACCAGCGGCTGCTGGGAGCCGGGTCGGAGACGGTGCACAGTGGCCGGATCGAGCGCTTCCGCCTGACCGGCGCCAGCGAGGGTGCTGCGGTGGCGCAGGTCTTCGGACGGGTCCGGCTGGGCGGGCAGGTGATCTGGGCCACCCGCTTCGTCGAGAACACGACCCGGTCGGGCGGCGGCAAGGGGATGCCGCGGCCGAGCCTCGTGAGCTATTCCTACAGCGTCAGCCTTGCGGTGGCGCTCTGCGAGGGCGAGATCATCCGGGTGGGGCGGATCTGGGCGGATGGCGCCGAGGTGGAGCCGTCGCGGTTGAACCTGCGGGTCTACAGCGGCGGCGAGGACCAGCAGCCCGACCCGAAGATCGAGGCGGTGGAGGGGACGGGCATGGCCCCGGCTTATCGCGGCATCGCCTATGTGGTGCTGGAGGATCTGGACCTCGGGCCCTTCGGCAACCGGGTGCCGCAGCTGTCCTTCGAGGTGTTCCGGCCGGCGCAGGGCGAGTTCGCGGCGCGGGTGATGGATCTGACCCGGGCGGTGCGGGCGGTGGCGCTGATCCCGGGGACCGGGGAATATGCGCTGGCGACCACGGCGCTGCATGTCGAGGATGGGCTGGGGGTGAACCTGCCGGTCAATGTCCACGCGCCCTCGGGGCGGAGCGATATGGCGACCGCGCTGACCCAGCTGCGCGAGGAGCTGCCGAATTGCGGGTCGGTCTCGCTGGTGGTGTCGTGGTTCGGCAGCGACCTGCGCTGCGGGCTGTGCGAGGTGAAGCCCAAGGTGGAGCCGGAAGCGCGGGACGCCGAGGACATGCCCTGGCGCGTCGCCGGGCTGGGGCGGGCGGAGGCGGCGCGGGTCTCGCTGTCGGGGGGGCCGGTCTATGGCGGCACGCCGGCCGACCGCTCGGTGATCGAGGCGATCCGGGCGCTGCGCGCGGCGGGGCAGGAGGTGATGTTCTATCCCTTTCTGCTGATGGACCAGCTGGCGGGAAACGGGCTGCACGACCCCTGGACCGGGGCCGAGGATCAGCCTGCCCTGCCGTGGCGCGGGCGGATCACCCTGTCGGAGGCGTCGGGCCGCGCGGGGTCGCCCGACCGGACGGCGGCGGCCGAGACGGAGGTTGCGGCCTTCTTCGGCGCGGCGCGGCCCGAGGATTTCGCGGTGGTCGACGGGGAAATGCGCTACGGCGGGCCACAGGACTGGGGCTACCGCCGCTTCGCGCTGCATTACGCGCATCTCTGCGTGCTGGCTGGCGGGGTGGACGCCTTCTGCATCGCCTCGGAGCTGCGCGGCCTGACGCAGATCCGCGGCGCGGGCGACAGTTTCCCGGCTGTCGCGGCGCTGCGCCGGTTGGCGAGGGAGCTGCGCGCGATCCTGGGGTCGGCGACGAAGATCAGCTATGCCGCCGACTGGTCGGAGTATTTCGGCTATCACACCGACGGCAATGTCTATTTCCACCTCGACCCGCTCTGGGCCGATCCGGAGATCGACTTCATCGGCATCGACAACTACCTGCCGCTGGCCGACTGGCGCGACGGCGAGGACCATGCCGATGCGGGCTGGGGGTCGGTCTACAACCTCGATTATCTGAAGGCGAATGTCGCGGGGGGCGAGGGCTTCGACTGGTATTACGACTCGCCCGAAGGCGAGGCGGCGCAGCGGCGCCGGCCAATCGAGGACGGGGCGCAGGACGAGGCCTGGATCTATCGGCCGAAAGACCTGGCGAGCTGGTGGGGGCTGCCGCATCACCAAAGGATCGACGGCATCCGCGCGGCGGAGCCGACGGACTGGGAGCCGCGGTCCAAGCCGATCCGCTTCACCGAATACGGCTGCGCCGCCATCGACAAGGGGGCGAACCAGCCGAACCGCTTCCTCGATCCGAAGTCGTCGGAATCGCTGCTGCCGCGCGCGTCGAATGGGCGGCGCGACGACGTGATGCAGATGCAGTACCTGCGGGCGATGGCGGAATACTGGGACGATCCCGCCTGCAACCCTTGGTCGCCGCTCTACGGCGGCCGGATGGGGGACATGGCCCGCGCCCATGTCTGGGCCTGGGATGCGCGGCCCTTTCCGCAGTTTCCCGCGCTGCAGGATGTCTGGAGCGATGCGGTGAACTATGGGCGCGGCCACTGGCTGAGCGGGCGGGCCAGCGCGCAGCCGCTGGCCTCGGTGGTGGCGGAGATCTGCGAGCGGTCCGGTGTGCGGCATTTCGATGTCTCGGCGCTCTACGGCGTGGTGCGGGGCTATGCGGTGACCGGGATCGGCAGCGCCCGCGCCGCGCTGCAGCCGCTGATGCTGGCGCATGGCTTCGAGGCGCTGGAGCGCGACGGGCTGCTGATCTTCCGCATGCGCGACGCGCGTCCGGCGGCGGTGCTGGACCCGGAGCGGCTGGCGGTGATCTCGGAGCTGGAGGGTGCGGTCGAGACCACCCGAGCGGCGGAAGCCGAGATGGCCGGGCGGGTGCGGCTCGACTACATCGAGGCGGAGGGCGATTATGCGATCCGGCAGGCCGAGGCGATCTTTCCCGACGAGGTGAGCCTCGGCGTGTCGCAGAGCGACCTGCCGATGACGCTGGCGGCAGCGGAGGCGCGCGGCATCGCGGAACGCTGGCTGTCCGAGGCGCGAGTGGCGCGGGATCTGGCGCGCTTCGCCCTGCCGCCCTCGGCGCTGCCGCTTGGAGCGGGCGACGTGGTGGAGCTGGGAGGCGCGCGCTACCGGATCGACCGGATCGAGAGCGGCGCGGCGCAGCTTGTCGACGCGGTGCGGGTCGAGCCAGGGATCTACCGGCCGAGCGACGCCGCCGAGGAGCGGGTCGCGGCGCAGCCCTTCGTGCCGCCGGTGCCGGTGTTCCCGGTGTTCCTCGACCTGCCGCTGCTGACCGGCGAGGAGGTCCCGTATGCGCCGCATCTGGCGGTGACGGCGACGCCCTGGCCAGGATCGGTCGCGCTGTGGAGCGCCGCCGAGGATGCGGGCTACCGGCTGAACCGGCTGCTGCCCGCCTCGGCCGTCATCGGCCGCACCGAGACGGCGCTGCCGGCGGCGCGGGCCGGGCTCTGGGATCGCGGGCCGGCGCTGCGGGTGAAGGTCTATGGCGGCGCGCTGGCCTCGGCCTCGCCGCTGGCGGTGCTGAACGGGGCCAATGCGATGGCGATCGGCGATGGGAGCGCCGACCGCTGGGAGATACTCCAGTTCGCCGAGGCGGCGCTGGTGGCCCCGGGGAGCTACGACCTGTCGCTTCGGCTGAGGGGGCAGAAGGGGACGGATGCGGTGATGCCGGAGAACTGGCCGGTGGGCAGCCTCGTCGTGCTGCTGAACGGGGCGTTGCAGCAGGTCGACCTGCCGGCGTCGGCCCGGGGCCTTGCGCGGCATTACCGGATCGGCGGCGCGGGGCGGAGTTACGACGATCCGGCGATGGTGCACCGGGTCGAGGCCTTCGAGGGGATCGGCCTGCGGCCCTATGCGCCGGTGCATCTCGGGGCGCAGCCGGTCGCGGGGGGCGACCTGAGGATCAGCTGGCTGCGCCGCACCCGTATCGACGGCGACAGCTGGCTGTCCCGCGAGGCGCCGCTGGGCGAGGCGCGCGAGGCCTATGCGCTGCGCATCACCCCGGACGGCGCGATCCTGCAACAGGCGACCGTGGAAGCCCCGGGCTGGACCTACGGCGCGGCCGAGCAGGCTGCGGACGGGCCGGGGGTGAGCGTGGAGGTGGCGCAACTGTCGGAGGTCTACGGGCCGGGCCCGTTCCGGGCGCTGCGGCTCGGTTGATGCGGACGGTGCTGCTGGCCGAACTGGTGACGGTGGCCCGGGTGCTGATGGCGCTGCCGGAGGCCGAGCGAGGGCCTTTTCTGCAGCGGCTGCTCTACCGCGCCCATGCCGCGCATCAGGTGTCGAAGCGGCTGGGCCGGCCGCATCCCGCCTGGGGCGACGGCAGCCTGAGTGCTGCGGTCGCCGGATTGCCGCGCCGACGCGAGGCTTTCGCGACCGATCCGGACTATCTCGCCGCGCTGGGGCTGGTCATCGCGGCGCTGGCCGGGCGGGCGCGACGAAAGTCGGGAGGGCGGCGGGCCGCACTTGGACTGTCGCCCGGCGCACCTATGTGCTACTCTGCAGTTGCGAAGGGAGACCCTGCCATGCCCGAAACGAAACCCCGCATGTCGACGATCGATCCGGTCTGGCAGCGCGTCTGCGACGAGGCCGTGGCGGCCATCCAGGCGGAGCCGCTCCTGGGCGGGCTGATCCATTCCAGCCTGCTGCACCACCCGTCGATGGAACGGGCGCTGGCCTATCGCTTCTCGCTGAAGCTGGCCTCGGGCGAGATGAGCGAGCAGATCCTGCGCGAGATCGCCGACGAGGCCTTCTCCCGCGATCCCGATCTGGGCCAGATGGCCCGGGCCGACATCATGGCGGTGTTCGAGCGCGACCCCGCCTGCCACCGCTTCCTGCAGCCGATCCTGTTCTTCAAGGGCTACCAGGCTGTGCAGGCCTATCGCATCGGCCATTGGCTCTGGACCCAAGGCAGGATCGATCTGGCCTATTTCGTGCAGATGCGCGTGTCTGAGGTCTTCGGTGTCGACATCCATCCGGCGGCGAAGGTCGGGCGCGGGCTGATGATCGACCACGCGCATTCCATCGTCATCGGCGAGACGGCGGTGGTGGGCGACAATGTCTCGATGCTGCATTCGGTGACGCTGGGCGGCACCGGCAAGGAAGACGGCGACCGGCATCCCAAGATCGGCAATGGCGTGCTGATCGGGGCAGGGGCCAAGGTGCTGGGCAACATCCACGTCGGCCATTGCAGCCGGATCGCGGCCGGGTCGGTGGTGCTGCATGACGTGCCGCCCTGCTCGACCGTGGCCGGCGTTCCGGCGCGGGTGGTGGGCGAGGCGGGCTGCGCGCAGCCCTCGGTCACCATGGACCAGCTGATCGCCGACCAAGCCTGACATCCGATTGCTGAAACAGATAGGCCCGGAGCTTGCGCTCCGGGCCTATTTTTCGTGTCTGGATGCCGGTTCAGGCCAGCATCGCCATCGGGTTCTCGAGGTTCTCGACGATGGCCTTGAGGAACTCCGCCCCCAGCGCGCCGTCGATCACCCGGTGATCGACCGAGAGCGTCATCGACATCACGGTGGCCACCGTGACCTCGCTGCCCTTCACCACCGGCTTCTTCACCCCGGCGCCGACCGCGAGGATCGAGCCGTGCGGCGGGTTGATCACCGCGTCGAAGTTGTCGATGCCGAACATCCCGAGATTGGAGATCGCGAAGCTGCCGCCCTGATACTCATGCGGCGCCAGCTTGCGGGTCTTGGCGCGGGTGGCCAGATCCTTCATCTCTGCCGACAGGGCCGAGAGCGTCTTTTGATGCGCATCGCGCAGCACCGGGGTGAAGAGCCCGCCTTCGATCGCCACGGCCACCGCCACATCCGACGGCTTCAGCCGCAGGATGCGGTCGCCGGCCCAGACGGCATTGGCATTCGGCACCGCCTGCAGCGCCAGCGCGCAGGCCTTGATGATGAAGTCGTTCACCGAAAGCTTCACCCCCCGGCCTTCGAGCTGGGCGTTCAGCTCGGCGCGGAACTTCATCAGCGCATCGAGCTGCACGTCGCGGCGCAGGTAGAAATGCGGGATGGTCTGCTTGGCCTCGGTGAGACGCGCGGCAATCGTCTTGCGCATCCCGTCGAGCGTCACCGTCTCGTAGTCGCGGTCGGCGAACATCCTGGCGACGGCCTCGGCCGAGGCGCCTGCCGGCATGGCCGACGGGGCAGGGGTCGCAGGCGCTGCTGCCGGGGTCGCCGCTTCGGCCTTGGCCGCCGCAGGCGCCGCCGCCGAGGGCTGGGCCCCCTCGACATCTGCCTTCACGATCCGCCCATGCGGGCCGGAGCCCTTCACGGCCGTCAGGTCCAGACCCTTCTCGCGCGCGATGCGCCGCGCCAGCGGCGAGGCGAAGACCCGCGCCCCCGAGGAGGCCTTCGCCTCCGGCGCCGCAGGCTTCCCGGCCGGCTTCTCGGCGGGCGCCGCCTTGGACTGCGCCGGGGCGGCCTGATCCGCAGGCTCTTCCGCCGGTGGGACCTTCTTCTCCGACACCACGTCGCCGCCCCTGGCCGGCGCCGCATCGGCGTCCTCGCCTTCCTCCAGCATCACGGCGATGGGGGTGTTCACCTTCACCCCGGAGGTGCCCTCGGCGATCAGCAGCTTGCCGACGATCCCCTCATCGACCGCCTCGAACTCCATCGTCGCTTTGTCGGTCTCGATCTCGGCGAGGATCTGGCCAGACTTGACCGCATCCCCCTCCTTGACCAGCCATTTCGCCAGCGTGCCTTCCTCCATCGTCGGAGACAGCGCGGGCATCAGAACTTCGGTTGCCATGGGCTTGCCTCCTCAGCGGTAGCAGACGGATTTGACGGCTTCGACGACTTCCGCCGTCGTCACCAGCGCGAGCTTCTCGAGATTGGCCGCATAGGGCATCGGCACGTCCTTGCCGGTGAGGTTCAGCACCGGGGCGTCGAGATAGTCGAAGGCCCGCTGCATGATCGTCGCCGAGAGGTGGTTGCCGATGGAGCCGACCGGCCAGCCCTCTTCCACCGTGACGCAGCGGTTGGTCTTCTTCACCGACTCGAGCACCGTGTCATAGTCGATGGGCCGCAGCGTGCGCAGGTCGATGACCTCGGCGCTGATTCCGTCCTCGGCCAGCTTCTCCGCCGCTTCCAGCGCATAGGTCATGCCGATGCCGAAGCTGACGATGGTCACGTCAGTGCCCTCGCGCCAGATCTTCGCCTTGCCGAAGGGGATGGTGAAATCGTCGAGCACCGGCACCTCGAAGGAGCGGCCGTAGAGGATCTCGTTCTCGAGGAAGATCACCGGGTTCGGATCGCGGATCGCCTGCTTCAACAGGCCCTTCGCATCGGCGGCCGAATAGGGCATCACCACCTTCAGCCCCGGGATCTGCGCATACCAGGCGGCATAGTCCTGGCTGTGCTGCGCGCCGACGCGGGCTGCCGCGCCGTTCGGGCCGCGGAACACGATCGGGCAGCCCATCTGGCCGCCGGACATGTAGAGCGTCTTCGCCGCCGAGTTCAGGATCTGGTCCATCGCCTGCATGGCGAAGTTGAAGGTCATGAACTCGACGATCGGGTTCAGCCCGCCGAAGGCCGCGCCGACCGCGATGCCGGCAAAGCCGTGCTCGGTGATCGGCGTGTCCACCACGCGCTTCGGCCCGAACTCGTCGAGCAGGCCCTGGCTGATCTTGTAGGCGCCCTGATACTCGCCCACCTCTTCGCCCATCAGGAAGACGCGGTCATTGCCGCGCATCTCTTCCGCCATGGCCTCGCGCAGCGCCTCGCGCACGGTCATCGTCTTCATCGCCGTGCCTTCGGGCCAATCCGGCGAGACCGGCGGCTTTGCGGGCACCGCCGAACCGGGGGAGGAGACCAGCGGCTCGTCGACCGCCTTGCCTTCCGATCCTTCCGGCTGCTCGGGCTGCTTCTCGACACTGGCCGAAGGCGCTGCCGCCTTCTCCGGCGCGGCATCGGCGCTCTCGCCTTCCTCCAGCATCAGCGCGATCGGCGTGTTCACCTTCACGCCCGCGGTGCCTTCGGCGATCAGCAGCTTGCCGACGATCCCCTCGTCCACCGCCTCGAATTCCATCGTGGCCTTGTCGGTCTCGATCTCGGCGAGGATCTGGCCGCTTTTCACCGCGTCGCCTTCCTTCACCAGCCACTTGGCCAGCGTGCCCTCTTCCATCGTCGGCGAGAGCGCGGGCATCAGTACTTCGGTTGCCATGGGTTCTCTCCTCAGGCGTAGATGTCGGTCCAGAGTTCCTCGAGCGCAGGCTCGGGGCTCTCCTTGGCGAAGTCGGCGGACTCGTTCACCACGGCCTTGATGTCGCGGTCGACGGCTTTCAGATCCTCGTCCGAGGCATGGCCGCCCTGCAGCAGCATGTCGCGCACATGCTCGATGGCGTCCTTCTCGTCGCGCATCTTCTGCACTTCCTCGCGGGTCCGGTATTTTGCCGGGTCCGACATCGAGTGGCCGCGGTAGCGGTAGGTCATCATCTCGAGGATATAGGGGCCCTCGCCGGCGCGGCAGGCGGCAACCGCCTTCTCGCCGGCGGCCTTCACCGCCAGCACGTCCATGCCGTCCACGGCCTCGCCCTTGATGCCATAGGCGGCGCCGCGCTCCCAGAGCGAGGGCGACTTGGTGGAGCGCTTCACGCTCGTGCCCATGGCATACTGGTTGTTCTCGATGACGAAGACGACCGGCAGGTTCCACAGCTCGGCCATGTTGTAGGTCTCGTAGACCTGACCCTGGTTCGCCGCGCCGTCGCCGAAATAGGCGAAGGTCACGTTGTCATTGCCCAGATACTTGTCGGCGAAGGCGAGGCCTGCGCCGAGCGGCACCTGCGCGCCGACGATGCCGTGGCCGCCGTAGAAATGCTTCTCCTTGGAGAACATGTGCATCGAGCCGCCCTTGCCCCTGGAGTAGCCCCCCTCGCGCCCGGTCAGCTCGGCCATCACCCCCTTGGGGTCCATGCCGCAGGCCAGCATGTGCCCGTGGTCGCGGTAGGAGGTGATCCGCTTGTCGCCTTCCTTGGCGGCGGCCTCGAGCCCGACGACCACGGCTTCCTGGCCGATGTAGAGGTGGCAGAAGCCGCCGATCAGACCCATGCCGTAGAGCTGGCCGGCCTTTTCCTCGAATCGTCGGATCAGGAGCATCTCGCGGTAGTAGGTCAGCAATTCGTCTTTCGAGACGTTGGATTTCTCCGGCGATTTCTTGGTGGCCATGCAGGCTCCTCCCGTCGCAGACAAGTAGTTTAATGCTGAACTATCTTTAGCGCATCGGAAAGCATTGGGCGAGAGCAAACTGAGAGCCGCTCCGGTGGCCCAGGACCGACGATCCGCCGCCACGGATTTTCTGCGAAAATCCCCCCGCGCGCGTTTTCTGCGAAAACGCTTCCTCCCGATCTTTCGCAGAAAGATCGCCTACCGCAAGTCTTCGCAGAAGACTTGCCGCCTGACGCGACGCAAGCCGCGTCTGCACGGGCCGTGCATGCCCCGTGCATCGGATGTGCATCGTGATTTAACGGATGACGATCTCGTCGGCGCGGACATAGCCCAGCACGTCGCGGGCCTGCTCGTCGAGCAGGTCGAGGTCGAGGTAATCGTCCGACAGGCGGCGGGTCTTGTTCTGCATCTCGGCCAGATCGGTCCGCAAGAGGTCGCGCTCGGCCCGCAGCGCCTCGGCCTCGGCCTTGATCTGCACCTGGCGGAACACGCCGAAATCGCCCTGCACGGCGGCGAAGGTGAAATAGGCGCCCAGCGTGAAGGCCAGCATGAAGTACAGGCTGGCTCCGATCGCCGGGCGCGAATGCGAGGTGCTCATCAAAACGGCCCCAGATCCATGGCCCCTCGTTCAGCGGGGGCAGGTCTGCGGATCATGGCAGAAGCGAAGCGATTTGTGAATCCTGAAAATGGCAGGTTCGTCAATCGCTTCGCGGCCTGTCCCGCCATGGCGGGATAGGCGGAAAACCGTGTCAGGCGCGGCCTTTGTAGATGTCGACCAGCTTGCCCAGCATGGCGAGGGCGTCGCTGCGCGAGCGCTGGAAGCTGTTGCGCCCGATGATCGAGCCGTTGCCGCCCCCGTCGCGGATCGCGCGGGCGTCGTCATAGACCGAATCCTCGCCCTTCTTGGCCCCGCCCGAGAACACCACGATGCGCCGCCCGGCAAAGCTCGCGTCCATGCAGTGCCGCACCCGCGCCGCCTGGGTGGCGATGTCGATCTTCTGCTCCTCGTAGACCTTCTTGGCCTCCGCCAGCATCAGATGGTCGGTGGAGAGCTTGATCTTGATGATATGCGCCCCGAGCAGCGCCGCGATCTGCGCCGCATAGGCCGCCACGTCGATCCCGGTCTCGCCATCCTTGCTGATCGCCTCGCCGCGCGGGTAGGACCAGATCACCGTGGCCACGCCCTTGGCCGCCGCTTCCTGCCGCATGGCGGAGATTTCTTCGTACATATCAAGGGCCACGTCCGAGCCCGGATAAATGGTGAAGCCGATGGCCGCACAGCCCAGACGCAGCGCGTCATCGACGCAGGCGGTGATCGCCTGGTTCTTGCCGGCGGTGTCGGACATCAGCGAGTTGGCCGAGTTCACCTTGAGGATGGTCGGGATCTGGCCGGCGAAGGTGTCGGCTCCGGCTTCCAGCATGCCCAGCGGGGCGGCATAGGCGTTGAGCCCGGCGTCGATCGCCAGCTGGTAGTGGTAATGCGGATCATAGGCCGCCGGGTTGGCCGCGAAGGTGCGGGCCGGGCCATGCTCGAAGCCCTGGTCGACCGGCAGGATGATCATCTTTCCGGTGCCGCCCAGCTTGCCTTCCATCAGCATCCGGCAGAGGTTCGCCTTCACGCCGGGCGTCTCGCCTTCGTAATTGCTGAGGATTTTCTGAACAACTTTGCTCGCGCGCATTCCGAGGTCCTTCCAATGGGATCTATGCCCAGCGGTCTAGAACCCCGGAAACGCCTTCGCAACGCTGTTGGCGCTAACAGCGTGAAGAACGGCGGAAACTCCCCGTTTCAGCCCTCCAGCGCCGCCACACCGGGCAGTTCCTTGCCTTCCATCCATTCGAGGAAGGCGCCGCCCGCCGTCGAGATGTAGCTGAAGCCCTCGGCCGCCCCGGCCTTGTTCAGCGCCGCCACCGTATCGCCGCCGCCCGCGACCGAGATCAGCTCCCCGGCCTTGGTCAGCTGCGCCACCTGCAGCGCCGCGGCATTGGTCGCGGCATCGAAAGGCTCGATCTCGAAGGCGCCGAGCGGGCCGTTCCAGATCAGTGTCTTCGCTGTGGCGAAGACCTGCGACAGCGCCGCCACGGTCTTCGGCCCGGCGTCGAGGATCATCGCATCGGCGGGGCAGGCGGAGACATCGACCGTCTCGTTCGCCGCCCCGGCCTTGAACTCGCGCGCCACCACCACGTCGAGCGGCAGATGGATGGTGCAGCCGGCGGCCTTGGCCTTCTCGACGATCTCCAGCGCGGTCGGCGCCATGTCGCGCTCGGCCAGCGACTTGCCGACCTCGACGCCCTGCGCCACGAGGAAGGTGTTGGCCATGCCGCCGCCGATCACCAGATGATCGACCCGGCCCACCAGATTGCCCAGAAGGTCGAGCTTGGTCGAGACCTTGGCCCCGCCGACCACCGCCACCACCGGACGCTGCGGCTGGCCGAGCGCCGCTTCCAGCGCCTTCAGCTCGGCCTCCATCAGCCGTCCCGCCGCCGCCGGCAGCAGCCGGGCGATGGCCTCGGTCGAGGCATGGGCGCGGTGCGCCGCCGAGAAGGCGTCGTTCACATAGACATCGCCGAGTGCCGCCATAGCCTTGGCGAGCTCGGGATCGTTCTTCTCTTCCCCGGCATGGAAGCGGGTGTTCTCCAGCAGCAGGACCTCGCCCTGCAGCATCGCCGCCACCGCCTGCTCGGCCTCCGGCCCGACGCAGTCGCTCGCGAAGGAGACTTTGGTCTCGGGCAGGGCCTTCTGCAGCGCCGGCAGCACCAGACGCAGGCTCATCTCCTCGACGACCTTGCGCTTGGGCCGGCCGAAATGCGCCAGAAGCACCGGCTTGCCGCCCTTGGCCAGAATGTCGGTCACCGTCGGCACGATCTTCTCGATCCGCGTCGCATCGGTCACCTCGCCGTTCTCCATCGGCACGTTCACATCGACCCGGACCAGCACGACCTTGCCGGCAAGATCCATGTCGTCGAGTGTTTTCCAGCCCATGATGCGCTCCCTGATGTGATGTGGCCTCCTGTTTCGTCCCAACTCGGGCGCAAGGTCAACCGGCGGCATGACGCAGCCGGAGAAATTCAGACCTTTTCCTGAGGGCCGTGCGCGACTAGGTTCAGCCAACCCAAGACAGAGGAGCGCCGCATGGCCGAGATTACCGATCCCGAAAACACGATCATCATGACGCTGAAGGACGGCGAGGTGGTGATCCAGCTGCTGCCGGACGTCGCGCCGAAGCATTCCGAGCGGATGAAGGCGCTGGCCCGCGCCGGGGCCTATGACAACGTGGTGTTCCACCGCGTCATCGACGGCTTCATGGCCCAGACCGGCGACGTGGCCAACGGCAATGCCGAGAAGGACTTCAACCTGCGCCGCGCCGGCACCGGCGGGTCGGACATGCCGGACCTTCCGGCCGAATTCTCCAAGCTGCCGCATGCGCGCGGCACGCTGGGCGCCGCCCGTTCGCAGAACCCGAACTCGGCCAACAGCCAGTTCTTCATCAACTTCAAGGACAACGACTTCCTGAACGGGCAATACACCGTCTACGGTCGGGTGATCTCGGGCATGGAATTCGTCGACAAGATCACCCGGGGCGAGCCTGCGCCGAACCCGGACCGCATGATCTCGGTCAGGGTCGCGGCAGATGTCTGACGGTCGTTTCCTCGCAGGCGGGATCATGGCGCTGGGGCTGGCTGTCCTCGGCGGCTATGGCCTGTCGCAATCGGCGGTCATGGCGCAGGACGCTGCCGACGGCCCCGGCCCGAACCTCAGCATCGAGGTCGCGGGCGAAGCCAATGGCACCGTGGTCATCGACCTGATGCCCGAGGTGGCGCCGAAGCACGTGGCGCAGATCACCGCACTGGCCGAGAAGGGCGCCTATGACGGGGTGGTGTTCCACCGCGTCATCGAAGGCTTCATGGCCCAGACCGGCGATGTGCAATATGGCAAGGGCTCCGACCTTTCCAGCGCGGGCATGGGCGGCTCCGACCTGCCGGACATCCCGGCGGAGTTCTCGGACGTGAGCTTCGAGCGCGGCGTCGTCGGCATGGCCCGGTCCCAGAGCCCGGATTCGGCCAACTCGCAGTTCTTCATCATGTTCGCGCCGGGCGACTTCCTGAACGGCCAGTATACCGTGGTCGGCAAGGTGATCTCGGGGATGGACGTGGTGGACAGCATCGCCAAGGGCGAGCCGCCGCGCACGCCGGACGTGATGACCAAGGTCACGGTCGCGCCCTGAGGCGTGGTGCAAATGGAAAGGCCGGGGGGCTGTCTGCCCCCCGGACCCCCCGAGGATATTTAGAGACAGAAAATGAAGGTCAGGCGAGTCTGACCAGCTTGTGTTTCTTCTTGCCGATCGAGACTTTCAATTCCTCGCCGACCGTCTCTGCCGTCACCGTCGCATTGGCGTCATTGACCGGCTCGTTGTTGAAGCGCAGCCCGTTCTCGGCCACCAGACGCTTCGCCTCCTTGCCCGAGGCCACCAGACCCGCGGCCACCAAGAAATGGCTGACCGAGAGCCCGCCGTCGAGCTTGGCCGCCTCCAGCGTCACCACCTCCAGCTCGTCGCCGACGCCGCCCTGTTCGAACACCGCCCGCGCCGTGGCTTCCGCCGCCGCCGCCGCCTCGGCGCCGTGCAGCAGGGTCGTCACCTCGTTGGCGAGGATCACCTTGGCTGCGTTGATCTCCGAGCCCTGCAGCGCGCCGAGCCGGTCGCACTCTTCCACCGGCAGCTCGGTGTAGAGCTTGAGGAAGCGCCCCACGTCGGCGTCGGTGGTGTTGCGCCAGAACTGCCAGAAGTCGTAGGGCGACAGCATCTCGCCGTTCAGCCAGACGGCGCCGCCCTGCGACTTGCCCATCTTGCGCCCGTCCGAGGTGGTCAGCAGCGGCGAGGTCAGGCCGTAGATCTCGTCATCCAGCACGCGGCGGGTGAGGTCGATCCCGTTGATGATGTTGCCCCACTGGTCCGACCCGCCCATCTGCAACAGGCAGCCGTAGCGGCGGTGCAGCTCGAGGAAGTCGTAGGCCTGCAGGATCATGTAGTTGAATTCGAGGAAGGACAGCGACTGCTCGCGGTCCAGCCGGGATTTCACGCTCTCGAACGCCAGCATCCGGTTCACCGAGAAATGCCGCCCGATGTCCCGCAGGAAATCGAGGTAGTTCAGATCGTCCAGCCATTCGGCGTTGTTCAGCATCAGCGCATCGCTCGCGCCCTCGCCGTAGGAGAGGTAGCGGGCGAAGACCTGCTGCATCCCGGCGATGTTGGCGTCGATCTGCGCCGGCGTCAGCAGCGGGCGCTCGTCGGCGCGGAAGGAGGGGTCGCCCACCTTGGTCGTGCCGCCGCCCATCAGGGTGATCGGCTTGTGCCCGGTCTTCTGCAGCCAGCGCAGCATCATGATGTTGAGGAGATGCCCGACATGTAGCGAGGCCGCCGTGGCGTCATAGCCGATATAGGTCGGCACGACCCCCTTGACCAAGGCCGCGTCGAGCGCCTGATAATCGGTGCAATCGGCCAGGAAGCCGCGCTCGATCATCACACGCATGAATTCGGATTTCGCATGGTAGGTCATCGGGGTCTCGTGCTTTAACAGGTCATCTCGTGACGGGTTTCGTATATCGGGGGCAGGGTGTGAGGGGAAGGGCATGTTGAAACCGGGGGCGCTCTGGGTCTTGGGGGCGATGTCGGGCACCTCGCTCGACGGGGTCGATGCGGCGATGCTGCTGACCGATGGCGAGCGGATACTGGAGTTGGGCGACAGCGCCTACCGCCCTTACAGCGAGGCCGAGCGGGCGGTGATCCGCGCGGGCTTCGGCTGCTGGCCGGGAGAGGCCGCGGCGCAGGCGGCGGCGGAGGTGGTGGAGACTGCGCATGCCGAGCTTCTGTCGCGCTTTCCGGGGGCGGATCTCGTCGGCTTCCACGGTCAGACGCTGGCGCATGATCCGGGCGGGCGCGGCACGCATCAGGCCGGCTCGGGCGCGGTGCTGGCGCAGCGGCTGGGTGTGCCGGTGGTCTGGGATTTCCGCAGCGCCGACGTGCAGATGGGCGGGCAGGGCGCACCGCTGGCGCCCTTCTTCCACTTCGCCTGCGCCCGGCGCATCAGCGCCGATCTGCCGCTGGCCTTTCTCAACCTCGGGGGCGTCGGCAATCTGACATGGGTCGATCCACGTCAATCGGCGCCCGAGGCGCCGGGGGCCTGCCTTGCCTTCGACACGGGGCCGGCCAATGCGCCGGTGAACGACCTGATGCAGGCGCGCCGGGCGCTTACGCAGGACGAGGGCGGCAGGCTGGCCGCCGAGGGCCGGGTGGAGGAGGCGGTGCTGGAGCAGTTCCTGCGCCATCCCTATTTCTTCCGCATGCCGCCGAAATCGCTGGACCGCAACGCCTTCCCCGCGCTCTCCGAAGCGGTCGCGGGCCTTTCGGATGCCGATGCCGCGGCGACGCTGACGGCGGCCTGCGCCGCCGCCGTGGCGCGCGGCGCCGAGCATTTCCCGACGCCGGTCTCGCGGGTGCTGGTCTGCGGGGGCGGGCGGCACAACGCCACCCTGATGGCGATGCTGGCCGAGCGGCTGGCCTGCGAGGTGCAGCCGGTGGAAGCGGTCGGGCTCGACGGCGACATGCTGGAGGCGCAGGCCTTCGCCTTTCTCGCCATCCGGGTGGCGCGCGGCCTGCCGACCTCGGGGCCTTCGACCACCGGGGTCTCGGCACTGGTCGGCGGGGGGCAGATCAGCCGCCCGGACTAGCGCGGAATGTCGAAGCCGGGCGGGGCCAGCTCGAAGCCCTCGAAGCGGAAGCCGGGGCTGACGGTGCAGCCGACGAGGCTGTAATCCCCGGTCGAGCGCGCGGCCTGCCAGTGGAACGGCGGCACGATCCCCTGCACCGATTGGCCCGCCAGCACATCGGGGCCGAGCAGCAGATCCCGCGCCGGGCCTCGCGTCTCGGCGGCGATCGACAGGATCAGCGGAGCGCCGGCGTGGAAGTGCCAGATCTCCGCCGCATCGACCCGGTGCCAATGCGAGCGTTCGTTCGCTTTCAGCAGGAAGAGGATCGCCGTGCCCGCGGCGCGGCCTTCGCCCTCGGCCATCCAGGTCTGGCGATACCAGCCGCCCTCGGGATGCGGGGCGAGATCGAGGGCGTGGATGATCCGGTCGGCGTCGGTCATGGCGGTGGGCCCGGAAGGAAGAAGGCCCCGGCGTTTCCGCCGGGGCCTTGCGATATCAGCGCTTCAGGATCGAGCGGCCGGCGTATTCGGCCACTTCGCCCAGCATTTCCTCGATGCGGATCAGCTGGTTGTATTTCGCCAGACGGTCGGAGCGCGACAGCGAGCCGGTCTTGATCTGGCCGCAGTTGGTCGCCACGGCGAGGTCGGCGATGGTGCTGTCCTCGGTCTCGCCGGAGCGGTGCGACATGACGTTGGTGTAGCGCGCGCGATGCGCCATATCGACGGCGGCCAGCGTCTCGGTCAAGGTGCCGATCTGGTTCACCTTCACCAGCATGGAGTTGGCGCAGCCCGCCGCGATGCCTTCGGCCAGACGCTTGGGGTTGGTGACGAAGAGATCGTCGCCGACCAGCTGGATCTTGTCGCCCAGCGTCTCGGTCAGCATCTTCCAGCCGTCCCAGTCATCCTCGGCCATGCCGTCCTCGATCGAGATGATCGGGTAGTCGCCGCAGAGCGCCGCCAGATAGGCCACGTTCTCTTCCGAGCTCAGCGACTTGCCCTCGCCCTTCATCTCGTACTTGCCGCCGCGGTAGTATTCGGTCGAGGCGCAGTCGAGCGCGAGGAAGATCTCCTCACCGGGGCGATAGCCGGCCTTCTCGATGGATTTCAGCACGAAGTCGAGCGCCTCGCGGGTGGAGCTGATGTTGGGGGCAAAGCCGCCCTCGTCGCCGATCCCGGTGTTGAAGCCCGCTGCCGACAGTTCCTTCTTCAGCGTGTGGAAGACTTCAGAGCCCATGCGGATCGCGTCGCGGATGTTCTCCGCCGCCACCGGCATGATCATGAATTCCTGGATGTCGATCGGGTTGTCGGCATGTTCGCCGCCGTTGATGATGTTCATCATCGGCACCGGCAGGATGCGGGCCGAGGTGCCGCCGACATAGCGGTAGAGCGGCTGGCCGGAGACTTCGGCCGCGGCCTTGGCTACGGCGAGCGAGACGCCGAGGATGGCGTTGGCGCCCAGACGCGACTTGTTCGGCGTGCCGTCCATCTCGATCATGGTGCGGTCGATGCCGACCTGCTCGGTGGCGTCGAAGCCGACCAGCTCTTCGGCGATCTCGCCGTTGACGGCCGCGACCGCCTCCAGCACGCCCTTGCCCATGTAGCGGGCCTTGTCGCCGTCGCGGCGCTCCACCGCCTCATGCGCGCCGGTCGAGGCGCCCGAGGGAACGGCGGCGCGGCCCATGGCGCCGCTTTCCAGCGTCACGTCCACCTCGATCGTGGGGTTGCCCCGGCTGTCGAGAATCTCGCGGGCGTGGATATCAACGATCGTGCTCATGGCAGGTCCCTGTGCTGCGGAAGTTTGCCGCTCTATTACCCTGCGTCGGGCCGCATGGAAAGGGCGCGCCGCCGCAGCCGCTGCTCGCGCGCGAAGGTGTAGAGACCCGAGCCGATGATCAGCGCGGCCCCGATCAGCACCCAGCGGTCGGGCCGCTCGCCGAAGACCAGGGTGCCGATCACGAGGGCGAAGATGAGGCGCGAATAGCGGAAGGGGACGATGGCCGAGACCTCGCCGACGCGGGTGGCGAGGATCACCGTCCAGTAGCCGACGAAGCCGAAGAGCAGCGCGCCGCACAGGAGGCCCAGCTGCGCCGGGCTCGGCCAGACCGCGCCGCCGCCGATCAGCAGCATGCCCGCGCCGAGCACCGCCACCGTGACGAAGGCCCAGGCGCCGACCTGCATCGTCGAGATGCTGGCGGGCAGGCGGCGGGTGGCGATGTCGCGCACCGACATGCCGATCACCGCCAGCACGCCCCAGAGCGAGGCGAGATCGAAGCCGTCGAAGCCCGGGCGGATGACGATAATCACGCCGACGAAGCCGACCGCGATGGCGCTCCAGCGCCGCCAGCCCACCGTCTCGCCCAGAAACACCGCCGCGCCGAAGGTGACGGCCAGCGGCGTCGCCTGCAGGATGGCGGAGATGGTGGCCAGCGGCACCAGCGCCAGCGCGGTGATGAAGCCCGCCGTGCCGATCATCTCGCCCGCATTGCGCCAGAGCACCGGCCCCGCCAGCGCCTCGCGCGACCAGATGCTCTTGCCCTCGCGCGCGGCGAGCGCCGCGAACAGCGGCGTGCCGGCGATCCCGAGGAACAGCAGCACCTGCCCGGTCGGCAGGTCCACCGCGACCAGCTTGATGAACATGTCCTCCACGGCGAAGGCCGCCATCGAGGCGACCATCATGAGGATGCCGCGCAGGTTTTCCATACTGTCCTTGCCGGGCGCTCAGCCCTTCTTCACCGGGGTGCCGTAGAGCTCCAGCCGGTGCCCGATCAGCTTGTAACCGAGCTTCGCCGCGATGCGTTCCTGCAGCGCCTCGATGTCGGGATCGACGAATTCGATCACCTCGCCCGAGTTCATGTCGATCAGGTGGTCATGATGGTCTCGCTCGGCATCCTCGTAGCGCGCCCGCCCGTCGCCGAATTCCAGCCGCTCGAGGATGCCGGATTCCTCGAAAAGCTTCACCGTGCGGTAGACCGTGGCGATGGAGATGCGCGGGTCGATCGCCGAGGCGCGGGCATAGAGCTCCTCGACATCGGGGTGGTCCTCGGCGGCGCCGATCACCCTCGCCACGATGCGGCGCTGTTCGGTCATCCGCAGGCCCTTCGCCTCGCAGCGCGCGATGATGTTCTCGTTCATGGCGGATCCTGGTGTGGTCGGTCTTCGGGACTTAGGCCATTTTGTCGCGCCGGAAAAGCCTGCTTCGGCGTCCCGACAGGACGGGGCGCCATGCCTCTACCACGTATTGTGGTGGGGGGATTCTCTGCTGCACCCGCGCCCCTGCCAAAGAATCGGGCGGAGGCCGGGAGAGCCTGGGGATTCTGCGCAACAGGCGGGAAATGGCTGCTCAGGCGGAAGAAAGAGTGTCGCAGGGGACTGGAGGTCGGCGGCGCAGTTCATCCACGATTTCAGGGCAAAGCCGCAAAGGCCGCCGGCGCCTGAGGATTTGCCGCTTATCCACCAAACCGTCCAAAGTTATCCACTTATCCGTCCCCAGGTTGGAGGCCTTGGTGAATCGGCATCGGGCCGGCCAAGCCCCGCCGGTCAAGGCGGAAATGGGCCTGCCGCGAAAAATTTCACAGTTGCCGCCCCCCTTATTTTACGACACTTTGACGAAACGCCCGCCATGGGCACAATATATAGTGTGCGTCGCCGTACTGCCAAAGTCCCCGCCGATTGCGCCCCAAGCGCCGGACGATGCCCCGCCTTCGCGGGACCTGAGGGTTTTGCACACAGGCGAGCACCGATGCATTCTCGGGGCCGCGCCCCGCACCGAACACAGGAGACGGGGCAGATGAAGATCGAGCGGAAGTTCACCACGGCCGAGACGGGCGCCTATGGCGCCATCGACTTCGCGACCACGGTTTCCGAGATCCGCAATCCCGACGGCACGGTGGTCTTCCGCAACGAGGCGGTGGAAGTGCCGGCAGGCTGGAGCCAGGTGGCCTCCGACGTTCTGGCGCAGAAGTATTTCCGAAAGGCGGGGGTTCCGGCCAAGCTGAAACGCGTGAAGGAAAAGGGCGTGCCCGAGTTCCTCTGGCGCTCGGTGCCGGACGAGGCGGCGCTGGCGGCGCTGCCCGAAGACCAGCGCATCATCGGCGAGACCAGCGCCAAGCAGGTCTTCGATCGTCTGGCCGGGGCATGGTGCTACTGGGGCTGGAAGGGCGGCTATTTCACCACCGAGGCCGATGCCCGCGCCTATTACGACGAGATGCGCTTCATGCTGGCCCGGCAGATGGCCGCGCCGAACTCGCCGCAGTGGTTCAACACCGGCCTGCACTGGGCCTATGGCATCGACGGCCCGTCGCAGGGCCACTACTACGTCGATTACCAGACCGGCAAGCTGACCAAGTCCGACTCCGCCTACGAGCACCCGCAGCCGCATGCCTGCTTCATCCAGTCGGTGAAGGATGATCTGGTCGGCGACGGCGGCATCATGGATCTCTGGGTCCGCGAGGCGCGGCTGTTCAAATATGGCTCCGGCACCGGCACCAACTTCTCCAGCCTCCGTGGCGAGGGCGAGAAGCTGTCGGGTGGCGGCAAATCCTCCGGCCTGATGGGCTTCCTCAAGATCGGCGACCGCGCGGCGGGGGCGATCAAGTCGGGCGGCACCACGCGGCGCGCGGCCAAGATGGTGATCTGCGACATGGATCACCCCGATGTCGAGCAGTTCATCAACTGGAAGGTCATCGAGGAGCAGAAGGTCGCCAGCCTCGTGGCCGGCTCCAAGATGCACGAAGCCAAGCTGAACGAGATCTTCACCGCCATCGGCGCCTGGGACGGCTCGATCGCCGACGCCACCGATCCGGCGAAGAACGAGGCGCTGAAGGCGGCGATCCGGTCGGCCAAGAAGGTGATGATCCCCGAGACCTACATCAACCGCGTGCTGCAATACGCGCGGCAGGGCTTCTCCTCGATCGAGTTCCCGACCTATGACACCGACTGGGATTCCGAGGCCTATATCTCGGTCTCCGGCCAGAACTCCAACAACTCGGTCCGCGTCACCGACGCCTTCCTCAAGGCGGTGCGCGACGATGCCGACTGGGCGCTGATCCGCCGCACCGACGGCAAGGTGGCCAAGACCATCAAGGCGCGCGATCTCTGGGATCAGGTCGGCCATGCCGCCTGGGCCTGCGCCGATCCGGGCATCCAGTTCCATGACACGGTGAACGCCTGGCACACCTGCCCGGAGGACGGGCCGATCCGCGGCTCGAACCCATGCTCGGAATACATGTTCCTCGACGACACGGCCTGCAACCTCGCCTCGATGAACCTGTTGACCTTCTATGCCAACGGCAAGTTCGACGCCGACGCCTATGTCCATGCCACCCGGCTCTGGACGGTGACGCTGGAAGTCTCGGTGATGATGGCGCAATTCCCCTCGCAGGAAATCGCCCGGCTCTCCTACGACTTCCGCACGCTGGGGCTCGGCTATGCCAACATCGGCGGCCTCTTGATGAACATGGGCTTCGGCTACGACTCCGCCGAAGGCCGGGCGCTCTGCGGCGCGCTGACCGCGATCATGACCGGCGTCTCCTATGCCACCTCGGCCGAGATGGCGGGCGAGCTCGGCGCCTTCTCGGGCTACCAGCGCAACGCGAGCCACATGCTGCGCGTCATCCGCAACCACCGCGCCGCGGCCTATGGCAAGACCACCGGCTACGAGGCGGTGAATGTGGCGCCGGTGCCGCTCGACCATGCCAACTGCCCCGACCTGTCGCTGATCCCGCTGGCGAAAGCGGCCTGGGACGAGGCGCTCTCCCTGGGCGAGCAGCACGGCTTCCGCAACGCGCAGGTGACGGTGATCGCGCCCACGGGGACCATCGGTCTGGTGATGGATTGCGACACCACCGGCATCGAGCCGGACTTCGCGCTGGTGAAGTTCAAGAAGCTCGCGGGCGGCGGCTACTTCAAGATCATCAACCAGTCGGTGCCCGCGGCGCTGGAAAAGCTCGGCTACCGCTCGTCGCAGATCTCCGAGATCGTCGCCCATGCGGTCGGTCACGGCTCGATCGGCAACTGCCCCGGCATCAACACCACCGCGCTGATCGGCCACGGCTTCGGGTCGCGCGAACTCGACAAGATCGAGGCGGCGCTGCCCTCGGCCTTCGACATCCGCTTCGTCTTCAACCAGTGGACGCTGGGCGAGGATTTCTGCAAGAACACCCTCGGCATCCCGGCGGCCAAGCTGGCCGATCCGACCTTCGACCTCCTGCGCCACCTCGGCTTCTCCAAGGCGCAGATCGACGCGGCCAACGACCATGTCTGCGGGACGATGACGCTGGAAGGCGCGCCCTTCCTCAAGCCCGAGCACTATTCGGTCTTCGACTGCGCCAATGCCTGCGGCAAGACCGGCAAGCGCTATCTCTCGGTCCAGAGCCACATCCACATGATGGCCGCGGCGCAGAGCTTCATCTCGGGCGCGATCTCCAAGACGATCAACATGCCGAACTCGGCCTCCATCGCCGAGACGCTGGCGGCCTACGAGCTGTCCTGGTCGCTCGGCATCAAGGCGAACGCCCTCTACCGCGACGGCTCGAAGTTGAGCCAGCCGCTTGCCTCCGCCCTGGTCGAGGATGACGAGGAAGCCGAAGAAATCCTCGCCAACGGCTCGGCGCAGGAAAAGGCGATCGTTCTGGCCGAGAAGATCGTCGAGAAGGTGATCGTCAAGGAGATCATCCGCTCCAACCGCGAGAAGCTGCCCGAGCGCCGCAAGGGCTACACCCAGAAGGCCATCGTCGGCGGTCACAAGGTCTACCTGCGCACCGGCGAATACAAGGACGGCACGCTGGGCGAGATCTTCATCGACATGCACAAGGAAGGCGCTGGCTTCCGGGCGATGATGAACAACTTCGCCATCGCGGTCTCGGTCGGCCTGCAATACGGCGTGCCGCTGGAGGAGTTCGTCGAGGCCTTCACCTTCACCAAGTTCGAACCGGCCGGCATGGTGCAGGGCAACGAGACGATCAAGAACGCGACCTCGATCCTCGACTACATCTTCCGCGAACTGGCGGTCTCCTATCTCGACCGCACCGATCTCGCCCATGTCAAACCGCAGGGCGCGTCCTTCGACGATCTCGGCGGCGGCCATGACGAGGGCAAGCGGTCGAACCTGTCCGAGGTCTCCGAAGCCGCAGCCTCGCGCAGCCTCGAGGTGCTGAAACAGATCAGCTCCACCGGCTATCTGCGCAAGCGTCTGCCGCAGGAGCTGACCGTGCTGCAGGGCGGGATGTCCGTCTCCAGCTTCGATGCGGTCTCCACCCTCGGCGGCATGCTGACCGAGACCCGCGGCGCGACCGCGCTCGCCACCGGGACTGTCGGCATGGACGCCCGCACCAAGGCCAAGATGCAGGGCTACGAGGGCGACCCCTGCGGCGAATGCGGCAACTACACGCTGGTGCGCAACGGCACCTGTATGAAGTGCAACACCTGCGGCGGCACCAGCGGCTGCAGCTGAGCGCGAAGACCTCCGGATCGGGCAGCCGCCTGGTCCGGAGCAGGCCTTGATGTGCCTGCGCCATGCGGTAGAAAGCTCTTACCCAAGGACGGAGCCGCGATGACATTCCCCCGGTCGACACGTTTCCCCGCCCTCTGCCTCGGCGCGGCCCTGTTGCTCTCGGGCTGCGGCCTGTTCCACCGCGCGACGCCGGAGGAATGCATGGCGCGGGCGATGTATTTCGAATCCAACCGTTCCAGCCGCGACGGCATGATCGCCGTCGGCACCGTGGTGATGAACCGGGTCGAATCCGACCAGTTTCCCGACAGCATCTGCGAGGTGGTGGCGCAGAAGCGGCAGTTCGCCCCCGGTGTGATGACGCGCCGGATGGACCAGCGGTCGCTGCCCAAGGCGCGCGAGGCGGCGCGGGCGGTGCTTCGCGGCGAACGGCATCCGCTGGTCGGCGAGGCCAAGTTCTTCCACACCGCCGGCCACCGCTTCCCCTATGACAACATGCATTACGTGCTCGTCACCGGCGGCAACGCCTTCTACGACAAGCGCCCCAGCGCGCTGGTGACCCAGCGGGTGCCGCCCGCCCCGGTGGACGGGCTGACCGGCTGGTAAACCCGGCGGGGTGACGCCGGGCTCGGTCTGTGTCACAGAGGGGGCACAGGAGGCGCGATGTTCAACGACTGGAAGAAGGAAAAGGCCGTGCAGGCCCGGATCGACGCGGCGCAGGCCGTGGTGGACCGGCTGGAAACTTCGAAGCCGCATGTCGTCGACGGCCTTGCCGCCGAGGCGCAGCTCTGGGCCGCCCGCTACCGCGCCGAGGGGCAGGAACTGCTGGAGATCGCGGCCTGGACCCCGGCGGAGCGGACCCGCTTTATCTCCAAGGCCGAGACGAAGATCGCCGCCCTGCGCAAGCAGCGCGCCTATGACAGCAGCGACGGGCTGGCGGTCTGGCTGCACAGCGCCCTCGCCCTGACCGAGCCGCGCGTCGCCCCCGCCGCCCGCAGCCTCTGGCAGATGCTGTCCGGCGCCGGCGACAATGCCCGGACCATGCTGGCCGAGAAGCTGGCCGAGGCCGATCTGCCACCCGAACCCGACCTGCGCCGCCCCGAGGGGTTCTAGCGAACCGGCCCTGCGCCGGGGCTTTCCCACGTCTTTGCCCTGCGTCTCCCCGCGGGGTTCAGTCCCGCGGCTCTGGCTGCGTCCCGCTGCTGGCTTCCGGCCTGCGACACTTGCCTGCGTCAAGGTGTCCCCTCCGCATTCCCGACTGAAAGACTAAACTACCTGCAGGGCCCGCGCCCCCGGTCCGGGGCTCCGGCCTGTTCACGAGGATCATGAGCAGGGATGACCGAGATGCATATGCCGCTGACGCTGATGGACGGGGGAGGGCGCGGCCAGGTGACCGCCATTCTCGGGGGGCGCGAAATGCAGCGGCGGCTCTCCGACATCGGGATCCTGATCGGCCGCGAGGTCGAGGTGATCCGGCGCGGCGGTAGCGGCCCGCTGGTGGTGGCGGTCGGCGACACCCGGCTGGCGCTGGGGCAGGAGGTCTCGCGCAGGATCTTCGTCAGCTCGCACCCGGAGGCTGCGGCATGCCCCTGAGCCTGAAGGACATGGCGGTCGGGGCCAGCGCCCGGGTCAGCGGTTTCCGCGCCGGGGCCCCTGCCTACCGGCAGAAGCTCCTGTCGATGGGCCTGACCCCCGGAACCGCGCTCACCCTGCTGCGGGTTGCCCCGCTGGGCGACCCGGTGGTGATCGCGGTGCGCGGCTACCAGTTGTCGCTGCGCAAGGCCGAGGCCGAAGCGCTGGAGATCGACATGGCCGAGGGCCTTCCGGCATGAGCGCGCGCAGCATCGCCCTCCTGGGCAACCCGAATTGCGGCAAGACCACGCTGTTCAACGCCTTGACCGGTACGCGGCAGATGGTCGGCAACTGGCCCGGCGTGACGGTCGAGAAGAAGGTCGGCAGCTTCAGCCATGCCGGCCGCAGCTACGAGCTCGTCGACCTGCCTGGCACCTATTCGCTCGGTTCCGGCCATGCCGTCTCGATCGACGAGCGCATCGCCCGCGACTACGCGCTGTCGGGCGCGGCGCAACTGGTGGTGAACATCGTCGACGCCTCCAACTTGGAGCGCAACCTCTACCTGACGGTGCAGCTGATCGAGATGGGCCTGCCGCTGGTGCTGGCGCTGAACATGACCGATGTCGCCAAGGCGCAGCGCATCGCCATCGACACGGCGGCGCTGTCGCGCCGGCTCGGCTGCCCGGTGGTGCCGATGGTCGCGGCGCAAGGGCAGGGCGTGGAAGCGCTGAAGGACGCCATCTCCCACGCGGTCGATCTGGGCGCCGGGCCGGCCCTGCCCTTGCACTATCCGCCCGAAATCGAGGCGGCTGTGGCCGAGCTGCTGCCGCAGGTGCAGGACGCGGCGGCGCGGCGCACGGCGCGCTGGATCGCGCTGGAGCTGCTGGAGGGCGACGCGACGCTCGGCACCCGGCTGCCGGCGCTGGCCGGCAATGTGGCCCGGCTGCGCGGATCGGTGGAAGAGGCGCTCGGCTATGACGCCGACACCGCCATCGCCAGCGCCCGCTACGATCTGGTGGCCGAGATCGCCGGCGGGACGGTGCAGCGCGGCGCGCAGCTCGACCGCAGTCTGTCGGACCAGATCGACCGGGTGGTGCTGAACCGCGGCCTCGGCATCCCGCTCTTCCTCGTCATCATGTATCTGATGTTCCTCTTCACCATCAACATCGGCGGCGCCTTCATCGATTTCTTCGACCTCGCCGGCGGCACGCTCTTCGTCGATGGGACGGCGCATCTGCTGGAACGGCTGGGCAGCCCCGACTGGCTCACCACGCTCTTGGCCGACGGGGTGGGCGGCGGCTTGCAGACCGTCGGCACCTTCGTGCCGGTGATCGCCTGCCTGTTCCTCTTCCTCTCGGTGCTGGAGGATTCGGGCTACATGGCGCGGGCCGCATTCGTCATGGACCGTTTCATGCGGCTGGTCGGGCTGCCGGGGAAATCCTTCGTGCCGCTGATCGTCGGCTTCGGCTGTAACGTGCCCGCGATCATGGCGACCCGCACGCTGGAGAACCAGCGCGACCGCACCCTGACCATCATGATGACCCCCTTCATGTCCTGCGGCGCCCGGCTGCCTGTCTATGCACTGTTTGCCGCGGCCTTCTTCCCGACCGGCGGGCAGAACCTGGTCTTCGGCCTCTACCTGATCGGCATTATCGCCGCCGTCCTCACCGGGCTGGTGCTGAAGCACACGCTGCTGCCGGGCGAGACCTCGCCCTTCGTCATGGAGCTGCCGCCCTATCACCTGCCGACGCTGCGCGGCGTGCTGTTGCGCAGCTGGGACCGGCTGAAGGGCTTCGTGCTGAAGGCGGGCCGGATCGTCGTCGCCGTGGTGGTGGTGCTGGCCTTCCTGAACTCCTGGGGCCGCGACGGCAGCTTCGGCAACGAGGACAGCAACACCTCCATGCTCTCCGAGATCGGCCGCACCATCGTCCCGGTGTTCGAGCCGATGGGCATCCGGCCGGAGAACTGGCCCGCCACGGTCGGCATCTTCACCGGCATCCTCGCCAAGGAGGCGGTGGTCGGCACGCTGAATGCGCTCTACGCCGGCATGGCCGCGCCTGAGGCCGGGGCGGAGCCCGCGCCCTTCGATCTCATGGCCGGCCTTTCCGAGGCGGCGGCGACGGTGCCGGCCAATCTTGCGGCGCTCGCCGGGGCGCTGACCGACCCGCTCGGCCTCGATCTGGGCGATGTCAGCTCTCCCGCGGTCGCGGCCGAGGCGCAGGGCGTCGACGCCGGGATCTTCGGTGCGATGGCGTCGCTGTTCGACGGAAGGGCAGGGGCCTTCGCCTATCTGCTGATGGTGCTGCTCTACATGCCCTGTTCGGCGGCCATTGCCGCGGTCTGGCGCGAGACCGACTGGCGCTGGACCGGCTTCGTCTCGGCCTGGACCCTGCTGATGGGCTATGGCTCGGCGGTCGTCTTCTACCAGGTGGCGACCATCGCGCGGCATCCGGCAAGCTCGGCGCTGTGGATCGCCGCGGTGTTCGGCGCCTTCGCCGTCACCGTGCTGGCGCTGCGGCGCATCGGCGGCGCGAAGCCGCTGCCGCTGGCGGTCGGGGGCTAGGCCATGCTGATCCAGCTGAAGGCCTATCTCGAGGCGCGCGGCCGGGCCAGCCTGACCGAGATGGCGCTGCGGCTCGGCAGCGACGAGGAGGCGGTGCGCGGCATGCTGGCGCATTGGATCGCCAAGGGCCGGGTGGCGCGGCTGTCCTGCCCGCCCGCCGCCTGCGCCAAGTCCTGCTGCGGCTGCCCAAGCGCCGCGGCGGAGATCTACGAGTGGCGCGGGGCCGGCGCCGCCGGCTGAGCCCGAGCCAGTCGTCCGGCGCAACCCTGCCATGCAGGCGCAATTCCTTGTCCTGCTGCGACTTTTATTCGCAGCTTCCTTGCGATACCCGCCCCGGACTGGGGTGATCCGTTCGCGGCGCCCTTTCCAAGGAACGGACATATCATGACTGACCTCTCTGCCAGGACGGCCGCCGAGGGCGGGGCCCGGGCGTTGAACTCGCCGTCGCGGGTGCTGGCCGCCAGCCTGATCGGCACCACCATCGAGTTCTTCGATTTCTACGTCTACGCCACCGCCGCCGTGCTGATCTTCCCGACGCTGTTCTTCCCGGCTTCGGACCCGACCACCGCGCTCCTGGCCTCCTTCGCCACCTTCTCCATCGCCTTCTTCGCCCGGCCCTTCGGCGCCGTGGTCTTCGGCCATTTCGGCGACCGCGTCGGGCGCAAGGCGACGCTGGTCGCAGCGCTGATGACGATGGGCATTTCGACCGTGCTGATCGGTCTCCTGCCGACCTACGAGAGCATCGGCGTCGCCGCGCCGCTGCTCTTGGCGCTCTGCCGCTTCGGCCAGGGCTTCGGCCTCGGCGGCGAATGGGGCGGGGCGGTGCTGCTGGCCACCGAGAACGCGCCCGAGGGCAAGCGGTCCTGGTACGGCATGTTCCCGCAGCTGGGGGCGCCGGTCGGGCTGTTCCTGTCGTCGGGCTTCTTCTGGGTGCTGCTGCATTTCATCAGCCAGGAGGACCTGCTGAGCTGGGGCTGGCGCACGCCCTTCCTCGCCTCGATCCTGCTGATCGGCATCGGGCTCTGGGTCCGGCTGTCGATCACCGAGACGCCGGAATTCGCCAAGGCGATGGCGAAGGAGGAGCGCGTCTCGGTCCCGGTGGTCGAGGTGTTCCGCAGCCACAAGCGCAGCCTGTTCCTCGGGACCTTCGTGGCGCTGGTGACCTTCGTGCTGTTCTACATCTGCTCGGCCTGGCTCTTGTCCTACAACGTGAAGGTGCTGGAGATCCCCTTCACCGAGGCGCTGGCGGTGCAAATCTATGGCTCGGTGATCTTCGGCCTCGCCATCCCGCTGGCCGGCAAGGTGGCCGACCGGGTGGGGCGCTACGGCTTCCTGATGGTGGTGACGGTGCTGATCGGCCTCTTCTCCTTCGCGCTGGCCCCGCTGATGGGGGCCGGTCTCGCCGGGATCTATGCCTTCGTGACGCTGGGCATGTTCCTGATGGGGCTGACCTATGGCGTGATCGGCGCGGCGCTGGCCGCGCCCTTCCCGACGCGGGTACGCTATACCGGATCGTCGATCACCTTCAACCTGGCCGGGATCTTCGGCGCCTCGCTGGCGCCTTATGCCGCGACTTGGTTGCAGCGCAGCTACGGGATGAGCCATGTCGGCTACTACCTGCTGGCCGCCGCGGTGATCACCCTGGCCTGCATCTGGGCCTCGGGCCGCGACGAGGTCTGAGCAAAGGGGGAAGCGGTCCGCCGCTTCCCCCGCCTCGACGGACGTCGGCTGCGACGTCAGGCTCGGAGGCCACTCTGGCGACGCTTCTCCAGCCCTGATCGGTGCCCGGCGTAGCCCATGCCGCACCCGTCCTCCTCCGGAGCCGCACCGCCTTGCCAGTTCCGTTACCGCCCTGACCGCAAGACGCGCCAGCGCTGCCCAGATCCCCCTCAGGGGCCTCACTCGTCCTCCTCCACGATCAGCACCACCTCGCCGCTTTCCTCCAGCTGGCGGATGCCGGCGACCACGGCGTTCATCGCCTCCTCTGCCTCCTTCTCCTTCACCTTGCCGCGCTGCCCGGCCTCCTCGCGCAGGCCCTGCGCCATGCGTTGCGACATGTTGGACAGCAGGAATTCCGCGACCTCCGTCCCCTCCGGCGTGGTCTGGGCCGCGGCAAGCGCGGTGACGAGGCGCAGCTGGTCCACCACCCGTATCACCTTCGGCACATCGCGCGGGCTCAGCCGGGCGGGGATGTGCTGGAAGGTGAAGATCGCCTTGCGCACCTTCTCGGCGAAGGCCGCGTCGGCCTCCTCCAGCCCCTTGAGCACCTCGTCGCGGGTCAGGGCGGGTGAGACGTTAAGGATCGCGCCGACCCGGTCCACCGGCGTGCCGCTGAAGGCGCGGGCGGGCTGGTTGGCGAATTGCGCCGCCAGCGACTGGCCGATGCGCCGCACCGTCTCGGGCTCGACGCTTCCGGTCATCGACACGGCATAGGCCACCCGCCGCGCCTTCTCGCCCGGCAGCTTGCCCAGAAGCTCCGCCGCCTTGGGCACCGGCAGTTTCGACAGCATCACCGCCGCCACCTCGGTGCTTTCCTGCTCCAGCACAGGCAGCAGCTCGTCCACCGGCAGGCCGATCAGCTTTTCCCAAGGATCGCCCTTGCCGCCGGAGCCGGCGAGGCGGCGCAGGCGGTTGGCGGTGTCGGGGCTGATATGGCCGTCCATCACCGCCAGCGCGCCTTCGAGCCCGCCGGGGAAGGAGAGGCCGACCTGATCGAGCTCGTCGAGGAATTCCTCGATCACCGCGGTCATGGTGGCGCGGTCGACGCTGCGCATCCGCGCCATCTGTTCGGTCAGCCCGGCCTGAAGATCCTCGGGCAGGCTGCTGAGCGGCGGCAGGCTGCCGCCCTCGGCCAGCATGAGCCGGACGATGATCGCGGCCTTTTCCCGCCGGGTCAGGCCGCGCGGGCCATCCTCGGCGCCGCCGCCGCGCGTCGGGGTGATCTTTGCCAGAACCTGTGCCATGCCGCCTCCGATTCTTCAGGACGCAGGCAGCATGGCGGCAGGCCGGTTAAGGCCGGTTTAGCTCGAGACGGTCACGCAGGCCTTCAGCGCCGGATCATAGCTCTGATTGTCGGCGCAGGCCGAGGCGGTGACGTTGCGGCTGTAGGGGCAGCCCTCGGCCAGCGCCAGCGTCGGCGCGAGGGTCAGGGCGATCAGGGCAAGGGCGGGTATCTTCATCGGCAGTCCTCCTTGGGGCGCGATGCGCCTGTTGATCTTGGAACAACGGCAGGAACGGCGTCGGACTCGCAATGAAGCAAGGATAGCACGGATTTCGTCGCGGCGAGAGGCCAGAGGAGCCCCGCGCCGCGACGGGCGATCACTTGCCGAAGACCCGGGCGAAGATCGTGTCGACATGCTTGGTATGATAGCCGAGATCGAACTTCTCCTCGATCTCCGCCGGGGTCAGCGCGGCGGTCACTTCCGGATCGGCCAAGAGCTCCGTCTTGAAATCGGCGCCCTGTTCCCAGACCTTCATCGCATTGCGCTGCACGAGGCGGTAGCTGTCCTCGCGGCTGACCCCGGCCTGCGTCAGGGCCAAGAGCACGCGCTGGCTCATCACCAGACCGCGGAACTTGTTCATGTTGGCCAGCATGTTCTCGGGATAGATCACCAGCTTCTCCACCACGCCGGCCAGACGGTGCAGCGCGAAGTCGAGCGTGATCGTCGCATCGGGGCCGATGGCGCGCTCGACCGAGGAATGGCTGATGTCGCGCTCGTGCCACATCGCCACGTTCTCCAGCGCCGGGATCACCGCCATCCGCACCAGCCGGGCGAGGCCGGTCAGGTTCTCGGTCAGCACCGGGTTCCTTTTGTGCGGCATCGCCGAGGAGCCCTTCTGGCCGGGCGAGAAGAACTCCTCCGCTTCCAGCACCTCGGTGCGCTGCATGTGGCGGATCTCGATGGCGCAGTTCTCGATGCTGGAGGCGATGACGCCCAGCGTGGCGAAGAACATCGCGTGCCGGTCGCGCGGGATGATCTGGGTCGAGATCGGCTCGGGGGTGAGGCCCATCGCGGCGCAGACATGTTCCTCGACCGACGGGTCGATATTGGCGAAGGTGCCGACCGCGCCGGAGATCGCCCCGGTCGCCACTTCGGCGCGGGCGTTCACCAGACGCGCGCGGTTGCGCGCCATCTCGGCGTAGAAGCGGGCGAAGGTCAGGCCCATGGTGGTCGGCTCGGCATGGATGCCGTGGCTGCGGCCGATGCGGACGGTGTGCTTGTGCTCCATCGCCCGGGTCTTCAGCGCGGCCAGCACCCGGTCGACCCCGGCCAGCAGCAGGTCGGCGGCGCGCACCAGCTGTACGTTCAGCGTGGTGTCGAGCACGTCCGACGAGGTCATGCCCTGATGCACGAAGCGCGCCTGATCGGCGCCGATCAGCTCGGCCAGATGGGTGAGGAAGGCGATCACGTCATGCTTGGTGACCTCCTCGATCGCGTCGATGCGCGGGATGTCGAACTGCATGTCCTTGGCGCGCCAAACCGCTTCGGCATGGTCCTTCGGGATGACGCCGATCGCGGCCTGCGCGTCGCAGGCATGGGCCTCGATCTCGTACCAGATGCGGAACTTGGTCTCCGGCGACCAGAGGGCGACCATTTCGGGGCGGGAGTAGCGCGGGATCATCGGACAGCCTTTTCGGTTTGCGGGAGAGGCGCGCCCCGATTAGCCGCTGCGGGCCGGGGTGGCAAGGCTGGGCTGCCGCAGGGTCAGGGGGAGGAGCAGGGCCGGCGGCCCGTCGCCGCCCGGGTCAGAGCGGGTCGGCGTCGCGGTAGAGCTTCCATTCCTCCAGCGTGCTGCCGTCCTTCAGGTGGCAATAGCCGGCCAAGCCGCCCTGTTCCTGCCGCATCTCCATCCGGCCGCCCATCCGGGCGCAGAGCGCCGGGGCCGGATCGGCCATGCCGACCCGCCGCATCTCAGCGCCCGGCTCTTCACCCCCGCCGCAGGCGGCGAGCAGCAGCGGGGCCAGCATCAGGTATCGCATCATCGCTCTCCCATGAGCGCCGGATCGAACGGATAGCGCGTCAGGTTCTCGTGGCCGGTCTCGGTGATCAGCACCTGATCCTCCAGCTTGATCGAGAAGTCGCCGCCCTCCGGCGAGACCAGCGCCTCGACACAGAGCACCATGCCGGGCTCCAGCGCAACCTCGAAGGCGCCCTCCACCCAGGCGTCGGGGTAGGGCACGAGGGGCCATTCGTCGCAGAGCCCGACGCCATGCATCTTGCAGGAGTATTTCTGCGCTTCGTAATGCGGCGCCAGCTGGTGCCCGCCATGGGTCAGCTCGCGCACCGTGACCCCCGGACGCAGCATCGCCATGTTGGCGTCGATATGGTCACGGGCATGCAGCATGGCGTCGACCATCGCGCGGGGCGGCGGCTGATCGCCGATCCACCAGCTCCGCGAGATGTCGATGCAGAAGCCGTAGCTGCCGATCAGGTCGGTGTCGAAGCCGACGATCTCGTTCGGCCGGATGATCCGCGGCCCGCATTCCTGGAACCACGGGTTGGTGCGCGGGCCGGAGGCCAGGAGCCGCGTTTCGATCCACTCGCCGCCGCGGCGGATGTTCTCGGCATGCAGCACCGACCAGACGTCATCCTCCGAAATCGCGCCGCCCGGGATGCCCGCGCGCGCCGCCTGCTCCATCTCGGCGATGGCGGTCTCGCAGGCGTGGTGGGCGCAGCGCATGGCGAGGATCTCGTCGGGGCCCTTCACGGCGCGGGTGCGCTCGGCCACCTCCTCGCCCTCCAGCACCTCGAAGCCGGCCCGCTCCAGCGCGCGCAGGCCGTGGACCATGATCTTGTCCACCGCCAGCCGCCGGTTGGTCCCGGCATGGGCGCGCATCACCTCGGTCACCTGGCCGGCGAAGGAGGTCGCGTCGGCCTCGGTCCGGTCGCCGGAGGCGAAGTAGAAGAACGAGGCGCCGGAGCGGGTCTCGGCGACCAGCGGGTTGAAGCTGGCGAGGAAGGGGGACTGCTTGTAGTCCCAGAGCACCATATGCCCGTCGGCGCAGAGGAGGACGGCGCGGAACGGGTTGTGGCTGTTCCAGAGCTGCATGTTGGTGGTGTCGGTGGCGTAGCGAATGTTCATCGGATCGAAGAGCAGCAGCCCGCCGATGTCGCGCGCGACCAGCGCCTCGGTCAGCCGCCGCCAGCGATGCGCGCGCATTGCCGCGAGGTCCGGCAGCGCCAGCCCCGCCGCCCGCCATTCGGCGAAGGCGAGCTGGGTCGGGCCGATCTCCACCCGGTCGTTGTCATTGGGCGAGCCGTCGCCCAGCGTGGCGCCGCGGCTGGGGTCGATCTTGCGGCGGTCGGCGTAGGTCATGCTTGGGCCCTCCCTGATGCGCCGAGCCTCGGGCCGGGACGGCGCGCGGGCGCGCCTCCGGGCGACATGGCCGGCGTCGCAAAGCGCCCGCCCCTTTCTTTTCTCCGGCAGGGCGGGCAAGAAGGCGGCATGACCCCGATCCTGCAAGCCAGCCTGCCCTTCGCCCCCTGGATGGACCCCCGCACCTGGCGGCTGCCCGGCATCCTGCCGGTGGAGGGCGAGGACTGGCTCAGGATCGACGACGCCTATGCCGCGCAGATGGCCGAGCGGGACCGGCTGATCGCCGAGACTCCGGAGCTGGTCGAGGGGATGCTGGAGTCGGCGCGGCCGGCGGCGGAGGAGCTTTATGATGTCGTGCTGGATTGGCTGGCCCGCACCCCGGGCTTCACGGTTGCGGCGGGGCAGGTGACCCGGCCCGATGGCGTCGCCGTCCCGCTCGACCGCCGCCGGCCGCTGCTGACGCTGGGGCGGCTGGTGCAGGAGGATCTCTGCCTGCTGCAGGCCGAGGGCGGCGAGAGCCTGCTGACCGGGGCGGTGCTCTGCTTTCCCGCCAGCTGGACCCTGGCCGAGAAGCTGGGCCGGCCGATGATCCGGATCCATGTGCCGGTCGAGAGCTATACCGAAGCGGTCGCCCGGAGGGTGCAGCGGTTGTTCGACGCGATCCGGCCGGAGCAGATGCTGTGGCGGGCCAACGCGCTGGTCTACGACGACCCGGCGCTGCACCAGCCGCGGCCGGAGGGGGTGCACCGCCCGGCGCCGCGCGACGGGCGTTACCTGCGATCGGAACGGCAGGTGCTGCGCCGGCTGCCGGAGACGCGGGCGGTGGTGTTCTCGATCCATACCTATCTGGTGCGGATCGGGGATCTTGCGCCGGAGGCCCGGGCCGGGATGGCGGGGGCGGGGCTTTGGGGTTGGGAGGAGGGTGCGCAATGAATGCGCACCCTACGGGGTGTGGTTTTCACGCGTGAAAATGGGTGTAACGTCTTGGGATGGAAAGTGATTTCGTTCCGCATTAGGGTTTTGTTAACGGGTGGATGCAACCCCACCGTAGGGCAGGCGGCTTGGGTCGGACTTCGCGGGCGTTGCGCAAGGGTGGGGTGGAACCCCACCCTACGGGAAGGTCGGCCGGAAAGGTTGTGGGGCTTTCGTAGGGTGGGGTTTTACCCCACCCGGATCCGCGCTCGGTCGGCTGTCTCGCTCGACCCGCGCAAAGAAAAGGCGGCCCGCATCGCTGCGGGCCGCCCGGTGTCCGGAGCCGTGCGGGACGGTCAGTCCTTGGCGCGCTCGACGTAGGAGTTGTCTTCGGTGTTGATCACGATCCGCGTCCCGGCGCCGATATGCGGCGGGACCATCACGCGCACGCCGTTGGTGCACATGGCGGGCTTGTAGGAGGAGCTCGCCGTCTGGCCCTTCACCACCGGCTCGGTCTCGGTGATCTCGACCGTGACCTTCTGCGGCAGCTCGATGGCGATGGCGACGCCGTTGAAGGTCTTGAGATAGACCCGCAGACCCTCGGTCAGGAAGACCTTCTGGTCGCCGACCACATCCTCGGTCACCACCACCTGATCGTAGCTCACCGGCTCCATGAAGTGGTAGCCCTCGCCATCCTCGTAGAGGAAGTCGTATTCGCGCTCGTCGACATGGGCGCGCTCCACCTGTTCGGTGGTGCGCCAGCGCTCCGACACCTTGGTGCCGTCGGAGATGCGGCGCATGTCGACCTGGGTGACCGGCGTGCCCTTGCCGGGGTGGAAGTTCTGCGCGGTCAGCACGATGTAGAGCTTGTCGTCCAGCTCCACCACGTTGCCCTTGCGAAGCGTCGATGCGATGACTTTCACGGTGTATTCCTTGTGGTCCATGGCCGCGCGGATTAGGCAGCGCGGGCTTTGGTCCCGCGCCTAACCCATCCGATCCGAAATTTCCAGCCGAAAGCCGCCCCGCATGACAGCCTCCGCCGATTCCGCCGCATGGTGGCAGCCCCATCGCCACGCCGACCGCCGCCCCTTGCTGCTGGCGCGCAACCGCATCCAGCAGGGGCTGCGGCTCTGGCTGGCGGGGCAGGGCTTCACCGAGGTCGACCCCGTTGCGCTGCAGGTCTCGCCGGGCAACGAGGCGCATCTGCACGGTTTCGCCACCGAGGCGATCGGCAATGACGGGCAGGGGCGGCGGATGTATCTGCACACCTCGCCGGAATTCGCGATGAAGAAGCTCTTGGCGGCGGGCGAGACGCGGATCGCCGCCTTCGCCCATGTCTGGCGCAACCGCGAGCGCGGCGTGCTGCATTCGCCGGAGTTCACCATGCTGGAATGGTATCGCGTGGGCGAGGGCTACGAGGTCCTGATGCAGGATTGCGCGGCGATGCTGCGGCTGGCGGCGGAGGCGGCGGGCAGCCGGATGCTGCGCTTCCGCGACGCGAGCTGCGATCCCTTCGCCGAGCCGGAGCGGCTGAGCGTGGCCGAGGCCTTCCGGCGATTCGCCGGTGTGGACCTGCTGGCGACGGTCGATGCGGCGGGCGAGCCCTTGGCGGAACGGTTGCGGGCGCAGATGCAGGCCGCGGGGCTGAAGGCGGCGGCGGATGACACCTGGTCCGACATGCTGAGCCGGGTGCTGGTGGAAAAGGTCGAGCCGCATCTGGGCCATGGCCGCGCCACCATCCTCGACCGCTATCCGGTGGCCGAGGCGGCGCTGGCCCGGCCCGCCGCCGACGATCCGCGGGTGGCGGAACGTTTCGAGCTCTATGCCTGCGGGGTGGAGCTGGCCAACGGGTTCGGCGAGCTGACCAACCCCGCCGAGCAGCGCCGCCGCTTCGGGCTGGAGATGGACGAAAAGGCGCGGGTCTATGGCGAACGCTATCCGCTGGATGAGGATTTCCTCGCGGCGCTGGCAGAGATGCCCGCGGCCAGCGGAATCGCGCTCGGCTTCGACCGGCTGGTGATGCTGGCCACCGCCGCGCCACGGATCGACGATGTGATCTGGGCGCCGGTCGCTTTGTGACCCCCGCTCAGTAGAGCAGCGTCGACTGCGCGGTGAAGAGCGGGGTCGAGGCGGCGATCGACCAGGCGAGGATGATCCCCAGCGCCAGCCCCAGGGTCAGCGGGCCGGAGCGCGGCGCGAACCAGCGCGCCATCAGGCCGAAGACCATGAGGAACAGCACGAAGACCGGGATCACGGTGAAGAGGAGCCCCATCTGCCCGGGGGCGGCGAACATGGTGGCGGCGAGGGCGACCAGCGGCACGAGGGCCAGCAACGCCCGGCGCCAGAGCGGCGCGCCGTGGGCGAGCTGGCATTTCGCCAGCATGAAGGGGATCGTGCCGGCGCAGAGCACGAGCATCAGCGGCAGGCGCGGGCCGGTGGGCAGGAAGGCCGCGCCGTAGCGGTCGAGCGCCAGGGCGAAGGCGCCCAGCGCCCAGGCCAGCAGCAGGGCGAAGGCCTGGCCGTCGAAGCGCAGCGGCAGCCGGTGGTAATGCCGCAGCACGGCCAGCTGGATGCCGCCCCAGATGCCGAAGAACAGCGCCAGCCGGCCGAAGGCGGCGAGGCCGAGCAGCGGCTCGGCGAAGGCGAGGGCGGCGGAGGCGGCGGGGATCGCGGGGGCCAGCAAGAGCGCGAGGAAAAGCCCGCGCCCGACCGGCAGCGGCGGGGTGGGGCGTGGCGGCGGCAGGGCGGCCAGCGGCCAGGCCAGCGCGACGATGGCGGCGAGCAGGAGCGCGATCCAAGGGCCGGTGAAGGCCATCGCGGTGGAGGCCGGCAAACCGGCGGCGGCGGTGAGCCAGTCGCGGGTCTCGCGCAGGGTCGTCGGGCTCCAGAGCACGCCGACATGGCCGACGTAGGGCGCGGCCACGGCGCGGCGGCGGACCTCGCCGGCGGTGACCGTCTCGGCTTCCGGCGCCGGGGCGACCTGGGCCACGGCCTCCAGCGCGATCTCGCGCAGCCGGGCCTCGTGTGCGCCGGAGAGGATCAGCAGCCGGGCGGGGTGCTCCGGGGTGATGACGTCGGAATACATCGAGATCAGCGCCACCGTGTCGACCTCCGGCAGCTCGCGCGCGGTGCGCACCAGGATGTCGGTCGCCATCGAATGGCCGAGCAGGGCGGCGGGCCCCTCGACCCCCGGCAGGGCTTCGGCGGCGGCGATTACCGCCCGGGTCTGGGCGACCAGCTGCACCGTGGTGCCCTCGATCTCGGTCACGTCGGGCGACATGCCGAGCGGGCTGCGGCCCTGGCCGACGAAATCGAAGGAGACCACCGCCAGCCCGGCGCGGGCCAGGGTCAGGGCGATCGACTCCATCATCTGCCGCGATCCGGCGAAGCCATGGGCGATCACCACCAGCGGGCGCGGGGTCGCGTCGTCGAGCCGGTAGAGCGTGGCGCGGGTGTCGCCGATCCGCAGGTGGCGCAGCTCCAGCCCGGAGCGGGCGCGCTCCAGCATGGTGAGCGACAGGAGGGCGAGCAGGGCGGCGACGCAGGCGAGCGCCATCCGGCGGCGGCTTTGACGGTCGGACAACGGCAACACTCCCACGAAGACCCACGGGATCAGCATGTTCAGACCCGCCGGCGCAAGGCAAGCGGGTCCTGCAATGGCGGCTAAGGGAGGGTTTCCGCGCCGTGTCGGGCGCGCGCCCGCC
>NZ_PZKG01000012.1 GCF_003034985.1 Cereibacter changlensis JA139
TGTAGTCGCCGTGCAGGTCGTAGAGCTTGCCGCCGAGCCAGACTCCCATGAAGGACCCGATCTGGTGGCTGAGGAAGACGAAGCCATAGAGCGTGCCCATGTAGCGCATGCCGTAGAGATGCGCGACGAGCCCGCTGGTCAGCGGCACCGTGGCCAGCCAGAGCGCGCCCATGCTGAGCGAGAACAGCAGCACCGTCGCGGGCGTCATCGGCAGCATGATGAACAGCGCCGAGGCGATGGTGCGCCCGGTGTAGATCGCCGCGAGCAGGTATTTCTTGGAGTATTTCTTGCCGAGCCAGCCCGCCGTGATGGTGCCCGCGATATTCGCCAGCCCGATCAGCGAGATCGACACCGCCCCCAAGGCCGAGGTGGTGGTGATGCCGAGAGCCGCCAAGGGGCCGGTGGGGTCGATGGCGCCGCACATCTCGGTCACGAAGGCGGGGAAATGGGCGGTGATGAAGGCCAGCTGATAGCCGCAGGAGAAGAAGCCGACGAAGATCAACGTGAAGGACGGGTCGCGGAAAGCGCGCAGCATGACCGTGCCGAGCGATTCCTCGAGCTCGGCCTTGGTGGCGGTGATCGGGGCGCGCATGAAGGGCAGAGCCATCAGGGCGGCGAGGATCACCGCGGCGAAGATGATGAAGACCACCTGCCAGCTGTAGAAGCCGAGCAGGATCTCGGCCACCGGCGCACCGAAGACCTGCCCCGCCGATCCGGCGGCGGTGGCGATGCCCAAGGTGAGCGAACGATGCTCGGGCGAGGCGGCGCGGCCGACCACGGCGAGGATGACGCCGAAGCCGGTGCCGGCGATGCCGAAGCCGACGAGGATCTCGAGGAACTGGTGCTGGCCCGGGGTGACGGCGAAGCTGGAAAGGACGAGCCCCGCGGCATAGAGCACCGCGCCGGCGATGATCGCCTTCCGGTCGCCGAAGCGTTCGGCCAGCATGCCGAAGATCGGCTGGCCGATGCCCCAAGCGAGGTTCTGGATGGCGATGGCCATCGAGAAGTCCGAGCGCATCCAGCCGAATTCCTCGGCGATCGGGATCTGGAAGACGCCGAAACTGGCGCGGATCGCGAAGCTGAGCATCAGGATGACACATCCGGCGATCAGCACGGGGGTGAAGAGGGGGGCTTTGGTCATGGCGCGCTCCGGGGGCAGGCGGCGAAGGTGCGGTGACGCTGGGTCAGGGTCAATATCTATTTCGTGATGCGAGGGTTTGCGATCCGTGATGCGTGGCGGCGGTCGGAAGCCCAGGCTGCACGAAAACCGGCGGGGGGCGGTTTCAATCCTGCCTCGGGGACTTAGGTCTTCTGCGAACGGAACGGAATGCGAGGTCTTCATGCAGGATTGGTGGCGCGGATCGGTGACCTATCAGGTCTACCCGAGGTCGTTTCAGGACAGCGACGGCGACGGGATCGGCGATCTTGCCGGGATCACCCGGCGGCTCGACCATATCGCAGGGCTGGGGGTGGATGCGATCTGGCTGTCGCCGATCTTCCCCTCGCCGATGGACGACATGGGCTATGACGTGTCGGATTACACGGCGATCGACCCGCTGTTCGGCACGCTGGCGGATTTCGACGCGCTGTTGCAGCGGGCGCATGGGCTGGGGCTGAAGGTCATCATCGATCAGGTGCTGAGCCATTCCTCCTCGGAACATCCGTTCTTCAAGGAGAGCCGGTCGAGCCGCGACAACCCCAAGGCCGACTGGTATGTCTGGGCCGACCCGAACCCGGATGGCAGCCCGCCGAACAACTGGCTGTCGGTCTTCGGCGGCTCGGCCTGGGAGTGGAACGCGCATCGGCGGCAGTATTACCTGCACAATTTCCTGGTGAGCCAGCCGGATTTCAACTTCCACAATCCCGAGGTGCAGGACTGGCTCCTGGAGCAGATGCGCTTCTGGCTGGAGCGCGGGGTGGACGGGTTCAGGCTGGACACGGTTAACTTCTATTTCCACGATGCGGAGCTGCGGTCGAACCCGCCGAACCCGGCCAATGCGCTGCGGCCCGCCGTGAACCCCTACGAGATGCAGGACCACCGGTTCTCGAAGACGCAAGGCGAGAACATCGGCTTCCTGCTGCGGATGCGGGCGCTCCTGGATGAATACGAGGGGCGGACCATGGTGGGCGAGGTCGGCGAGGATCTTCGCGGGCTGGAGATCATGGCCGAATACACCAGCGGGCCCGAGCGGCTGCACATGGCCTATACGTTCGAGATGCTGAAGAAGCATTTCACCGCCGCGCATTTCCGCCACCAGATCGAGAGCTTCTACGATGCGGCGCCGGAGGGCTGGCCCTGCTGGGCGTTCTCCAACCATGACGTGATCCGGCATGTGACGCGTTGGGCCGAACATGGCGCGCAGGACGATCTGGCGCGGCTGGCGGCGGGGATGCTGCTGTCGTTCGAAGGGTCGGTGTGCCTTTATCAGGGCGAGGAGCTGGGGCAGACCGAGACGGATGTGCTCTATGACGAGCTGACCGACCCGCCGGCCTTCACCTTCTGGCCGGATTACAAGGGCCGCGACGGTTGCCGGACGCCGATGGCCTGGGACGCGTCGGCGAATGGCGGGTTCACCGAAGGCAAGCCCTGGCTGCCGGTGAAGCCGCCGCAGCTGGCGCGGAACGTGGCGGCGCAGGAGGGGGTCGCGGGGTCGGTGCTGGAGACCTACCGGGAACTCTTGGCGTTCCGGAAGGCGAACCGGGTGCTGGTGGCGGGGCGGAGCCGGTTCCTCGACCTGCCGGAGCCGGTGCTGGGGTTTGTGCGGGAACTGGACGGGGAGGCGCTGGCCTGCGTGTTCAACCTCGGCCGCGCGCCGGTTTCGGTGACGGTGCCGGGGGCGGTCAGGCTCGACGGTCCGTCACAGGCTGCCGTGCTGGAGGGCGAGGCGTTGCGGCTGGGGCCGAACGGCTTCGGCTATTGCCGCGTCACCGGCTGAGGGCGACGCGGGGCTCGGCCTGACCGCGCGCGATCTCGCGCGCGGCGAAGGTCATCCCCGCGAAAGGATGCGCGGCGCGGGCGGCGGCGTCCATCCCCTGCTGTGCGGTGGTGCAATGCAGCGTCGTCATCCCCGGCCCGCCGAAGGCCGGGCAGGAGGTGTGCGGCGCGTCGAAGCTGACGGAGCGCACGAGGCTGCCGTCGGGCGCATAGGCGGCGACGCGGCCTGCGCCCCATTGCGCGTTCCAGAACAGCCCCTCGGCATCGACCACCGCGCCGTCGGGGTTCAGCCCCTCGGCGGCGAGGTCGAGGAAGGGCTCGGGCTCGGAGGCGGGCCAGCCCTCGGCATCGAGCGCCACGCGCCAGACCTTGCCGAGATCGGTGTCGGCGAAATGGGCGTGGCGACCGTCGGGGGTGAAGCAGATGGCGTTGGGGATGGTGACGCCGGTGTAGAGCCGCCGCAGGGCGCCGCCGTGGTAGCGGTAGACGGCGCCGGCGCCCTTTTCCGCCGCTTTGCCCATGGTGCCGATCCAGAACCCGCCTTGAGGATCGGCGCGGCCGTCGTTGGAACGGTTGCCGGGTTTGTCCGCCTCCAGCGCGCAGAGGTCGTGGCGCATGCCGGTGGCGAGGTTGAAGCGGAAGAGCGCGGTTTCGGAGGCGATCAGCAGCCGGTCGCGGTCGATCCAGCCGGCGGCGGAGCAGTGTTCGGCGAATTGCCACTCCTCAGGGCCAGCCCCCGGTTCAGCGTCTGAGCGGGTCATCAGCCGCTTGCCGATGATGTCGAACCAGAACAGCTGCTGGCGCTCGGGGTGCCAGAGCGGGCCTTCGCCAAGGGTGCAGGGGCGGGTGTCGAAGATCATGCCATCGCCTCGTCACTGGCCGCGACGAGAGCGCGGGCGCGGGTGGATATTTCGCCGGCAGAGAGGCCGGGGGTGTAGAGCGCGGTGCCGATGCCGAAGCCGTCGGCCCCCGCCTTGCGCCATGTGGCGAAATTGGCGGGGCTGGCGCCGCCGACGGCGTAGACTTTCGTCGCGGGGGGCAGCACGGCGCGGATCGCCTTCAGCCCCTCGGGGCCGATCAGGCTGGCGGGGAAGAGCTTCAGCCCGTCGGCCCCGGCCTTCAGCGCGGCGAAGCATTCGGTCGGGGTGAAGACGCCGGGCCAGCTTTGCAGGCCTGCGGCCTTGGTGGCGGCGATCACCTCGGGGTCGCAGTTCGGCGAGACGACCAGTTGGCCGCCGATCCCGGCAAGGCGGGTCACCTCCTCGGGCGTCAGGACGGTGCCTGCGCCGATGGTGGCGTCAGTGCCGAAAGCGCCGATCATCGCCTCGATGCTGGCGAAGGCGTCGGGCGAGTTCAGCGGCACTTCCAGCGTGGTGATCCCGGCCTCGATCAGCGCCGCGGCGGCGGAGAGCGCCTCGGGCGGGGTGATGCCGCGCAGGATGGCAATCAGCGGGCGGGTCATTTGACCTCCTGTGCGGCGGCGAGGCCGGCGAGGGTGCATTCGGTGGCGGGGAGGATCCTGGCCGTGATGCCCTGGGTCTGCAGCGCGCTTCCATAGGTCTGCGACAAGGCCTCGGCCCCGATCAGCGCGACGGGCTGGCCGAGCCAGTAGGGCTTGGTCGCCGCCAGTTCCATGCCGATCAGCAGGCCCGAGAGCCGCGCGCGGGCGGTGGCAGGCGGCAGGCCTGCCAGCAGCCCTTCGGCGCGGAGCGAGAACAGGCGCGAGGCCAGACGCTCCGGGCGGGAGAGCGTGTCGGAGAGCGCGGTCTGGAAGGCGGCCTCGTCCCAGCCCTCGCCGATGCCGTGGCGCAGGACCGACTGGGTGGAGAGCAGCGCGAAAAGCTCGCCGGTCATGCAGGTCTGGAAGCTGACGACCTCGCCCGCCGAGACCTGCACCCATTTGGAATGGGTGCCGGGCAGGCAGAGCACGCCGTCGAAATTGCGCATCCAGGCCAGCGCGCCGGCGATCTGGGTTTCCTCGCCGCGCATAACGTCGGCAGGCTGCGACTGGCTGAGACCGGGGACGATGTGGACGGCGAGACGCGGGTCTCGCGTCTCGATACGCAGCAGCGCCGCGGGATCGACCGGCAGGCAGGGCGTGCTGCGATAGGGCGCCTCGACCCAGCCCTGACGGCTGCCGACCATGCCGCAGGCGATGACGCGGGTGGTCCCGGGGCCGAGCCACGGCTCGATCAGCCGCAGGAGCGCGGGTTCGAACTGGTCGCGGCCGAGGCTGCCCATGCCCTCGGTCGAGGAGGCCTCCGCCAGCTTGCCCGCCGCGCCCATCGCATAGGCGCGCAGATGGGTGGTGCCCCAGTCGACCGCGATCCAGTCGGCGGGAACAGCCGTCATCCGGTCACCACGACCCCGCCGTCGATCACCAGCGACTGGCCGGTCATCATCTTCGACACCTTCGAGGCGAGGAACAGCACGCCGCCGACGATATCGGCAGGCTCCAGCGTGTCCTTCAGGCATTGCCGGTCGACATGGGCCTGCAGCCCCTCTTCGGTCACCCAGAGATCCTTCTGCTTCTGGGTCAGCACCCAGCCCGGCGCCAGCGCGTTGACCCGGATCCGGTCGGGGCCGAATTCGCGCGCGAGGCTGCGGGTCAGGCCGTTGATGCCGGAATTGGCGGTGGTGTAGATCGGGTAGCCCGCGTTGCCCATCATGTAGGAGATCGACGAGAAGTTGATGATCGACCCGCCGCCTGCCGCCTTCATCCCGGGCAGCACGGCCTGCGCCGCGAAGAAATAGGCTTTCAGGTTGATCGAGATCGACCAGTCCCAGAAGTCTTCGGTGACCTCCAGCGTCTCGTGCCGCTTGTCGTTGGCGGCGTTGTTGACCAGCACGGTGACCGGGCCATGCGCCTCGGCCGCCTTGGCGATGGCCGCCTGCAGCGCGGCGATATCGGTGATGTCGCAGGGGATGAACAGCGGGCGGTTGCCGGTGGCCTGCTCCATCTCGTCGCAGAAGGCCGAGGCGTCGGAGCGCTGCACGAAGGCGACCTTCGCGCCCTGGCGCAGGAAGCCTTCGGTGAGGCTGGCGCCGATGCCGGAGCCGCCGCCGGTGATGAAGACGGAGGCGTTGCGGAGGTCTGGGAAGCTCGGGTCGTCGGTCATGCGAGGCCTTCGATCTGGGCGCGCAAGAATTTTTGAAAAATTCTTGCAAAAATCTTTCTCAAGATTTTTTGGCGCGGGTTGCCGCCTTGGTGTCTTGCATTGTCGGCGATGCGTCAAGACCCGCGTGCGGCGGCCTATCCCCGATCGGCGGCTTCGCTCATCTGGCGCTGACGCTCGCGAAAGCGGGCCCTGTCGGCCTCGGAATAGCGGTCGATGCAGCGCGGGCAGGAGACGCCGGGCTCGTAGGCGGGGCTCGCCCTGTCGGCCCCGGCCAGCGGGTCGCCGCAGGCGTGGCAGGTGGTGTGGCCGCCGGGAACGAGGCCGTGGCCGACCGAGACGCGCTCGTCGAAGACGAAGCATTCGCCCTGCCAGCGGCTTTCGGCCTCGGGCACCTCCTCGAGGTATTTCAGGATGCCGCCCTTCAGGTGGAAGACCTCGGGCACGCCCTGACCGAGCAGGTAGTTGGTGGATTTCTCGCAGCGGATGCCGCCGGTGCAGAACATGGCGATGCGCTTGCCTGTAAAGCGCTCGCGGTTCTGCTGCCACCACGCCGGGAAGTCGCGGAAGCTGGCGGTGCCGGGGTCGATCGCGCCCTGGAAGGTGCCGATGGCGGTCTCGTAGGCATTGCGGGTGTCGATCACCGCCACGTCGGGGTCGGAGATCAGCGCGTTCCAGTCCTGCGGCGCCACGTAATGGCCGACGCGGGCCAGCGGGTCGACGTCGGGCTGGCCCATGGTGACGATCTCGCGCTTCAGCCGGACCTTGAGGCGCTTGAAGGGAAGCGTCTCGGCGTGGCTTTCCGTCCATTCGAGGCCGGGGCAGAGGGTCTGGAGATGGGCGAGCACGGCGTCGATGCCTGCGCGGCTGCCGGCGATGGTGCCGTTCACGCCTTCGGGGGCGAGCAGCAGGGTGCCGCGCACGCCTTCCGCCTCGGCCAGCGCGCGCAGCGGCGGGATCAGCGCCGCGGGATCGGCGAGGCGGGTGAAATGATAGAGCGCGGCGACGGTGATCATGCGCGGCTGATTGGCCCTCGGGGCCTGAAAATGCAAGCCCTGCCATTGACGTATGGGGGATGCGCACTTACCCAAAGCGTTAATGCTGTGCGAGGAGGCGCCGATGCGGCCAGCGACCGAAGCCCTGATCGTCATCGACGTGCAGAACGATTTCTGCCCCGGCGGTGCTCTGGCCGTGGCCGGGGGCGATGCGATCATCCCGCGGATCAACGGCCTGCTGGGAGAGTTTCCGGTGAAGGTGCTGACGCAGGACTGGCATCCGGCGGATCATTCCTCCTTCGCGGCGAACCACGGGGCCGAGGCGTTTTCGATGACCGAGATGGCCTACGGACCGCAGGTGCTCTGGCCCACCCATTGCGTGCAGGGGACGGCGGGGGCGGCGTTCCATCCCGCGCTCGCGACCGATCCGGGGGATCTGGTGATCCGCAAGGGGTTCCGGGCCGGGATCGACAGCTATTCGGCCTTCTTCGAGAATGACCGCAGCACGCCCACGGGGCTGGAGGGCTATCTGCGGACGCGGGGCGTCACGGCGCTGACGCTGGTGGGCATCGCCACGGATTTCTGCGTCGCCTATTCGGCGCTGGACGCGGCGCGGCTCGGCTTTGCCGTGACCGTGCTGGAGGGCGCTTGCGCCGGGATAGACCTGAACGGCTCGCTGGCCGAGGCGCGCGCAGAGATGCGGGCCGCCGGCGTGGCTCTGGAGCACTGAGATGGCCGATATCGCGACCCGGGTTCACAATCACAAATGGAAGATCGATCCGATCGTCCGCTCGCTGATCGATACCGATTTCTACAAGCTTCTGATGTGCCAGTCGGTGTTCCGCAACAAGCCGGAGACCACCGTCACCTTCAGCCTGATCAACCGCACGAAGAGCATCCGTCTGGCCGAGCTGGTGGACGAGGGCGAACTGCGCGAGCAGCTGGACCATATCCGCACCTTGCGGCTCAGCCGGGGCGAGAGCACCTTCCTGCGCGGCAACACCTTCTACGGCAAGCGGCAGATGTTCCGGCACGACTTCATGGAATGGTTCGAGGGCATGCAGCTGCCGCCCTACCATCTGGAAAAGCGCGACGGGCAGTACGAGCTGACCTTCGAGGGCAAGTGGCACGAGGTCATGCTGTGGGAGATCCCGGCGCTGGCCGTGCTGATGGAGCTGCGCAGCCGCGCCGTGCTGGAGAAGATGGGCCGGTTCGAGATCCAGGTGCTCTATGCCCGGGCGATGACCAAGCTCTGGGAGAAGATCGAGCGGCTGAAGAAGATCGAGCGGCTGAAGATCGCCGATTTCGGCACGCGGCGGCGGCATTCCTTCCTCTGGCAGGACTGGTGCGTGCAGGCGATGCAGGAGGGGCTGGAGGATGCCTTCACCGGCACCTCGAACTGCCTGATCGCCATGCGGCGCGAGGTCGAGGCCATCGGCACCAATGCGCATGAGCTGCCGATGGTCTATTCCGCGCTGGCCGACAGCGATGCCGAGCTGGCGCAGGCGCCCTATCAGGTGCTGGCCGACTGGCACGAGGAGCATGACGGCAACCTGCGGATCATCCTGCCCGATACCTACGGCACCGAAGGTTTCCTGCAGCGCGCGCCCGACTGGCTGTCGACCTGGACCGGCATCCGCATCGACAGCGGCGATCCGGCCAAGGGGGCCGAGACCGCGATCGAGTGGTGGAAGAGTCGCGGCGAAGACCCGCGGCGCAAGCTGGTGATCTTCTCGGACGGGCTGGACGTGGAGAAGATCGAGGAGCTGCACCGGCAGTTCTTCGGCCGGGTGAAGGTGTCTTTCGGCTGGGGCACGATGCTGACCAACGATTTCCGCGGGCTGGTGCAGGACGATGCGCTGGCGCCGTTCAGCCTCGTCTGCAAGGCGATTGCGGCCAACGGGCGGCCCACGGTGAAACTGTCGGACAATCCCAACAAGGCGATGGGCCCGGCCTCGGAGATCGAGCGCTACAAGCGGGTGTTCGGCGTCGGCGCGCAGAAGCCGGTCGAGGTGCTGGTCTAGTCTTCTTCCGCGACGCGGCCGCGGCCGGCCTTCACCTCGCCGCGCACCGCCTTGGCGGCAAGGCGGCGGCGCTGGCTGCCCAGCGTCGGCTTGGTGGCGATGCGGCGCTTGGGGGCGACGAGCGCGGCCTGGATCATCTCCACCAGACGTTCGCGGGCCAGTTCGCGGTTGCGGATCTGGCTGCGGGTCTCCTCAGCGCGGATGACGATGGCGCCGTCCAGCGTCCAGCGCCGACCGGCGAGGCGTTTCAGCCGGGTCTTCACCGGGCCGGAGAGATGCGGCGAGCGTTCCGCCTCGAAGCGCAGCTCCACCGCGGTTTCCACCTTGTTCACGTTCTGCCCGCCGGGACCGGAGGAGCGCGAGAAATTCTCGGTCAGCTCCCAGTCGGCGAGAGTGATGGTGTCGTTGATCCGCAGCATGAAGGTCACTCGTTGGCGCAGGGCAGGGTCGGAAACGGAGAAAGGGTCGCCACGGCTGGCGACCCTTTCCGAGTTCAAGGAGATGAGCCAGTTAGGAACATCATCCAATCAGCGGTCTGTCGACCGAAGGTCTGCCTTCAGCAAACACCCCCACTGACTGTCCCGACGCGTCTCTCCAATATCACTCTAGACACTGGATCACCTCCTTTCAAATGGTTGCCGATAAGGGAAAGGTGGCACAGATTTTGTGTGCGTCAAGGTTTTTTACGCAAGCCGTGCGGTCATGCGCCGCACGATGATGCGGAAGGGCAAAAGTGCCACCAAAGCGAGCAGAAGTTTGACACCCCAGTCGGCGGTGGCGAGCGAGACCCAGAGCGGGGCCAGCGGACCGGAGCCCAGGAGCGGCAGCGCCTCGTTCGCCCAGGACACGTCGTTGCCCGGTTCGATGAAGGCGAGGCTGGCGGAGAAGGCGATGCCGAAGAAGATCACCGTGTCGAGGAAGGAGCCCGCGAGGCTGGAGACCAGCGGCGCACGCCACCATTTGCCGCCGCGCAGCCGGTCGAACAGGGTGATGTCGAGCATCTGGCTGACGAGGAAGGCGGTGCCGGAGGCGAGCGCCACGCGCAGCGAGACGAGGGGGCCGAACTCGCCCATGATCTGCGTGCCGACGAGCGAGCAGAGGAGGCCGGTGGCGAAACCCGCCCAGACCACCCGGCGCGCGGCCTGCACGCCGTGGACGCGGTTCATCACGTCGGTGACGAGGAAGGCGAAGGGATAGGTGAAGGCGCCCCAGGTCAGCCACTGGCCGAAGAGGAACTGCACGAGGATGTTGGAGGCCACCACGACGATGGCCATGGCGAGAACGCCAAAGGTGTAGGAGCGGGTCATTTCGGGTTCCGTTTTGACAAGGTCGCGGAGACTTGGCCCCTATCGAGGGGGCAGATGAGACGGCGCGGCGTAGACCCGCGCCGCGCCGCTGTCAATCGGCGATGCGGTATTCGACGATCTGGGTGCTCTGGAAGAAGGCGAAGTTGTCATCGGCGACGAGGCTCAGCGTCAGCCGCCCCGCCGCGTCGCGCCAGACCGAGATGCCTTCGAGATTGTCATGCGTGCCGGCGGAGGTCTGCAGCAGCGTCTCGCCCGGCGAGAGGCTGTCGCCGTCGATGGCGAAGCGCCGGACGCGGCTGGCGAAGCCCAGGAGGCCGCGGAACTGGCGCTCCAACAGGTAGAACCGGCCGTCGGGGCCGATGTCGGTGCCGACAGGCAGGAAGGAATCCTCGCGCGGCAGGCTGAAGGGCTGGTCCCATTCGCCATCGCGGAAGCGGTAGACCGGGAAGGGCCGGGTCGTGCCGCCGGAGCGTTCGGGCAGGGTGTAGAGCGTGCCCTCGGCATCCACCGCCAGCGCCTCCAGCGCGCCGTTGCCCTGCATCCGGCGGAACTCGGGCGCGACCGGAAGGTTTTCCGCCGAGCCGCCGAGATCGCGGTATCGCAGCACCCGCGCCGCGCCCTCGAAGGAGACATAGGCCGCGCCGTCGGCTGCGATGGCCAGCCCCTCGCTGTCGCTGCGGCTGCGCTCCAGCGGGGCCTCGCCCCTGCCCTTCAGGGGCTGCATCGGCGCGAGGTCGACGGCGACGATCCGGCCCTCGGCATCGCGTTGCAGCCTGCCCCGGGTCCAGCTGCCGCGGTCGGAAAGCAAGGTGATCGTGTCGCCCGCCTCGGACACCTCGATGCCGGAGAGGCCGCCGAACAGCGGGTCGCCCGGCCGGGTCAGGACATGGCTGCCGAGCAGCTGCGCCGGCTCTCCGGCGAGGCAGCCCGTGGCAAGCAGCAGTCCCAGACCCGCGATCAGCGCGCGTTCAGGACGTCGACGCATTGGGCGGGCAGATCGGCCATGGTGAACTCGCGCGGGGTCTTGGCGCGCGGCGCGGGCTTCGACGGTTTTCCGCTGGGCTTCGGCGGGTTCAGGTAGTCGGTGACCCACCAGTTCAGCGTCTCGTCGCAACCGTCGCCGCCCTTGGACAGCTCGGCCACCGAGGGGGTCTGGGTCTGGCAGAAGCGCGCCCCACGCGGGCATTTCAGCCGCAGGTGGAAGTGCGTGTCATGCCCGGCGACGGGGCGGATCTTCTGCAGCCAGGCGCGGTCGCTGCGGCGGGCGGTCTTGCACATCTCGATCTTCACCGCGGCGGCGACGAAGATCCGGTCCACCCGGTCGTCCGAGGCGGCGGCGCGCAGCAGCGCGTGATGCGATGGCGTCCAGTTGCGGGTGACGCTGCGCTGGTCGGCCGAGCGCACCGGGATCGAGCTGATGGTCTCGCGCTCGCGCACCGTCAGGTTCAGCCGGGGCGGCGGCAGCATCCAGACATCGGCGTCGAGGCCGATCTGGTGGCTGGCATGGCCCGAGGTCATCGGCCCGCCGCGCGGCTGGCTGATGTCGCCGATGTAGAGCCCCTTCCAGCCGACCTGGGTCGCGGCGACCGACAGCGCCTGCAGGAAGCCGATCAGCTCGGGGTGGCCGTAGTTGCGGTCGCGCGAGAGCCGCATCGCCTGCCAGGTCGGCCCGCTTTCCGGCAGTTGCACCAGCCCGGCGGCGCAGCCCCTTGCGTAGCTGCCGACCGGCATCGGTTGCTGCCGCGAGGGCGCATCCTGCGCGCCGAACAGCCGGTTGGCCAGTTGCTGCGCCTGGGCGCCCTGTGCGAGCGTCAGCCCGAGGAGTAGCGTGAGTATGCGGATCATCGGCCTGCCTGTTGTTCACCATTCGGTTTGACCCAGAGTAGCAGAACCAGCCCGAGAAGAAACAACGCGATCAGCGGCGAGATGCCGAGACGTTGCGATCCGCTGATCCAGGTGACCAGCGCGATCAGGGAGGGGGCGAGGAAACTCGTCACCTTGCCCGAGAGCGCGTAGAGCCCGAAGGCCTCGGTCGCGCGGTCCGGTGTGGTGTGGCGCACCATCATCGTGCGGCTGGCCGATTGCAGCGCCCCGCCCGCCGCGCCGATCAGCGCGCCGCAGGCGAAGAAGATTTGGTCCGGCAGGGCGGAGCCTTCGGGCAGGGGCATGCCGAAGAGTTGTTCGCGGGTCATGCCGACGACGGTGATGCAGACCGCGACCAGCAGGAGGATGCAGACGGCGATCACCGGCTTCGGACCCCAGCGCTTGTCGGCGCGGCCGCCGAGCCAGCTGGCCACCATGGCGGTGAGGGCGCTGAGCACGCCGAAGCTGCCGATCTCGACGATGCTCCAGCCGAGCACGCCCGAGGCATAGACCCCGCCGAAGCCGTAGAGCCCGTTCAGCGCGTCGCGGTAGAACAGCGAGGCGGCGAGATAGGCGGCGAGGCTTTGGCGGTGGCGCAGGCTTTTCACGAGGGTGGTCAGGCTGGCGATGGCGGGGCGCAGGCTGAGCTTGCGGTGGGTGGCGCGCGGCTCTCTCACCCAGAGGAAGAAGGGGACCATGAAGACCGCATACCAGAGCGCGGTGAAGGGACCAACGGCGCGGGTGCCCTCGCGCGCCGCGGCGTCGAGGCCGAGCGCGGGATCGAGGCCGATCAGCGTCTTGCCGGTCTCGGCGCTTTCCGCGAAGAGGAGGAGCATGACGGCCAGCGCCACCACGCCGCCGAGATAGCCGAAGGCGAAGCCCGAACCGGAGATCGCGCCGATCTCGTCGTGGGCGCCGAGCGCGGGCAGGAGCGCGTTGGTGAAGATGGTGGCGAATTCCATGCCGATGAAGCCGAGCCCGAAACAGGCGGCGCCCCAGAGGAGGCCACCGCCGGGCATCACCCACCAGAGCCCGAGCGCGCCGAGCACATAGACCGCCGAGAAGGCCCAGATCCAGACCATCCGCCGCCCGGTGCTGTCGGCCACCGCGCCCAGAAGCGGGGCGAGGAGGGCGACGAGCAGGCCGGAGACGCCGAGCGTCAGCCCCCAGTAGGATTGCGCGGCGGCCCCTGCGGCCTCGGGCGTGGCGCCGAGGGCCATGTAATGCTGCGTCGCGACCTGCGCGAAATAGGGGCCGAAGATGAAGGTCAACAGGAGGGTGCTGTAGGGTTGGCTGGCCCAGTCGAAGAAGAACCAGCCCCAGATCCGTTGTCGCGCGCTTGCCATGGGTCCCCCCGCAGGTTCTGCCGCGCAGAAAGCCCGAAATCGGTCCGCCGCGCAAGCAGGGCTCAGCCCAAGGGTCAGCGCTGGGGCGGCCAGAGGCGGGTCGCGTCGGCCTCGATCCAGCGCTGCACCCAGTCGGGCAGGGCGGGGCTTTCGGCAGGCTGGCCCATCGCGGCCACCACCTCTGCCGGCGGCACCATCCCGGCCTTGGAGATCACTGCCGAGCGCAGGAGCATGTGGCTGGTGCAGTCCTGCCCGCGCCACATGCTCTGTTCCATGTAGAAGAAGCGCGCGTCCCAGCCGATGCAGCGGCTCACCATGTCGAGCCGGTCGAAGAGCACGACGCGCTTGCGGTAGCGCAGCGAGTTGCCCGCCACGGTCATGCCCCAGCCGTTCGCCTTTGCCACCAGGTCGAGCCCCATGCGCCGCGCCATCGGCACCCGGCCGAGATCGTAAAGCGTCAGCGTGCGGCCGTTGTTCAGCTCGATCCAGGGGTCGAGATCCCAGGGCAGGCAGAGGTGCTGCGACAGATGCGGATCGAGCAGGCCGAGCTTGGGCGCATGGCGCGCCTTCCACATCTGCCAGGCGAGGCGGGCGTAGGGATACATCAATTTCTCCTTAACTGCCCGGCTGCTATGTCTCGGCTGCGGCGTCAAGGCCGGACGCTGCGGAAATGGTTGCCCTTTGCCGGGGCCGCCTATACCTGTGGCGCAACCCATCGTGAAGGACCCTCCGACATGCAATCCCTGCTGCAGATCCTGCTTCTGATCCTCAGTGTCGTCCAGTTCATCATCTTTGCGCATATCATCATGAGCTGGCTGATCAACTTCCAGGTGCTGAACCTGCGGCAGCCTCTGGTCGCACAGCTGTGGGACGGGCTGAACCGTCTGCTGGAGCCGATGTATTCGCGCATCCGTTCCATTCTGCCGAACATGGGCGGGCTCGACCTCGCGCCGCTGGTGGTGCTGCTGGCGGTCTATGCGCTGCGCATCGTGCTGATCAACAACGCGGCGGCCTTCTACTGACCCTGATGCCCGCTCCCAAGGATCTGCTCGCCACCGTCTTCGGTTTTTCCGCCTTCCGCCCGGGGCAGGAGGAGATCGTCGATGCGGTGCTGGCGGGGCGCAACGTGCTGGCGATCATGCCGACCGGGGGCGGCAAGTCGCTGTGCTTCCAGCTGCCCGCGCTGTGCCGCGACGGGGTCACCGTGGTGATCTCGCCCCTGATCGCGCTGATGCGGGATCAGGTGCGGGCGCTGCGCGAGGTGGGGGTGGAGGCCGGGGCGCTGACCTCGGGCAATACCGAGGAAGAGACCGAGGGCGTGTTCCAGGCGCTGGACGAGGGGCGGATCAAGCTCCTTTACATGGCGCCGGAGCGGCTGGCCTCGGCGGCGCCGCTGCTGCGCCGGATCAATGTCACGCTGATCGCGGTGGACGAGGCGCATTGCGTCAGCCAGTGGGGCCACGACTTCCGCCCGGATTACCTGCGCATCGGCGAGCTGCGCCGCACGCTGGGCGTGCCGCTGGCCGCCTTCACCGCCACGGCGGATGAGGAGACCCGGGGCGAGATCGTCACCCGGCTGTTCGACGGTGTGGCGCCCGAAAGCTTCCTGCGTGGCTTCGACCGGCCCAACATCCACCTCGCCTTCGCGGTGAAGGACAAGCCGCGCGACCAGATCTTGAGCTTTGCCGCTTCGCGCAAGGGCCAGTCGGGGATCGTCTATTGCGCGACCCGCGCCAAGACCGAGACGCTGGCGCAGGCGCTGCGCGAGGCGGGGCATTCGGCCTGCCACTATCACGGCGGGATGGAGGCCGAGGACCGGCGGCGGGTGGAGGTGCGGTTCCAGCAGGAAGACGGGCTGATCGTGGTGGCGACCATCGCCTTCGGCATGGGGATCGACAAGCCGGACATCCGCTGGGTGGCGCATGCCGACCTGCCGAAATCGATCGAGGGCTATTATCAGGAGATCGGCCGCGCCGGGCGCGACGGGGCGGCGGCGGAGACGCTGACGCTCTACGGTCCCGACGACATCCGCCTGCGCCGCAGCCAGATCGACGAGGGCGCGGCGCCGATGGACCGCAAGGAGGCAGATCACGCGCGGCTGAACGCCCTGCTGGGGCTGGCCGAGGCCGCGGCCTGCCGACGGCAGGTGCTTCTGGGGTATTTCGGCGAGACGGCGCAGCCCTGCGGCAATTGCGACCTCTGCGACCGGCCGGCGGAGCTTTTCGACGCGACCGAGGCGGTGCGCAAGGCGCTGTCGGCCATCCTGCGCACCGGCGAGTATTTCGGCTCGGGTCATCTGATCGACATCCTGACCGGCACCTCGACGGCCAAGGTGCGCGAGCGGGGGCATGACCAGCTGCCGACCTTCGCAGTGGGCCGCGATCTGTCGAAACCGGCCTGGGGCGCGGTGTTCCGGCAGATGATGGGCCGCGATCTGGTGCGGCCCGACCCGGAACGCTATGGCGCGCTGCGAATGACCGAGGCCGCGCGGCCGATCCTGCGCGGCGAGGCGGCGATCACCCTGCGCCGCGACACGATCCAGTCGGCGGGCTCGCGCCCGGTGGTGAAATCGATGGTCAGCGAGGAGGACGCGCCGCTGATGTCGGCGCTGAAAGCCAAGCGGCGGGCGCTGGCCGAGGCCGGCGGCGTGCCGGCCTATGTGATCTTCACCGACCGCACCCTGATCGAGATGGCCGAGCGGCGGCCGCGCTCGCTGGACGAGATGGCGCATATCACCGGGGTCGGGGCGAAGAAGCTGGAAAGCTACGGCCAGGCCTTCCTCGCCGTCATCACCGGCGAGGCCGAGGCGATGCATCCGCAGCGCCGCCGGCTGGCCGGGCGCGATGCGGGCGCGGTCTTCGACCGGCTGGCCGAGGTGCAGGTGGATCTGATGCGCGGCGAGGATGGCACCGGCAAGCCCCTCAGCCTGCCGCAATCCGCGCTGCGCAAGATCGCCGAGGCGCGGCCCTCGTCGCTGTCGGAACTGGACCGGGTCGCCGACCTCGGGCCGCAGAAGATCGAACGCTTTGGCGAGGCTTTCCTCGCCGTGCTCCGGGAGTCCTGACCCTGCTGACCGTGCTTTCCCCCGCCAAGCGGCTCGCCGAGCCGCCGCTGGCCCTGCCCGAGGGCCTCGCCCCGACCCGCCCCGCCTTCACCGCCGAGGCGGCCGAACTGGCCGAAGTGGCCCGCGGCCTGACGGTGGCCGGGCTGCGCAAGCTGATGCATATCTCGGAACCGCTGGCCGAGCTGAACCGCGACCGTTTCGCCGCTTTCGACGCGGCCGACACGCCGGAGGCCCCGGCGGTGGCGTTGTTCGACGGCGACACCTATGCCGGGCTGGAGGCCAAGACGCTGGACGCCGACGCGCTGCGTTGGGCGCAGGGTCACCTGCGCATCCTGTCGGGGCTCTACGGTCTCTTGCGCCCGCTCGACGCGATCCGGCCCTACCGGCTGGAGATGGGCAGCCGGCTGGCCAATCCGCGCGGCGCGACGCTCTACGATTTCTGGGGCGACCGGGTGGCCGAGGCGCTGAACGCCACGGCGGCGGAGACCGGCAGCACGGTGCTGATCAACTGCGCCTCGGTGGAATATTTCACCGCCGCCGATCGCGCTGCGCTGAAGCTCCGGGTGGTGACGCCGACCTTCCTCGAGGACCGCGGCGGAGAGCGGAAGATCGTCAGCTTCTGGGCGAAGAAGGCGCGCGGGGCCATGGCGCGCTTCATCGCCGAGAACCGGCTGACCGAGCCGGAGCAGATCCACGGCTTCACCGCCGGCGGCTATGCCCATGAGCCGGAGCTGTCGGAGCCGGATCGCCCGGTCTTCCTGCGGCAGGGCTGAGCTGGCTCAGTCCACCGGGCGGATCAGCTTGCGCTCCAGCACCCGCAGCACCACGTCCAGTTCATGGCCGCGGCGCAGGATCTGGCCATCCATGCCGACGACCGCATACATGCCCTGCTTGCCGCGCAGCCGCGGCCGCTTCTCGATCCGGTAGAGCGGATGTTCGGCGGTGCGGCGGAACACCGAGAAGACGGCGATCTCGCGCAGGCAGGACAGGCCATAGTCGCGCCATTCGCCGCAGGCCACCATCCGGCCATAAAGCGACAGGATCATCCCGAGTTCGCGTCGATCGAAGCTGACCTGTTCCGGGATCTGCGGGGCGAAGGGGATCGGGGGCTGAACGGTCATGGGTCGAGCTTACCGGGTTCGGACCGCAAAGCAAGCCCGGCTCCCGCCGCAATCCCGCCGCCGAATGACCGCGAGGCCACCCTACCCGCGCCGCCATCGCCCCCTGACGGGGCGCGTAGCGAGTGCCCCGCCGGCAGCGGCGCGGTCCGGCCCCCACCGGCCGCTTCCCTGCCGGCCCGTTCAAAGCCCCTGCCGCAGTCCCGAGGCGGCGGGGGTCTAGCCGGGGAAACCCTCGGCGGCCTTCAGGATGCCGGTCTCGAAGCCGCGCCAGCTGCTTTGCACCGCGTTCAGCCGCTTCAGCGTCGCCGGGTGGTTCGGGTCGAGCACGCCGAGCCGCACCAGCAGCGCCGCGATCGCCGCCTCGGAGGCGCGGGTGCCGCCGTCGACGATCTTCAGCGCGATCCCGAGCTTCTGCTCGGGCAGGATCGCCACGAAGACCGCCTCGGCCCCGGTCTTGATCGTCACCTTGCCGCGCATCGCCCGCATCAGCTCGGTGCAGGCCCGGCCCTCGCCGGCGACCAGCTCCGGGAAGGCCGCCATCGCCCGGGTCAGCCGGAAGGCCGCCTGCTGCCGGGCGTCGCCGCCCTCCTCCGCCGCGGCGAAGAAGGCCATCGCCCGCGCCAGACCATGCACCGTGGTGGCGAAGTTCGGCGCCGAGCAGCCGTCGATGCCATAGCCGGGGCTGGATTCGGCGGTGACCTCCTCGAAGGCGGCGCGCACCGCGCGCTGCACCGGGTGGTCGGGCTCGATGTAGTCGGGCCCGCCCTTCAGGTGGCGGTTCAGCATCAGGAAGCCGGTGTGTTTGCCCGAGCAGTTGTTGTGGATCTGGCAGGGCTGCTCCTGGCCGCGGATCAGCCGGTCACGCTCCTCGACATCGCCCGGCCCATGGCTGCCGCAGCGCAGGTCCGGCTCGGCGAGGCCCAGATCGGCCAGCCAACGACCGACGAGGCCGGTATGCAGCGCGGCGCCCTGATGGCTGGCGCAGGCCAGCGCCAGCTGCGCCTCGCTCAGTCCCGCCCCGGCGCCGCTTTCCAGAAGCGGCAGCGCCTGCAGCATCTTGCAGGAGGAGCGCGGGAAGATCAGTTGCTCCGGCTCGCCCCAGGCCACGACGATCTCGCCCGCGGCGTTGCAGATCACCGCATGGCCGAGGTGGCTGCTTTCCAGCATCCCCCCGCGCCAAAGCTCGACCATTGGAACCGGACCTGACATGACGACCCCCTCACGGATGCGCGATTTTCTGCCCATGGGGCTTTCATGAACGACGTTCTTTGCGTTAAAGAGGGTTATCGAGTTGAAACGGCCTGCGCTACAGGAAAAGCTCGCTTTTTAAAGCGACGTAGATCGGGCAGAGGCATCTGACAGCTGGAGGCTGTAACGACATGAACACCTGGAAAGGGCGCGTCCTCGCCGGCGCAATGACCGCACTGGCCGGGGTTGGCTCGGTCAATGTCGCGCTGGCGCAGGAATCGACCAACCGCGTCGCCACCAAGACCGACTGGAGCGTGTTCACCGAGGCGTCGCCGAAGGAATGCTGGGGCGTGTCGAGCCCGAAGCAGACGGCGAACACCCGCGACGGCCAGCCGGTCGACGCGCGCCGCGGCGACATCCTGCTGTTCGTCACCTTCCGTCCCGGCACCGGGGCCAAGGGCGAGATCTCCTTCACCGGCGGCTATCCCTTCGCCCCCGGCTCGACCGTCAGCGTGGCGATCGACGGCACCAGTTTCGAGATGATCACCGATGGCGAATGGGCCTGGCCGTCGAGCACCGGCGACGATGGAGCGATGCTGGCGGCGATGAAGCGCGGCTCCACCGCCGTGCTGACCGCGCGCTCCAGCCGCGGCACCCAGACCAAGGACACCTTCTCGCTCGCCGGTTTCACCGCCGCGATGACCGACGCCGAGGCGCGCTGCAAGTAAGCCGCGGCGCCGCGCAGCCTTCCCGCCCCGGCCTCTGCCGGGGCGTTTTGCATTTCCGTCGCGCTTGACGGTTCCGTTTCGGCCGCTACTCCCTTATATACATCGCCTTGCCCATCCCGAGGACGCCATGACCGTTACCGCCCCAATCACGCAAGACGTGCTGACCCTGCCGCGCAAGCTGCCCACGGGCGGGAAGATCAATATCGTCGGTCTCACCCGCGACCAGCTGCACGCGGCGCTGATCGCGGCGGGCACCGAGGAACGGCAGGCCAAGATGCGCGTCGGGCAGGTCTGGCAGTGGGTCTACCACTGGGGGCTGCGCGATTTCGCCGGGATGACCAATCTCGCCAAGGACTACCGCGCCTTCCTGGCCGAGCATTTCACCATCGAGCTGCCCGAGGTGGTCACCCGCCAGATCAGCGCCGATGGCACCCGCAAATATCTGGTGCGAATCGCCGGCGGGCATGAGGTCGAGACGGTCTACATCCCCGAGGAAGGCCGCGGCACGCTCTGCGTCTCGAGCCAGGTCGGCTGCACGCTGACCTGCTCCTTCTGCCATACCGGCACGCAGAAGCTGGTGCGCAACCTGACCGCGGGCGAGATCGTCGGCCAGCTGATGCTGGCGCGCGACGATCTGGGCGAATGGCCGGAACGCGGCGCACCAAAGGACGAGACGCGGCTGGTGTCGAACCTCGTGCTGATGGGCATGGGCGAGCCGCTCTACAATTTCGAGAATGTGCGCGACGCGATGAAGGTGGTGATGGACGGTGAGGGGCTGACCCTGTCGCGCCGCCGGATCACGCTGTCGACCTCGGGCGTGGTGCCGGAGATCGCGCGCACCGCCGAAGAGATCGGCTGCCTTCTGGCCGTGTCGTTCCACGCCACGACCGACGAGGTGCGCGACCGGCTGGTGCCGATCAACAAGCGGTGGAATATCAAGACGTTGCTGGATGCGCTGCGCGACTATCCGCGGCTGTCGAACTCCGAGCGGATCACCTTCGAATATGTGATGCTGCGCGGGGTGAACGACAGCGACGCGGATGCGAAGCGGCTGGTCAAGCTGATCGCGGGAATTCCGGCGAAGATCAACCTGATCCCGTTCAACGAGTGGCCGGGGGCGCCCTATCAGCGCTCGGAGCCGGAGCGGATCGCCGCCTTTGCCGACATCATCTACAAGGCGGGTTATGCCTCGCCGATCCGGACGCCGCGCGGGGAAGACATCATGGCGGCCTGCGGTCAGCTGAAGTCGGCGACGGAACGGTCGCGCAAGTCGCGCGCCGAGATTGCCGCAGAGGCCGGATTGTAACCGGCCTCACTGCGGCAGAAGGATCAGGCGCGCGCGGCGGCTTCGGCGGCGATGTCTTCGATCTGGCCGCGGCAGATGCCGATGTCGGCGAGATCACGGTCGGACAGGGCGTTCAGCTCGTTGCAGACCTGACGGTAGGCGCTGTTGCGGCGGGCGACCTGCGGGTCGATGGCGAAGGCCGCGCGGATCGCCTCGAACAGGCTGAACGGGCGGAGCGGGAGCGAATTGGCATAGGCCATGGTCTTCATCTTTCTCTGGCTGAACTTCTTTTGCTCCCTGAAAATAGGCGGTAAACCGCCTCGTTTCATCAGACGATGCGGGAATGCCGCAATGCGGCGAACGCATGGCTTGCCCCCGCACAACTGTCACAGATAGCCGCGCACCAGTGCGCCCGAGATCAGGCTCCAGCCATCGGCCACCACGAAAAAGGCCAGCTTGAACGGCATCGAGACGATGGCCGGCGGCACCATCATCATCCCCATCGACATCAGCACCGCGGCGACCACCAGGTCGATGATGAGGAAGGGCAGGAAGACCAGGAAGCCGATCTCGAAGGCGCGCTGGATCTCCGACAGCAGGAAGGAGGGCACCAGCAGCGACAGCGGTGCCTGCAGCGGCGGCCCGGTCTCACCCGGTCGCAGCGCCTGCAGCGTCGCGAAGGTGTCGAGGTCGATCCGCCCAGCCATGAAGCCGCGGAACGGCCCGAGGATCAGCGGCAGCGCCGCCTCGAACTCCAGCTCGTTGCGGCCGAGCGGCGCCACCCCGCGGGTCCAGGCCTCGGTGAACACCGGGTCCATCACGTACCAGGTGAGGAACAGCGCCAGGCTGACGATCAGCATGTTCGGCGGCGACTGCTGCAGGCCGATGGCCTGGCGCAGGATCGACAGCACGGTGACGATGAAGGGAAAGCAGGTGACGGTGACCGCAAGGCCCGGCACGAGGCTGAGCAGGGTGATCAGCACCAGAAGCTGCAGGCTTCGGGTAGTGAGCGAGCCGTCGTCGCCGAAATCGAAGGGCAGACCCTGAGCCAGCGCCGGGCCGGCGAGGCCGAAAAGCACCAGGGCCAGCAGCAGCCGGCGCATCACAGCCCGCCCCGCAGATTGGCCACCTCGGTCAGCCGCACCGCCAGTTGCCCGGCCTGATCGCCCTCCAGCTCGGTCAGCTCGCCCCGGGCGATCAACCGGTCGCCGACGAAGAGCTCCACCGGGTCGTCGACCCGCCGGTCCAGCGCCAGCACCGCGTCGCGCTGCAGCCGCAACAGGTCGCGGACCTGCGGCCGGGCCTTGCCGACCGAGATGGTGATCTCGATCGGCACCTGGCTGAAGGGATTGGGGTCGGTGTCATCCATGGCGACGCTCCAGTTCGGTCGGATCGAAGAAGCCGCGCAGGGCGGCGGCGATGTCGGCAATGGCGCGGTCGAGGTCGATCCGCGTTTCGGTGTCGCCGATCCGCAGATGCACCTGGCCCTCGCCCAGCGTCGGCTCCTCGACGAGGGTCAGCGGCAGGCCGGTCGCCTCGCCCAGCAGCGCCTCGACGGCCGGCCGCGCCGCCGGGTTGAGGACGAGGGTCAGCGGCCGCTCCGCCATCTCCTCCGCCAGCGGCATCAGCACCTCGAGCACCAGCGGGGCCAAGGCCTCGCGGGCCAGCGCCGGCAGCAGATGGGTCGCGACCTCGACCAGCAGCGGCTCCACCGCCCGCAGCACATGCACCCGCGCCTCGTGGAAGGTGAAGCCCAGCGCCTGCAGGTTGCGCCCCAGATCCGCCTTCAGCCGCGCCTGATCCGCCGCCTGCGCCGCCATCGCGTCTTCCCAGCCCGCGCCGTAGCCCTGCTCATAGGCGGCCAGCCGCGTCTCCTCCGCGGCGGCATCAACCGGCGCGGCCTCCGCCCGCGGATCCCCGGTCTCGAACACCTCGAGTTGCAGCGCCGCCATCTATTTCTCCCGTTCCAGTTCCATCCAGCCGCGCAGGATCTCCACCGATTCCGTCTGGCGCTCCTCGATCAGCCGCCGCAGCCGCGCCACCGGATCGTTGTCATCCTCCATCTCCATCCCGCCGCCCGACATCATCGGGAAGGCCGGCAGGTCCGGCTCGTCGTCGATCTCGCCGGTCAGCACCCGCCCGGAGTCGCCCTCCCCGTCCGCGAAGCCCGCCCCGGAGGGCGGCGGCAGCGCCGGCAGGTCGGATGCCCCCCGCGCCGCGCCGGTCAGCAGCGGGCGCAGCACGAAGAGCCCGAGGATCAGCGCGACCAGCGCCAGCACCGCAAGTTGCAGCACCGACATCAGGTTGATGCCCCCCATGGCGTCGAGCAGCCCCGGGCTTGCCGCGGTGCCCTCCTCCGGCAGCGGTTCGAAGGCGAGCGAGCGCAGTGTCAGCTTGTCGCCCCGCTCCTCGTCCAGCCCCACCGCCGAGGCGACCAGATCGCGCAGCACGGCAAGCTCCTCCTCCGGGCGCGGCGCCCAGCTGACCGTGCCGTCCTCCGCCGTCGTCTTCACCCCGTCGACCAGCACCGCGACGCTGAGCCGGCGGATCGCCCCCGGCTGGCGCAGCACCTCGCGCTGGGTCTGCGACACCTCGAAATTCACCGTCTCGCGCGTCTCGCTGCTGCTGCTCTTGCCCTCGCCCCCCGCCGCCGCATCGCCCTGCGGCAGGTTCGAGGCGACCGTGACGCCGGGAGCCGGCTGGGTGGCCGAACTGCTGCGCTCCTGCGTCTCCGACGAAATCGGCACCCGGCCCTGCGGGTCGTAGGTCTGCTCGACGATCGATTCGCGCTCGGTCTCCACGTCGAGGCTGACCTCGACCACGGCGCGGCCGGGCCCGACCCGCGCCGCCAGCAACCGCTCGACATTGCGGCGCAGCGCCTCCGCCCGGTCCGGGACGTCGCCGCCCGGCTCCACCTCCTCGCCGAGCCGTACGAGGCCACCGACGCTGTCGACCACCGCCACATCCGCCGGCAGCATTCCCGAGACCGCCGCCGCCACCAGATGCTTGAAGGCCCGGGCCTGCGCCTGGCTCACGCTGCCGCCGGCGCTGGTGACGGTCACGCTGGCCGTCGGCCGTTCGTCGCGGCGGAAGGGCTGCGACGGGGCCTGGGCGATATGCACCCGCGCCGCCCGGATCTGCGGGCTGGCGAGGATCGTCCGGGCAAGCTCCCCCTCCTTGGCGCGCAGATAGGCCGCATCGAACATCTGCGAGGTGGTGCCGAAGCCCGAAAGCCCGTCCAGAAGCTCGTATCCCGCCGCGCCCGCCGCCGGCAGCCCCTGCCCCGCCAGCGTCATCCGCAGCTCGTCGCGCCGCGCGCCATCGACGTAGATCGCGTTGCCCCGAATCTCGAACGGCACCTGCTGCTGTTCCAGCGCCGTCACCACCTCCCCCGCCGCCGCGCTGTCGAGACCGGCGTAGAGCAGCGCCATCGACGGCGCACTCGCCATGCGCGACAGGCCGAGAACCGCCAGGAACATCGCCAGAGTCGCCCCGAGCACGATCACGCGCCGCCGGGCGTCCATGGCATTCCAGAGCGAAAGCAGATTTTGCACGCGGCCTCTCCGAACGGGGGGCTTCTGCCCCGGCTCTCCCCAGAAATGCCGGATCGGGCTTAAGAATCGGTTAGGAGGAACGGGTCTATAGATCGGACGGCAGAGCTGGAGACGATCATGGACGCCGTCGACAATGCGCAGGACGAAGCCCCGAAAAAGCGGTCGAAGCTGCCGCTGATCATCGGCGCGGTGCTGGCGCTGCTGCTGGGCGCCGGCGGCTTCTACGCCACCTGGTCGGGGCTGATTCTGGCGCCGGCCGAGGATCATGCCGCCGAGCCCGAGGTCTCGCCATTGCCCGACCTGTCCTTCGTGCCGATCGATCCACTGGTGATCAGCCTCGGCAGCGGCTCCGCGATGTCGCACCTGCGCTTCACCGCGCAGCTGGAGGTCGAGAAACCGCATGTCGCCGAGGTGACGCTGCTGCTGCCGCGCATCCTCGACGTGCTGAACGGCTATCTCCGCGCGGTCGAGGTCGCCCGGCTGGAGGATCCGGCGGCGCTGGTCAGCCTGCGCGCCCAGATGCTGCGCCGGATCCAGATCGTGACCGGCGAAGGGCGGGTGCGCGACCTGCTGATCACCGAATTCGTGCTGAACTAGGAGCTGCGCATGGAACTGATCGCCGATATCCTCATGGCCGCCGGGGCCTTCAGCGCCTCGATCTACTGCTATGTGCTGGGGCAGCGGCTGCGACGCTTCTCGACGCTGGAGGGCGGCATGGGCGGGGCCATAGCGGTGCTCTCGGCCCAGGTCGACGACATGACCAAGGCGCTGGATCGGGCGCGCGGGGCCGCGACCGGCTCCGCCACGACGCTGGAGGCGCTGACCCTGCGGGCCGAGGCGGCGTCGGCGCGGCTGGAGCTGATGCTGGCCTCGCTGCACGACCTCCCCGAATCGCGCCCGGCCCCCCGCCCCGAGGACGAGGCGGAGCGGCGGCTGCGCTTTGTGCGACGGCGGCGCGAGGTGGCGGAGGCCGAGCCATGAGACGACGCGGCGCGGTCGCGATCCTCGCCCTGCTGCTCGCCTCCTCCGGCGCGCTGCGCATCGGGGCCGAGGTCGGCGTCGCCCTCGCCCGCGCACCCGACGCGCCGGCCCCCAGCACTGGGCCGGACTGCCCGGAGCCGCCCGCCGCCCTGGCGGAGGCGCTCCGCCAGCGTGAAGAGCAGCTGGCGGCCGAGGAGGCGGCGCTGGAAGAACGCAAGGCGGCGTTGGCGCTGGCGGGCCAGGCCATCGACGCCAAGCTGGCCGAACTGGCCGCGGCCGAGGCCGCCCTGTCGGAGACCCTAGCCCGGGCCGATGGTGCCTCCGAGGGCGACCTGACCCGGCTGACATCGGTTTACGAGACCATGAAACCCAAGGACGCCGCTGCGCTGTTCGAGGCCATGGCCCCGGAATTCGCCGCCGGATTCATCGGTCGGATGCGGCCTGACTCCGCCGCCGCCGTGCTCTCCGGCATGAGCGCGGAGGCCGCCTACAGCATCAGCGTGCTGCTCGCCGGCCGCAATGCGCTGGTCCCCAAGGAATGAGCAGGTTTCTTAACCCGGCGCGGCGATGCTGTGCCCCGGCAGGGCGCCGCAGGAGACGAAGATGATCGGGATAATCGGGATTGCCGTGATCTTCATCATGGTGTTCGGCGGCTACGTGCTGGCCGGCGGCAAGCTCGGCATCATCATGAAGGCGCTGCCCTTCGAGATGATCATGATCGGCGGCGCGGCGGTCGGGGCCTTCCTGCTGTCCAACGACGGGGCCTCGGTCAAGCAGGCGCTGAAGGATGTCGGCAAGGTCTTCAAGGGGCCGCAATGGAAGCCCGCCGACTACCGCGACCTGCTCTGCCTGCTGTTCGAGCTGATCCGCATCGCCCGCGTCAACCCGGTGGGGCTGGAGGAGCACATCGAGAACCCCGAGGAATCCTCGGTCTTTGCCCGCTACCAGAAGATCAAGCACGACCACGAGGCGATCGAGCTGATCTGCGACACGCTGCGGGCCGCCTCGATGAACTACGACGATCCGCATCAGGTCGAGGAGGTGCTCGACAAGCGGGTCGACAAGGCCCAGACCCACGCGCTGCATTCCAGCCACGCGCTACAGAGCATGGCCGATGCGCTCCCCGCCCTCGGCATCGTCGCCGCCGTGCTCGGGGTGATCAAGACCATGGGCTCGATCGACCAGCCGCCGGAGATCCTCGGCAAGATGATCGGCGGCGCGCTAGTCGGCACCTTCCTCGGCGTCTTCCTCGCCTATGGCATCGTCGGCCCCTTCGCGACGCGGGTGAAGGCGGTGGTCGAGGAGGACGCGCATTTCTACAACCTCATCCGCGAGGTGCTGGTGGCCAACCTGCACAACCACCCGGCCAACATGTGCATCGAGGTGGGGCGGCAGAACACACCGCACAACGTCCGGCCCAGCTTCACCGACCTCGAAGAGGCGCTGCGCGCGCTGAAGCAGGAGGCAGCATGAGGTGGCTCGCGCTCCTGCTGCTGCTCGCCTCGCCCGCGGCGGCCCGCGACGCGGCCCTGCGCAGCGGCGAACATTCCGGCTTCACCCGCGTCGTGGTCGAGGACCCGGGCCTGGAGCAGTGGCAACTGCGCCGCAGCGCCGATGGCTATATACTGCGGATCACGCCCGGCGACGTCCGCTTCGATCTGCGCAGGATCTATGACAAGATCCGCCGCAATCGGCTGGCGGCGATCTCGCCGGACCCGGAGACAGGCAACCTGAACCTGCGGCTGGGCTGTCGCTGCCACGCCCGCGCGCAGGAGATCCGGCCCGGCGTCCTGGTGATCGACCTGACCGATGGTCCTCCTCCCGCCGATTCGCCTTTCGAAATCGCGTATCAGCCCGACCCTGTTCCGGCGGTGGCCGATGTCACACCGGCGCCGCAGCCTCCAGTTCCGCCGCCCGTCTATGACTACAACTGGCGCGAGCCGAAGCCGCCCGCGCCCGCTGCCGAGCTTCCGCTCGAGGATCCGGCGCTCAGCCTGATGCGCCAGTCGCTGCTGGAACAGCTCAGCAGAGGAGCCGCCGCCGGTGCCGTCGAGATCGCCCCATCGGTTCCGCCTCCCGAAGCCGATTCCATTGAAACACCCGGGTCGCTGCCCCAGGTCCGCATCGGCGAGACCCCCGGCTTTGCGCCGCAGACCAGCGAGCGTCCGCCTGATCAGTTGACCGGCAGCGGAGTCGATTGCATCGCCGACGACAGGCTGGATCTCGGCAGCTGGGGGACCGACAGTTCAGTCGCGGAATCAATCTCGACCGTGACCGGCGGGCTGACCGGCGAGTTCGACCGTCCCGATCCCGAAGCGGTGCGGCGTGCGGTGCGCTACGCCCTCCATCTCGGCTTCGGGGCCGAGGCGCAGCAGATCCTTCGCAGTTTCGCGGTCGAGGATGCCGAAAGACCGCTCTGGGAAGCGCTCGCCGCCATTCTCGACGGGGAGGCCGGAGCGCCCGAGGTGCTGCGCGGCATGGCGACCTGCGATACGGCGGCGGCGCTCTGGGCGGTCCTGGCGAATCCGGCCTCCGGCGATCCGCCGCAGGTCGCCGCGATTCAGCGCGCCTTCTCGGCCCTGCCACCGCATCTGCGGCGACATCTCGGTCCGCGTCTGGCGCAGATCTTCCTCGACAGCGGCGATATCGCCACCGCGCGCGGCCTGCGGGACGCGATCGCCCGTGCCCCCGGCGCGCCGGGCCCTCAGGTCGCCATCATGCAGGCCAAGCTGGAGATCGCGGAAGGCGATGCCGAAGCAGGGGAGCAAGCGCTGACCATCCTCGCCGCCGAAGCCGGACCCGCCGGCCCCGAGGCGCTTCTTGCCATGGCCGAGCAGCAGATCTCGGCAGGCGCCGAGGTCTCGCCGCAGACGGTCACCGCTCTCGCGGCGCTGCTGAAGGAAAACCGCGGCGCTGCGGATGAGCGCCGCATCGAAAGTGCGCATCGGCGAGCCTTGGCGGCCTCCGGCGAGATCGACGCCGCCTTTGCCTTGCTGGCCCCCGGAGCTGAAGACGCCCTGCTTTGGCAGATGCTGGCCGACAGAGGCGGCGACGGAAGCCTGCTGAGCCTGGCAGTCCTGCCGGAGGACGCAGCACTGCCCGACCTGCCGGTCGCGGTGCGCCGGAAGATCGCGACGCGTCTGTCCGACCTCGGCTTGGCCCCAGCGGCAGCGCGATGGCTTGGACCCGCCGGGAGCGAGGCCGACCAGTTGCTGGCCGCACGGGTGGCCCTGAAGCAGAAGGACGGGCAGGCGGCGCTGCAATCGCTTGGCGATCTCGGTTCAGCCGAGGCCGCGGCTCTGCGTGGTCAGGCGGCGCTGCAATTGGGCGACATGGCAACCGCAGCTACCGCCTTCGGCGAGGCCGGCGATTCGCTCGGGCAACTCCGGGCGTCGCGCCGCGCCGAAGACTGGCTTGCGATCGCGCGGACCGACGATGAAGCCTGGAAGGCCGCAGCCGGGCTTCTGGCCCCGGAGCAGGATCCGGCTCTGCCCGTGGCCTCTCCCGACGCAGCCGCCGGGACGACGGAGCCCGCAGGTCCCCTGGCGCGTGGGCGCGCCGTGCTGGCCGGGAGCGCCGCAGCGCGCGAGGCGCTGGCAGCGCTGCTACAGCAGGTCCCGGCCGCAGCTCCCTGATCGCGCTTACGGCTTGGAAAGGTCCCGACTGTAGACTGACGCAGCCGGTCGGAAACCGGAGGAGGGAGAATCCCGGATGATCGTCCTGGAAAAGACATGTACGAGCCGGTTCCGGCTGGCGCTCTTCCTTCTGATGCTCGCCACCGCCGTGTCGGCGATGGCGCGCTCGGCGGATCCCCCCGGCCTCTGCGAAGCCGCGGCGTTCCGCGCCGCGCGGCAGACGGAGGTGCCAGTCGCCGTGCTGCACTCCCTCGCCCTGACAGAAACCGGGCGATCCCTGGGGCCGGAGCTGCGGCCCTGGCCCTGGACAATCAATGTCGCGGGTGAGGGACACTGGTTCGCCACCCGCGCCGAGGCCGAACATTTTGCCTCGGAGACGTTGCTATCCGGGCAGGACAGCTTCGACGTCGGCTGTTTCCAGATCAATTACCGCTGGCATGGGGAGCATTTCAGCTCCCTCCGCGAGATGTTTGATCCCGATGCGAACGCGCTCTACGCCGCCCGGTTTCTCCAGACCCTCGACGCCGGGGCGGAGGATTGGAGTCGAGCGGCGGGAGCCTATCATTCGGCCGTCGCAGATCGGGCCGAAACCTACCGTGCGCGGTTCGACAGGATCCTGGCCGATCTCGGTAAAGGAACTCCATCCTCGCACCTGCCGGCCAGCACCGGTTTCCCCTTGCTCCAGCCCGGCGCAACGGGCTCCGGCGGGTCGGTGGTGCCGGTGGCTCACGGTGCGTCGCTGCCTTTGATCGGGTATTGATATGGCGGGAAGCCCCTTCAGCCGCGACGGGCTGTTCCAGCCGACGGTGCTCCTCGCCCTCGCCCTGATGGCGATCATCGTGATGATGGTGCTGCCGGTTCCGGCTTGGGTGCTCGACCTGGGCCTGGCGCTATCCTTCGCCTTGGCGATCCTGGTCTTCACCGTCACGCTGTTCATCGAGCGCCCGCTGGATTTTTCGGCCTTCCCGATGATCCTGCTGGCCTCGCTGATGCTGCGGCTGTCGTTGAACATCTCCTCCACCAAGCTGATCATCGGTCAGGGGCACACCGGCACCCAGGCAGCCGGCCATGTGATCGAGGGGTTCGCCAGCTTCATCATGAATGGCAGCGTGCTCCTGGGCGTGGTGATCTTCTGCGTCCTGCTGATCGTGAACTTCCTGGTGATCACCAAGGGTGCGGGCCGGATGGCGGAGGTCGGGGCCCGCTTCGCGCTGGACGGCATGCCGGGCAAGCAGCTGGCGATCGACAGCGACATGGCGGCCGGGGCGATCGACCATGCCGAGGCCAAGCGACGACGCGAGCGCGAACTGGCGGAGACCAATTTCTTCGGCTCGCTCGACGGGGTGTCGAAATTCGTGAAGGGCGACGCGATCGCCGGCCTGCTCATCACCGGGCTGAACATCCTCGTCGGCCTGATCGTCGGGGTGACGCTGCACGGCATGCCGGTCGGCGCCGCCTTCGAGACCTACGCCATCCTCACCGTGGGTGACGGCCTGGTCAGCCAAATTCCCGCGGTGATCATTTCCATCGCCGCCGCCCTCCTGCTGGCGCGGGGCGGGGCGACCGGGGCGGCGGACATCTCCTTCTTCCACCAACTCGGCGCCTACCCCGGCGCGCTCGCCACCGTCGCCGCGCTGATGTCGGCCTTTGCCCTGGTGCCGGGCATGCCCTTCCTGCCCTTTATCCTCGCCGCGGTCACGCTCGGCGGCCTCGCGATTGCCGGCTACCGCACCCCCGCACCCTCGCCGGCGCAACCGGCGACGCCGGAGCTGCCGCGCCAGCGCCCCTTGGGCGACGTGCTGGATTTCGATGACATCCATATCGAATTCGCGCCGAACCTCGTCGCCATGGTGCTCGATCCCGCCACCGGGCTCGATTCGCGCATTTCCAACATGCGTACCCATGTCGCCAGCGCCTACGGCCTGATCCTGCCGGAGATCCGGTTGACCGACGAGGTGATGCTGCCGCCCGGCACCTATCGGATCCGCCTGCAGGGGGTGGAGCGGGTGCGGGACCGGTTGATGCCGGAACGGGTGCTGGTGCTGCTGACCGAGGGAGTCGCTGCCCCGCCCGGCATCGACGTGCGCGAGCCGGTCTATGGCGCGCCGGCCCGCTGGATCCTGCCCGACCATCAGGAGGATGCCGCGCTGGCCGGGCTCACAGTGGTGTCGCCCGCCGAGGTGCTCGCCACGCATCTTCTCGAAGTGATGAAATCCAATCTGGCGCGGCTGCTGACGCTGAAAGGGCTGCGGCGGCTGCTGGATGAATTCACCAACCTAACCGACCGCGCCCGGGCGGAAAGCAACCGCCGCCTGCTGGACGAGCTGGTGCCCGACAAGGTGCCGATCGACCTGCTGCTGACCGTGCTGCGCCTGCTGCTCGATGAGCGGGTCTCGATCCGCAACCTGCCACTGATCCTCGAGGCGATCGCAGAATCGCGCGGGCTCGGCGCTGCGGAACTGGTCTGCGAGCATGTGCGCCAGCGGCTCGGCTTCCAACTCGTCGCCGAGTTGAAGCGAGAGGATGGCACCATCCCGCTGATCCAGCTGGCGCCGGAATGGGAGAAGACCTTCGCGGCGCATCAGATCGATGGCGACCGCGGGCTGCGCGATGTCGCGCTGCCGCCCGAGGCCTTCAGTCGTCTCGCCAATGCCATCGCCGAACGGCTGAACCGCGCCGCCGAAGCCGGCGCCTATCCGGCGCTGGTCACCTCGACCCTGCGCCGCCGCTTCCTGCGCACCGTGATGACAGCGCGCAACCTGCCCGCCCCGGTGCTGTCCTACGAGGAGATCGGCACCGAGGCGCGGCCCTCGATGGTCGGGCTGGTCCCGGCATGACTCCGGCGGTCCTTGCCCCGCTGACCGGCCTGACCGAGCAGCTGTTCTGGGCCAGCCTGCTGGTCTTCCTGCGGATAGGGGCAGTGATGAGCCTGCTGCCGGCCTTCGGCGAGCAGTCCGTGCCGCAGCGGATCCGCCTCGTGCTGGCGCTCGGCTTCACCCTGATCGTCGCCCCCGCCGTCGCTGCCCCGCCGCCGGCACAGGGCCTGCTGCCGCTCGCCGCCGAAGTCGTGATCGGCCTCTCGCTCGGCATCGGGCTGCGGCTTTTCGTGATCGCCCTGCAGATGGCCGGCGCCGTGGCGGCGCAGGCGAGCTCGCTGTCGCAACTCTTCGCCGGAGCCGCGCCGGAGCCGCAGCCGGCCATCGGCAACCTGCTGATCTCCGCCGGTCTCGCCCTCGCCGTGATCGCCGGGTTGCATGTCCGCGTCGCGGAACTTCTCATCCTCTCCTATGACATGCTGCCGCTGGGCGTGCTGCCGGGCACGGCCGACCTCGCTGATTGGGGCCTGCATCAGGTGACCCGGGCCTTCTCGCTCGCCTTCAGCCTCGCTGCACCCTTCGTGGCGGCCTCGCTGATCTTCAACATCGCACTCGGCGTGATCAACCGCGCCATGCCGCAGCTGATGGTCGCCTTCGTCGGGGCCCCCGCCCTGACCCTCGGCGGGCTCGCCCTGCTGGCGGTGGTCACCCCGCTCGGCCTCGCGATCTGGATCGAGGCGTTGAACGCCTTCCTCGCCGCGCCGTTCCAATGACCGAGGAGGCGGCGGGCGAGAAGCAGCACGATCCCTCGCAGAAGCGGCTGGAAGATGCGCGCAACAAGGGCCAGATTGCCCGCTCGCCCGATCTCGCGGCTGCAGCCGGTTATGCCGGGCTGCTGCTCGCCGCCTCGGCCTTCGGCGCCAGTTCCCTGCGGCAGGCGGGCGAGGCAGGCATGACCCTGCTTTCCCAAGCCGACCGGCTGGCCCCGAACTTCGGAGCGGGCGGGGCAGCGGCGCTCTCCGGGGTGCTGCTGACTTATGCCGCGGCCGTGGCGCCGCTGTTCCTGCTGCCGGCGCTGGCCGCGTTCGCGGCGCTTTTCGCGCAGAATGCGCTGCTTTTCACCGGCGAGAACCTCCTGCCGAAGCTGTCCCGGCTCTCGCCGGTCGAGGGGCTGAAGGGGCGGTTCGGGCGGCAGGGGTTGTTCGAGTTCGGCAAGACCTTCGTGAAGCTCCTGCTGATCTCGGGCCTGCTCGGCCTCCACCTGGCCCGGCATGGCGACGAGATCCTCGGCACGCTCTATCTCGACCCCGGTCTCGCCATGGCCGCGCTGATGCGGATGCTGCTGCAATTCATGCTGGTCATCGTGATCCTCTCGGCGGTGATCGGCGGGATCGATTACCTCTGGCAGGCGCTGGAGCATCTGCGCCGCAACCGCATGTCGCGCCAGGACCTGATGGAGGAAATGAAGGGCGCCGAGGGCGACCCGCAGATGAAGGCGCAGTGCCGCCGTCGCGGCTACGACATCGCCACCAACCGGATGCTGACCCAGGTCGCCCAGGCCGATGTGGTCGTGGTGAACCCGACCCATTACGCCGTGGCGCTGAAATGGACGCGAGGCCAGCGGCGGGCGCCGGTCTGCCTCGCCAAGGGCGTCGACGAGATCGCGCTGCGCATCCGCGAAGCCGCGGCCGAGGCGGGGGTGCCGCTGCACCATGATCCGGCGACGGCCCGGGCGCTCCATGCCTCGGTGAAGCTCGGCCAGGAGATCCTGCCCGAGCATTACCGCGCCGTCGCCGCGGCGATCCGCTTCGCCGAGGCGATGCGGCGCAAGCGCCGGCGCGACCGATGACCTCTCGCGCCCGGATCGCCCGGCTGGAAGAGATCGGGAAGCTGCTGCTGGAGGTGAAGCTCGCCGAGCTGCACCGCGCCGCCGAGGCGCGGCGGCGCAGCCTGGAACAGCTCGAAGCCTTGGCGATGCGCCCGGCGGAAGACCTCGATCCGGTGACGGCAGCGCAGACCGAGCTGCGCTATCAACGCTGGGCCGAGGCGCGGCGCGCCGAGATCGACCTGCTGCTCGCCCGGCAGACCGTGGACTGGATGAAGGCGCAGGCCGCGGCGCGGCAGGCCTTCGGCAAGACCGAGGCCTTGCGGTTGCTGCGCAACCGGCTGCGCTGAGCCTCAGCTGTCCTGCCGCATGATGTCGACGATCAGCACGTCCGAGACCATCTCGCCCAGAACCGACTGCCCCACCTCCAGCAAGGCCTTGCGCAGCAGCACGAGGTTGGATCCATCGGTGAAGGAGCCGCGGAAGCCGCCGTTGTTGGCATGGTCGAACAGCACCTGCAGCATCGAATCGCGCAGTTTCGGCTCGACCGCGTAGACCTTTTCCGAGCCACCCGTCGTCACCTCAAGGCTGAGCGACAGGATCACCATCGAGGCGACGCGGCCCTCCTCCACCACCGGCACGATGAACTGGTTGTTCAGCTTGACGTAATCCGGCTGCTGCTCCGGCGGCAGCTCGACCTTTTCCGGAGGAGCCTCGCCCTCGGCATGGGCTTCGGCGGGGTCGGGGGCCGGGCGCAGCATCAGGCCGGCCCCGGCGCCGGCGCCAAGCCCAAGAAGCACCAGCAGGAGGGGAAGGATCTTGCCCATGGTCAGAACGGCAGCAGGATGTCGGCGACCTGCTGGCCGAGCCGGGGTTGCTGCATATCGGTGATCTGGCCGCGCCCGCCATAGGAGACCCGCGCCCCGGCGATCTTGTCATAGGTGATCTCGTTCTGCCGCGAGATGTCGGTGGGGCGGACATAGCCGGTCACGATCAGCTCGCGCAGCTCGAAATTCACCCGCACCTCCTGTTGCCCTTCGATCCGCAGCACGCCGTTCGGAAGTTCCTCGACCACCGTCGCCGCCACCCGCAGCGTCAGCTTCTCCTTGCGCTTCACCGAACCGTCGCCGGAAAAGTCCGAGCTGGAGCTGGTATCCACCGCCTCGGCCATGGTCGCCCCCTCCGGCAGCCGCCGGTCGAGCCGCTGCGGAATGCCGAGCAGCGAGGGAATGCCCATCGTCTCGGTCCCCGAGCGGCTGCGGCCGCTGGAATTGGAAATCTCCGCCTTGTCGTCGATCTCGATCACCACGGTGAGAATATCCCCTCGCTGCCCGGCCCGCCGGTCGCCGAGCAGCGAGGTCGTGCCTCCCGTCCAGAGCGAGGAGGCGTCGGTCGGCCCGGAGAGAATGGTGCTTTGGGGCAGCGGCCGGGAGTACATGGCATGGTGCTGGTAGCTGCCCTCCAGCGGCGAGAAGCCGGGAGCCTTGCCGACCTCCTCCAGCCGGGTGCAGGCAGGCAGCAGCAGCAGGGTCAGGATGAGGCGGCGCATGCTCGCGTCCTTCAGCGGGAGGGGCCGACGCGCACCACCCCGTCCGGGTCGATGCGGCCGGAGACGGTGGCGCGCGAGGAGAGATTCATCACGCGGATGACATCGCCGACACCGCCCCGGCCCAGCGCCCGGCCCTCGGCGGTGATGGCGAGGCCGCCTTCGACATAGGACAAGGCGACGCGCTGATTGCGGTCGATGATGGCCGGCGGTCCAAGGTCGGCGGCCCGGATCGGCCGACCGGCATAGAGCGCCACCCGGACCTCGCGCCCCAGCGCCTCCGCCGGATCGGCCAGCACGCCGGGCAGGCTGTCCTTCGTCACCGCGATATCGGTGGGGCCGAGGATGCTCTGCGGCCGGAGCGTCCGGGTGGCGACCAGGCTGTCGGCGCCGGCGACACAGGGCAGCAGCAGGAACAGCAGGAGCAGTCGCATCATTTCACCTGCGTGGTGGCGGCCAGCATCTGGTCGACCGCGGTGATCACCTTGGCGTTCAGCTCGTAGCCGCGCTGCGCCTTGATCAGCTCGGTCACTTCGCGGACCGAATCCACCGAGCTTTCCTCGAGGTAGCCCTGCCGGAAGGTACCCAGCCCGTCCAGCCCGGCGGTTCCGGCGACGGGCGGGCCGGAAGCCGGCGACTCGATGAACAGGTTGGACCCGATCGCCTCCAGCCCCTTCTCATTGGCGAAGGAACTGAGCGAGAGTTGGCCCAACAGCTGCGGCTGCAGCTGATCGCCGAAATAAGCGTATACCTCGCCGGCGGCGTTGATCGCCAGGCTGCTGGCATCGCCGGGAATGGTGATGCCCGGGGCCACCTCATGCCCGTCGGAGGTGACGATCAGCCCTTCTGCGCTGCGCTTCAGCGCGCCGTCGCGGGTGAAGGCGGCGGCGCCGGAGGGCAGCGTCGCCTCGAGATAGCCGCGCCCCTCGATCGCGACGTCGAGATCGCCGTTGGTCTGCGCCAGCGACCCCTGCGCCAGCACCACCGAAACCGAGGAGGGCCGCACCCCCAGCCCGAGCTGGATGCCGGTCGGCAGCATGCGGCCATCCTCGGCGGTCACCGTGCCTGGACGGGCAAGTTGTTGATAATGCAGGTCGGCGAAGTCGGCGCGGCGGGCATTATAGCCGGTGGTCGACATGTTGGCGAGGTTGTTCGCGATCACGTCGACGCGCGTCTGCTGCGCGCTCATCCCGCTTGCCGCGATCTGCAGGGCTTTCATCGCTGCCTCCTACTGGCCAAGGATGCGCACCACCGCGCGCATCCGCTCGTCTTCGCGATCAAGAAAGGCCTGCCCCGCCTCATAGGCGCGCTGCACCTCGATCATCCGGGCGACTTCGACGACAGGCTCCACATTCGAGTCCTCCAGCGCGCCCTGCAGCAGCACCGCGCCCTCCACCGGCTCCAGCCCGCCCTCGGCGCGGAACAGCGTGCCGCCCTCGTGCCGCAGGTCGAGCGGGTCGGCGGGCTGCCAGAGCCCCACCCGACCGAGCGGCGCACCTGCCGCCGAAAGCGTGCCATCCTCGGCCATCGAGAGGTCTCCGGCATCGGGCGGCACGAAGATCGGCGCGCCGCCCTGGTCGAGCAGGCGGTTGCCGGAGGCATCGACCAGCTCCCCCTCGGCGGAGGGGGTGAAGCTGCCCGACCGGGTGAGCCGCTGGCCGCCCGGCGTCTCGATCCGGAAGAACCCCTGCCCCTGGATCGCGAAGTCGAAGGCCGCGCCGGTCCGGCTGATTCCGGCCTGCCTCAAGTCGATCTCGCGCGCGCTGGCGCTGGCCATGGAGAGCGACGGGTCGCTCTCCAGCCGCTTCACAAATTCGCTGAACACCACCCCTTCCCGGCGGAAGCCGCTGGTGGAGAGATTTGCGATGTTGTTGGCCACCACCTGCATCTCGCGCATCAGGCCGGATTGGCGGGTAAGGGTGGCATAGCTTGCAGCGTCCATCTCAGCCCCCCGAAATCAGCGGCACGATCCGCTCGGTGAAGAAGGCGACCAAAGTCGAGGTCATGAAGCTCATCGACACCCAGAACACGATCAGCATCGCCGCCACCTTCGGCACGAAGGTCAGCGTCATCTCCTGCACCGAGGTCAGGGCCTGGAACAGGCCGATGCTGACGCCCGCCACCAGCGCCACCGTCAACAGCGGGGTCGAGAGCAGCACCGCGGTCCAGAGCGCCTGCCGCAGAGTGTCGTAAAGCTGCGCCTCGGTCATCATACCGGCATCCTCAGGATCTCCTGATAGGCCTCCACCACCTTGTCGCGCACCGTCACGGCGGTTTCGATCGCCATCTGCGAGGCGGCGAGCGCCTGCACCAGCGCATGCGGGTCGGCCCGGCCGCTCATCGCGGCGATCGCGGTCTGTTCGCCCTGCGCCAGGGCATCGGCAAAGCTCGCCGCAATCTGTGCCAGGCCTGGCCCAGCTGGCTGCGGCTCGGGCGCCGCGGCCGTGCGGGCCCTTGCATAGGTCTCGGCGGCAATCGAAGTTCTGATGTCCATTCTGGAACTCCCCTATCTGCGCAAAAGCTCGAACAGGCCGGTCGTCATCTGCCTCGCCTGGTCGAACATCCTGAGATTCGCCTCGTAGCTGCGCTGCGCCTCGCGCGCGTCGGCGATTTCGATCACCAGATCGACATTCGAACCGTCGTAATGGCCGGTCTCGTCGGCCATCGGATGGCCGGGATCGTAGATCCTGGTCAGCTCGCTCCGATCCAGCTGTACCGGTCCGGCGGAGACCACGCCGCTGTCCGGATCCGGCGTGAAGGCCACCGTCTTGCGGTGGTAGCCGGGGGTATCGGCATTGGCGATGTTCTCCGAAACATGGCGCAGCCGGATCGCCTGCGAGCGCATGCCGGAGGCGGCCAGCGAGAGGGAGGTGAACAGGTCGCCCATCAGCTGCCCCGTCCCAGGCTGGTGCGCAGCAGGCGCGACGCGCTCTGGTAGATCGCCAGCGCCATGTCGTGCTGCTGCCTCACATCCACCGCCCTGACCATCTCCGCCTCGAGCGAGACGGAATTGCCGTTGGGCGCTTCGGCGCCGCCCGATGTGACAGCCATGGGCAGCGACGGGTCCTGCGCGGACGTCCGGTGACCCGGGCGCGTCACGCGCAAGCGACCTGCCTCGTCATAGGCGGAGGCGAACTCCGGCAGGTCCTGCGCCCTGTAGCCGGGCGTATCGGCATTGGCGACATTGGCGGCGATAACCCCCATCCGCGCCCCCGCATGGGCGGCCATGGCATCGGCCATCTTCAGGATATCTGGCTTCTGAAACACCGGGGCTTCTCCCTCGAGCTGCTTCACCAAGACTTAAGGGCGATTCCTTTAGAAACGGTGATCGGAGAACGAAGGGGGAATCGAATGTCGGAAGTATTTGTCACGCTTCGTTCGGAAATCGCCGGCATCCCCTGGCTGCACCGCATCGGCCGTGTAGCCGAGGTGGCGCAGGGCGCCGTTCGGGTCACCGGCCTCTCAGACCGAGCGGGCCTTGGTGATCGGGTAGAAATTCTCAGGCAGGGCCAGGCGCTTGGCGGCGAGGTCCTGCGGCTGGCGCGGGACGGGCTTACCGTGCTGCCGGACGGGCTGTCGGAAGGGCTGGCGATCGGCGACGCTGTACGGCTGCTGGGCTGCGCCGGAATCGCGCCGGACTCCAGCTGGATCGGCCGGATCGTCGACCCGTTCGGCCATCCACTCGACGGCAGGCCACTGTTTCGCGGCCCGGCGGCGCAACCGCTGCGCCGCTCCGCGCCTGCGGCCGCAAGTCGCCGCAGTCTCGGGCCGCGTCTCGAAACCGGCGTCGCCGTGTTCAACACCTTGCTGCCGCTGGTCCAAGGCCAGCGGATCGGGCTTTTCGCCGGCTCCGGAGTCGGGAAATCCTCTCTGCTTGCGAAGTTCGCCCGCGGCGTGAGCGCCGATGTGGTGGTGATCGGCTTGGTCGGCGAACGCGGCCGCGAGCTGCGCGACTTCACCGAGAAGATTCTCGGTCCTGATGGGATGTCTCGGGCCTGCGTCGTCACCGCGACCTCGGACCAGTCACCCTTGATCCGGCGGCGCTGCGCTTGGGCGGCGATGGCGGTTGCCGAGCATTTTCGCGATCAGGGTCTGCATGTGCTGCTGCTGATCGATTCGATCACCCGCTTTGCCGAGGCGCATCGCGAGGTTGCCTTGGCTGGAGGCGAGCAGGGCAACATGCGCGGCTTCCCGCCCTCGACCGCCCACACGATCATGTCGCTGGCCGAGCGCGCCGGGCCCGGTCCTGAAGGGTCGGGCGACATCACGGCGGTCTTCACCGTTCTGGTGGCGGGCTCGGATATGGAGGAGCCGGTAGCCGATATCCTGCGCGGCGTGCTGGACGGGCATGTGGTGATGGACCGCAAGATCGCGGAGCGCGGCCGGTTTCCCGCCATCGATCTGCTGCGCTCGGTCTCCCGCAGCTTGCCGGAAGCGGCCTCCCCCGCCGAGAACCTGCAGATTGTGGCTGCCCGGCGTCTGCTTGGCGCCTATGACCGGGCCGAGCTGATGATCCAGGCGGGGCTCTACGCCAAGGGGAGTGATCCGCAGGTCGATGCGGCGATCCGGGTCTGGCCCGCGCTGGATGCCTTCCTCGCCGAGGATGCGCCGGACGGCATCGTCGGCAGCTTCCGCCGTCTTGCGGCCTGTCTTGGCAATGCCTGATCAGCGCAGCAGCGACAGCAGGCCGGAGCCCCTGCCCGAGGCCTGCAGCAGTTGCAGCGCCGGCGAGGTCGCCGGGCCCGCAGCGTCGGAGCGCATCAGGAACCGGCGGATCAGCAGCTCCGTCTTCGCCGGATCGGCAAACTGCGCCAAGCTCTCCTCGCCGAAAAGCGCATCAGTCTTGGCCTTCATCACGGTCACCTGCTGATCCAGATTGATGGAAGCGAAGGCGGCAGGCAGCCCAAGAGCCGTCTCGAACACCTTGCGCAGCGGGGCAGACCCCAGCACACCATACCACTTCGTCCTGTCACTGGAGGTCGAGCCGGCGAGCGTCTTCAGCTCCCGCTCGGCATTCAGCGCCAGGCGCATGTCGTCGCGTTGCGCGCCGACCGCCGTCTCGAACCGACGTGTCGCGTATTGCGACAGGATACTGTCGGCGAACCCCGAGAGCTGGGTGTTGGGCACCCCGAGGTCAAAGCCGAAGGCCGCCGCAAGTTTCAGATACTGCTTGTCCGCAAGCTTGTTGGCGAGCGAGGCCGCATCCAGCGTCCCTCCCTCCAGCACTTTACGGATGAAGTACTTGTTGTTGATATCCGCCTCGAGCCCGAAGGCGCCGAGCGACACCGACAGCAACCGTCGGTCGGCGATCAGGTCTTCCGCCGAAGTGACCTTGCCGATCTTCTCCCGGAAATAAGCCTCGTCGCGCCGGGACGAAGGCAGCGCGTTTTGCGCTGCCTGTTGCGCTGGCATCGTCCGCTTCAGGAAGATCCAGCCTGTAATGCCGCCGGAAGGGACGACGGGGGCGAAGCTCATTCCGGCCGCGCGGCAAGCAGCCGCTCCTCCCGGGGCAGCAGGCTGCGCAGGGCCTTCAGCGCCTGATAATACTGATCCTCCATCACCGCCGTCGTCGCCAGCGCAAGCTGCACCCGACTGTCCTGATCGGTCAGCACCTGACTGAGCTGTTCTATCCCGCGCAGCAGTTGCAACCGCGCCTTCGCCGCATCGACATCCCCCGACAGCACCAGCTGGGCGATATAGCAGACGCGCCGCACCGGGGTCGTCACCTCGCCCGGATGAATCGCGTCGCGCAACCTCAGGATGTTGGCGTTCGGCGTCATGACCGCCAGCTTGGAGCGCCGTTCGCCATTCTCGATCACCGCGCCATTGATGAGCACCCGCTCATGCGGACCGAGCTTCAGCACGAGGCCGGTCATCCCCGCCCCCCATCGCCGCGCAGGCCCCGCATCACCGCCGTGTTGATGTCGATCAGCACGGCGATGGAACCGCCCTCCTCCAGCACCTTCAGGCTGTGCTGGTCGATGAAACGGTACAGATTGAACAACTGCGCGCGAAGCTTCCTCGGCAGGCCGTTGTCATTATCGGCCACATCTGCGGCAAAGGTCGCCCAAAGCCTTAGATTGTCCTGAAGCGCAGCGGCGAAGACGACGTAATCCTCGGATCGCTGCTGGTCGGACTGCGAGAGCTTCTGCGTGATTCGGGCGAGCAAGTCGTATTCCACGCCACGCGCGGTGCGGGCGGGGGCCTCGGGCCGGGAGTAGGCGAGGCGGGCCATCTGGGCGGTGGACATGGATCATCCTTTCCAAGGGTTCACAAGCTGCGGAGCGAGCCGGGCGAGCCGCTGCCCGGCTCGTCAACCATCACCTGAAGAGCGAAAGGATGTTCTGCGGGGCCTGGTTGGCGATCGAAAGCGCCTGAATGCCCAACTGCTGCTGCACCTGCAAAGCCTGCAGCCGGGCCGAGGCTTCTTCCATATCGGCGTCGACCATCGAGCCGATACCTGCCTTCATCGAATCCATCAGGTCACCGACGAATTTCGTCTGGATCATGATCCGCCCCTCCGCCGAACCGAAGGACGAGGAGGCCTTGATCGAGGTCTGGATCAACCCTTCGATCGCCGACAGCGCCGCCTTGGCCCCGTTGGTGGTCGACACGTCGATCTTTGCCACGAGAGCGAGCCCTCCCCCCGCTTTGCCTCCTGCAGTCAGGGTCGCGTCGCCCGCCGCAGCCGCCGCCAGCGCGGTTGCGGTGTTGTTCTGCACCGTGAAGGTGGCTCCGCTGGCGGTGATGGTGAAGTCGGTGCTCAGCCCCTGCTTCTTCAGCTCGAAGTTGATTGTATCGGCGAGGTTTTTCGCGATGTCGGTGGTGGTGTCGCCATCGCGCGCCACGTAGAGGGCGGTGCCCGTCGCCGTCGCGTTGGTGCCGACGAACTTCGTGAGATCGAAGGAATAGCCGTCACCCGCCATAACCGCGGCGTTGCGGCCCGCAGTCGCGGTTTCGCCGGCGACCGTATAGGTGGCCAGCGCCGCCCCGTTGGCAGTGGCCGTGCCGGCCGCGGTGAAGGCCGCCGCGGCAAGGGTCAGGCCACCGGCGGCAGCCGCCTGGGTACCGAGATCCTGCTTGGCGACGGCGATGGAAGCAGAGGCCACGCCGGTGGCAGAGCGATCCAGCGAGGACAGCACGTTGACGCTGCCAGTGCCGGTGACTGTGGTCTTGATCAGAGCATAGGTGGTCGCCGAGTCGCGGTTGCTCAGCAGGCTGAGGCCGTTGAACTGGGCGGCGCTGACCACCGAGTCGATCTGCTTGGTCAGGGCTGCGATATCGGTCTGGATCTTGGTCTTGTCGGCGCTCGCCTCCTGCGCGGCGACGATCTTGCCCTTCATCTCGGTCAGCAGGCTGGCGACCGACTCGGCTGCCTTCGACGACAGCGAGACCGTCGATTTGCCCAGCGCGAGGCTGTCGCTGATCGCCTTGAAGCCGGTGACATCCGACTCCATCACCTTAGAGATCGCCCAGACCGCCGCGTTGTCCTTTGCGGCGTTGACGGATTTGCCCGTCGAAATCTGGTCCTGCGTTTTCGCAAGGTTGGTGTTGATGCCCTTCAGGGTCTGCAGCGCCACCATGGCGCCGGTATTCGTGAGGATGGAAGACATTGCGTTTCCTTTTGAAGGCTTGCGCTTTGCGCAGCCGGAAAGCCATCGCTGCGAATGGCGAAACAGGCATTCTAGCCCATGCGCCAGGTCTCCCCGTCGCGCCATCCCACCCCGGGACGCAGGTCGATTGATGCCGCGGAAGTCTTAACGGCCCCTTGATGCCGCCCCTGTTGCTGGCGCGCATTTGATCCAAATCCTCCGCATCTCACATTCGCTGGATCAGCGAGTTGGCGGCAGCGCAGGCGGCGCGTTGCCCATGGGCGTCATAGACCGACATCACGCCCATCACCGCCTCTCGGACCTCGACCAGGCGTCGCTGCGCCGCCCGGACGCCGCGGCCAGCGGCGACGAGGCAGGCAAGGTTCTGCGCCGCCTTCTCGCGCAGCGCCATGGCCTCCGCCTGGGTCATCGGCACCGGCTCGGCAAGCAACTGCTCCGCAGCTTGGCCCAGCGGGGTCAGCGCCCCGAGGTTGCCGGCGAGAATCGCCGCCCGCATCTTGTCCAGCAGCTCGGCCAGCCGCGTCGCCTCGTCAGAAGTCATGCGCCGCCCCCCTGTCCATCGCGCGAAACAGGCTTTCAGCCAGGCCGAGGCCGCCCGCCCGTACCATTGCCGCCGCCTGCTCGCCGCGCAGCAGCGAGGCAAGCTGCTGCTCACCGATGCCTCCGCCGAAACTGCCCGCCGCAACATCAAAACCGGCGTGGGCGAGCATTTCCGACAGGAAAGCCGCCTCGAGCTCGGCCGCCCTCCTGTGCAGCAGATCCTGTCGCGCCGCGGGCGACGCCGCCTGAACCAGAGCCATCATGCCGACCTCCATTTCTTCGGATTTTCGGGATTATGCGCGCCGCGGGTAAACAGCTGGTAATCGCTTCCACGGAATAAAGGCGCATTCGGCAGAACGTCGCAGGTCAAAGATGATCGCACCGCTCCTTCTTTCCCCACCGGCCTCAGGCCCAACTGCTGCCACTCTCCTACCGGCGGCAGAGCCCATGGCTGCGTTCGAGGCTATCTTCGAGGCTACCGCCACTGCTCCGGCAGAACGCGCGGCCCTGCAGCCCGCGGCTTTCCCCTTCGGCGCTGCACGGCGGGTCGATACCGAACCGGCGGCAGAAGCGCCGTCTCCGGAAGATGCCGGGGAGCCGGATGAATGCCCTGCCGAGGAGAGTCCCGAGCCGCCGCCGGAAGGGCGCTCTGACCTGCAGGAGGTGGCCATGACCGCTCTGGCGGCTGCCGGGTTAACTGAGCCGGTCTCCGCCTTGCTTCCGATTGTCGATGGGTTTCCCGAAAGCGAATCGCCAACGCCTGACAGCCCAGCGCCTTCACTTTCTTCGCCCGAGCCCGCCGGGACTGGAGGAAGGCAAGAAATATCGAGCTCGCCTCGACAGGGGGAGCTCCACAGCGCCGAGGCCGACAGGGTGGAGCCCGATCAAACGCCCCTCTTCCTGGACGCCCAGCCAAGGCCGCCAGCACTGGCTCGGGCTGAGGAAAGGCCCCAGCCGGCACAAGCAAATGAGGTGCATGAGGTTGTGCTTGTCTCCGCCACCTTCCAACACATGATGGTGTCGGCAGAGCCGGCAGCTGCGCGTGTTGCCTTGCACTCGTCGGGTGGGGATGATGCGAATCATCCGGCGACCATTTCGCACGCGAAAAGTCTGACCTCGCCCTCCGATGTTTTGCCGCAGCAGGAAGCCCCGTCGACAGTATCGCCTTCCGGAACGGACGAGACATTGCTCTCCACCCCCGCGGCGGTTGACCCGCTGATGCGCCCTTCGGCGCAGAATACAGAGCAGCCGGGTATCGCATTGGCGGCCGGCGGAGCGCCGGATGCAGCCCATCTATCACAGGGGGCGGCCGCTTCGCAGGCTGCAGGCGCCCCGAATCCCGGCCTCCCTGTAGGCCAACAGCTCCAGAAGCCCGCGGCCTTCGCAGCACCCATCGCACCGGGAGGCTCGCCGGCATCCTCGGCTCCGATTGATACCCTCCACTTCTCCCTGAACAAAGGCTCACTCCTGCCGGAACCGGTGGATAGGGCACCGAAAAGCGATGATACTTCCGCCGCTGGCATGGCCCCGCAACATGCGTCCGCCAGGATCCGCGGCGGGACCGGCGGTGGACGACCGCCTGAAACGGGCATGGCGTCTCAACAAGTCCGTGAGTCCTCCGCCCTCCCTGCCGCCATCCCGGCCGCAGCCGCAGCCCTCATTGCGCCGAAAGCCCCCCCGCTGGTCGGCACGGTGGGTCCAGAGCCACAGCGGCCCGCAACTGTCACCATCACTTGGACGCCACCGAAACACACCTCCGAAGCACCGGCCGCGGTCGTTCCGCTGTCTGTCGGGGAGGCGCAAGATGGTCCACAGGCGCCCGATCAACGGTCGGATGCAGGTTTTCGATCCAGTTTCGGGGTCTCGCCGCGGGCCGAGACGGCAGGCAGGCCGTTCAGGCATATCGCCCCGGACGCTGCAATCTCTGGGCAAACCCAGCCGAATCCGGATCGCCGGGAGAGCGTCGCCCGGGCCATCACTGCCGAGGCGCCGGGAGAGCCGGCGCCGGCGAGCCAGGCCATCGGAGGCCAGGAGCTGGGGGATCCAACCGCAGCCTTTGGACCCTCCCTTCGGCAGGCGCCGCAGCATCAGCCACGGGACGCGCCCTTACAGGCGCCGCCCCCGGCGCAGGCCGAGGTTGCACGACAGTCGCCGACCGGCTTGGCTCCGGCCCCCGCCGCTCCAACGCGGCCTCGCTTCGACCTCCGGCTCTCGCCGGACGTCAGGGCGGAACCATCTGCCGGAAGGGCGCCGGAACCGGCGACTGTCCCAACCGCCACCGTCCTCCCCCCCGCGGCGGCGCAGGGCGCGGACCTGTCGGACGGCGAAGCGGAGGATCCGCTGGCTCCGGCAGTGGAACCTTCCGCCGAGGCCGCGACCCGGCCCGCTCCCGTCCTGCCGGGCGCGACGGAGCGGGAGATGCCTCTGCCGGTCCCTCGCGACATGACCGGCCCCACAAGATCGGGGCCGGCGGATCAATCTGCCCCACCGCGTCCGCTGCCCCCGGAAGTGGCGCCGGCGCTGGTCGATCTGGCCAAGGGCAGCGGCGGCGGGGTGGAGGTGGCCCTGTCGCCGGCGGAGCTCGGCAGCGTCACCCTGCGGATGGAGCAGGAGGGGGCCGGGCTGCGGGTCACCGTCAGCGCCGACCGGCCGGACACGCTCGATCTGCTGCGGCGCAACGCCGACCAGTTGCAGCAGGAATTGAAGACCGCCGGTTTCGCCGGCTCCAGCTTCAGCTTCACCGACCGCGGCGGCTCCGCGGACCCGGGCGCGCAGCGGCAACCGGCGGCTCCGCCGCCGGAGAGGGAGCGCCTGTTCGCAGCCCCGTTTTCCCGGACCACGCCGAGCCTGCCGCCGCAGGGCGGCGGGCTCGACCTCAGGATGTAGGAGGCCCGCATGACCATCGTTTCCGCGACCGAAACCACCGCCACCACGCGGCGCACCGCCAGCAGCGCCGCGCCCGCCTCGGATTACCAGACCTTCCTGAACATGCTGACCACCCAGCTGCGCCATCAGGATCCGCTGAACCCGATGGAGGCCTCGGATTTCGCCGTCCAGCTCGCCACTTTCTCGGGCGTGGAGCAGCAGACGAAGACCAACCAACTGCTGGCGTCGCTGAACACAGCCTTCGGCATGGTCAGCATGGCGCAGCTGGCCGGCTGGATCGGCAACGAGGCGCGGGTGGCCGCGCCGGTCTGGGTGGATGGCACGCCGGTGACGATCTCGCCCGAGCCGGCCTTCGGGCGGATCGCGCGGTGCTGGTGGTGAAGGATGCCGACGGCGAGCTGGTCCTGCGCGAGGATGTGTCGATCGCCGGCGGGATGATGCAATGGGAGGGGCGCGACGCCAGCGGGGCGGCGCTGCCGGAGGGGGTCTACAGCCTGTCGCTGGAAAGCTACTTCGGCGAGAAGCTGCTGGAGACCGCCGATGTCGAGGCCTATGGCACGGTGATCGAGGCGCGCGGCAGCGACGCCGGCACGCTCCTGGTGCTGCGCGGCGGGGTGGAGGTGGCGGCCAGCCGGGTCACCGGCCTGCGCGCCGCCCCGTGATCACAGCAGCGCGCCCAGCCAGACTCCCAGCGCGGTCATGCCTGAACCGGCCAGCATCCACAGCGCCGGGTGCAGCCTGCGCCGCGGCGGCACCACGATCACCGTCTGGCCCTGCCGGATCAGCAGGTCCTCGACCAGCCGCGGCAGGCGGGGGCCGAAGCGGCCGACCACCCTGGCCGTCCGCGTCAGGTCGCGCAGGATCGCCTTGGGACCGACGTTTTCCTTGATGTAATCCTCGACGATCGGCCGGGCCACCTGCCAGATGTTGATCCGCGGATCGAGGCTTCGCGCCACGCCCTCGACCACCACCATGGTGCGCTGCAAGAGGATCAGCTCGGTCCGCGTCTCCATGCCGAAGCGTTCGGTCACCTCGAAGAGATAGGCCAAGAGCTTCGCCATCGAGATATAGGTGGCGTCCATGCCGAAGATCGGCTCGCCCACCACCCGCAGCGCCCGGGCGAATTCGTCGATGTCGCGGTCGGCGGGCACGTAGCCGGCCTCGAAATGCACCTCGGCCACCCGGCGGTAGTCGCGGCGGATGAAGCCGAACAGGATCTCGGCATAGACCCGGCGGGTATATTCGTCGAGCCGCCCCATGATGCCGAAATCATAGGCGATGATGTCGCCGTTCGCCGCCACCTTCAGGTTGCCCTGATGCATGTCGGCGTGGAAGAACCCGTCGCGCAGCGCGTGGCTGAGGAACAGCTGCAGCACCCGCGTGCCCAGCACCTCGCGGTTGTGCCCGGCCGCATCCAGCGCCGCATTGTCGGCGAGGCTCAGCCCCTCGGCCCAGCCCAGCGTCATCACCTGGCGCCCGGAGAGGTTCCAGATCGGCTTCGGCACCTGGAAACCGACGTCATTCTCGGTGTTGGCGGCGAATTCGCCCGCCGCCGCCGATTCCAGCCGCAGGTCCAGCTCGCCGTTCACCACGCCCTCGAAATGCGTGATCACATCGGTCGGCCGCAGCCGGCGCGAGGCCGGCGACAGCATCTCGATGATCCGCGCCGCAAGGTAGAAGGCGTCGATATCGGTGCGGAACGACCGCTCGATCCCCGGGCGCAGCACCTTCACCGCCACCTGCACCCCGGTGTCGGCCAGCCGCGCCCGATGCACCTGGGCGATGGAGGCGGCGGCGACGGGTTCGGAGAACTCCGAGAAGATCTCGCTCACCGGCCGGTTCAGCTCGGCCTCGACCATGGCTTTCGCCACGTCCACCGGGAAGGGCGGCAGCTTGTCCTGCAGATATTGCAGTTGCAGCGCCATCTCCGGGCCGACCACGTCGGGCCGGGTCGAAAGGATCTGGCCGAACTTGATATAGGCCGGGCCGAGCGCGGTCAGCGCGCGGGTCGCCGGCGGCAGCGTCTCGTCGCCCTTCAGCCCGACCCAGGCGAAAGGCCAGCCGAGCACGCGCGCCACCAGCCGGATCCGCGGCGGCGCGTCCAGCGCCGCCAGCACGACCCCGATCGCCCCCGTCCGCTCCATTGTGGCAAGCGTGCGGATCAACCGCCAGATGTTGTGGGGTCCGCGCACTTACAGCTTCCAGCCGGAATGCAGCGCAGCGATACCCATCGACAGGTTGCGATACTTGGCCTGACCGAAGCCGGCCTTCTGGATCATCTTCAGGAAGGTCTCCTGATCGGGGAATTTGCGGATCGATTCCACCAGATATTGATAGCTGTCGCGGTCATTCGCCACGATCTGGCCCATCACCGGGATCACGTTGAAGGAATAGCGGTCATAGGCCCATTGCATCGCCGCATTGGGCAACTGGCTGAACTCCAGCACCATGAGCCGCCCGCCGGGGCGCAGCACCCGGAAGGCCTCGTTCAGCGCATCCTGCACCCGGGTCACGTTCCGGATGCCGAAGCTGATGGTGTAGACGTCGAAGCTGTTGTCCTTGAAGGGCAAGGCCATCGCATCGCCCGTCACCCAATCCAGCCGTTCCGACATGCTGTCGGCCTCGGCGCGCTGGCGGCCCGCCACCAGCATGCTCTCGGTCATGTCGCAGACCACCGCCGTCGCCCCCGGCGCGCGGCCGAGGAAGCGGAAGGCGATGTCGCCGGTGCCGCCAGCCACGTCGAGCAGGCGCTGACCGGCGCGCGGGGCGAGCCAGTCCATCATCGCATCCTTCCACAGCCGATGGATGCCCATCGACATGAGGTCGTTCATGATGTCGTATTTCGAGGCCACGCGGGTGAAGACCCCATGAACCATTCCGGCCTTGTCGCCTTCGGGCACCGTCTGGAAGCCGAAATGGGTGGTGTTGGACTGATCATCGGTCATCGGGTCTTGCCGTCCTTCGCTTTGACCCCTCTTTATAGGCCGCCAGACGGGGGCGTGCAATGCGCCGCCGTGCTGCCATCTGTCGCGGAGTGAGAATGCCCGAACTGCCCGAGGTCGAAACCGTGCGCCGCGGGCTGGAGCCCGTGCTCACCGGCCATGTCATCACCGAGGCTCTGGTGAACCGCCCCAACCTGCGCTGGCCCTTCCCGGAACGCATGGCCGAGCGGCTGACCGGCCAGCGGATCCTCGCGCTGCGGCGGCGGTCGAAATACATCCTCGCCGATCTCGACAGCGGCGAAAGCCTGCTGATCCATCTCGGCATGTCGGGGCGGATGCTGGTTTCCGGCGCGATGCTGGGCGAGTTCCACCACGACCACCCGGCCCCGGCCAAGCACGACCATGTGGTGCTGACCATGGACAGCGGCGCGCGGGTCACCTTCAACGACGCCCGGCGCTTCGGCTCGATGGATCTGATGCCGACCGATCACGCGGCGGAACACCCGCTGTTGGCGGGGCTCGGGCCGGAGCCCTTGGGCAACGCCTTCCACGAGGCCTACCTGATCGGGCGGCTGAAGGGCCGCAACACGCCGATCAAGGCGGCGCTCCTGGATCAGCGCGTGGTGGCGGGGCTTGGCAACATCTATGTCTGCGAGGCGCTGTTCCGCGCGGGCATCGACCCGACCCGCAAGGCGGGTGCGCTTTCCGCCGAAACCGTCGCCTCGCTGGTGCCGATCATCCGGCAGGTGCTGGGCGAGGCGATCGAGGCCGGCGGGTCCTCGCTGCGCGACTACCGGCAGGCGGATGGCGAGCTCGGCTATTTCCAGCACACCTTCCGCGTGTATGACCGCGAGGGCCAGCCCTGCGTCACCCCCGGCTGCCCCGGCATCGTCGGGCGGATCGTGCAATCCGGCCGCTCCACCTTCCATTGCCCGATCTGCCAGAGATGACTTGATCCCCTGCTCCGGGCTGCTAGACCTTCGCCCAACGCTGCGAGTGCAAAGGAACAGCCATGGCCTACGAGACGCTGATCGTCGAGATCGAGGATTATGTCGCGGTGATCCGGCTCAACCGGCCCGACGCGATGAACGCGCTGAACAGCCAGCTGATGTCGGAACTGGCGCAGGCCCTGGGCGAGGCCGACCGCAACGACAAGGTGCGCTGCATCGTGCTGACCGGGTCGGAGAAGGCCTTCGCCGCCGGGGCCGACATCAAGGAAATGGCCGAGCAGAGCTTCGTCGACATGTTCGGCGGCGATTTCTTCACGAAGGATTCCGAGGCGATAATGCGGACCCGCAAGCCGGTGATCGCCGCCGTGGCGGGCTATGCCCTGGGCGGCGGCTGCGAACTGGCGATGATGTGCGACTTCATCATCTGCGCCGACAACGCCAAGTTCGGCCAGCCCGAGATCAACCTCGGCGTCGTCGCCGGTCTGGGCGGCACCCAACGGCTGACCCGCTTCGTCGGCAAGTCCAAGGCGATGGAGATGCATCTGACCGGCCGCTTCATGGATGCCGCCGAGGCCGAGCGTTCGGGCCTCGTCAGCCGGGTGGTGCCGGTGAAGACGCTGATGGAGGAGGCGATGAAGGCCGCCGCCCGCATCGCCGAGAAATCGGCGCTCACCGCCATGGCGGTGAAGGAGGCGGTGAACCGCAGCTACGAGACCACGCTGCGCGAAGGCATCCTGTTCGAGCGCCGGCTGTTCCACGCGATGTTCGCCACCGAGGACCAGAAGGAGGGGATGGCCGCCTTCCTCGAGAAGCGCACCGCCCAGTTTCGTGACAGATAGGTGAAAAACCGCCCTTACCCGGTTGACTCGAGCCCGAGTCGCCCGTAAAGACGCGGCTTCAAGATAGACACGAACCGAAGAACCGGAAACTCGATACATGGCCAATTCGCCCCAGTCCAAGAAGCGCGCCCGCCAGTCCGAGGCTCGCTATGCCGTGAACAAGGCGCGCCGTTCGCGGATCCGCACCTTCCTTCGCAAGGTTGAGGAGGCTCTTGCCTCCGGCGACCAGGCTGCTGCCGCTGCCGCTCTGAAAACCGCCCAGCCCGAAATGGCGCGCGGCGTCACCAAGGGCGTGCTGCACAAGAACACCGTTGCGCGCAAGATGTCGCGCCTCTCCTCGCGGGTGAAGACCCTCGGCGCTGCAGCCGCAGCCTGATCCCTACCGCAAGACCGCATTGCAGAAGCGCGCCTTTCAGGCGCGCTTTTTGCATGTCTGGAGGCGCGTTTTGCACAGGCGTTGCCGTTTTGCCCGCCGCCCGGGATTCGCTTTGGCAATCTGTGCGTCAACAGTGAAGTTCGGTTGCAGAGGCTCCACCCCAGTTGCTAGCTTCTGGAGGCGATTCACTACGTCCTTGGGGGGACATGGCTGATCGTGCGTCGTTCACCATCGCTGCCTGTTGTCGCGCTGCCGCGACCGGATGACGAGTGACGTACGGTCATGGGTTATGAAGTCTGTGCTGCCTTAAGCACTCAGTCTGCAGGTTCAGGTCCTCCGACTCGGTTCGGTGGCTCCGGCCTGCTTTGACCCTGTTCACCGGCTCCTGCTGTCTGCGGGACCGGCCCGTTTCCGCGTGTCGATCCGGCACGGGGGCGCGGTGCAGTCGCGAACGAAAATATGGCAGCCCGGAGCATGACGCCCCGGGCAAAGCCAAGGCAAAGAGCGACGGACGGGCTGAAGAATGACGAATGACACTTGGGTGCAAATGCGTGACGGTCTGCAGCAACGGGTGGGCCGCAACAACTTTGTCACCTGGATCGAACCGCTGAAGCTCGCCGGCGTGGGCGAGGGCGTGGCGCGCTTCGAGGTGCCGACCGTCTTCTTCGGCGATTGGGTGTCGCGCAACTTCGGCGACCACATCCGCCTGCACCTCGCCGAGGGCGGCGCCGCAGTGGAGCGTCTGGAATTCGCCGTCTGCGCCACGCCGCGCCCCGCCGCCAACCAGCCCGCCACGCCGGCCGCAACGGCAGCCCCGGCCCCCGCGCCGGTGAAGGCCAGCAAGCCCAAGCCGGTCATCGAGGAGGACCTGCGCGGGGCCCCGCTGGACGCGCGTTTCACCTTCGACAGCTTCGTGGTCGGCAAGCCGAACGAGCTGGCCCATGCCGCCGCCCGCCGCGTGGCCGAGGGTGGCCCCGTGACCTTCAACCCGCTGTTCCTCTACGGCGGCGTCGGGCTCGGCAAGACCCACCTGATGCATGCCATCGCCCACGAGCTGCAGATGCGCCAGCCCGACCTGCGGGTGCTCTACCTCTCGGCCGAGCAGTTCATGTACCGCTTCGTCCAGGCCCTGCGCGAGCGCGAGATCATGGGCTTCAAGGAGCTGTTCCGCTCGGTCGATGTGCTGATGGTCGATGACGTGCAGTTCATCGCCGGCAAGGATTCGACACAGGAAGAGTTCTTCCACACCTTCAACGCGCTGGTGGACCAGAACAAGCAGATCGTCATCTCCGCCGACCGCGCGCCGGGCGAGATCAAGGATCTGGAAGAGCGGATCAAGAGCCGGCTGCAATGCGGTCTGGTCGTCGACCTGCATCCCACGGATTACGAACTGCGTCTGGGCATCCTGCAGCAGAAGGCGGAATATTATCACCAGCAGTACAAGGGCCTGATGCTGGCCGATGGCGTGCTGGAATTCCTCGCCCATCGCATCACCACCAACGTCCGCGTGCTGGAAGGCGCGCTGACCCGGCTCTTCGCCTTCGCCAGCCTCGTCGGGCGCGAGATCAACCTCGACCTGACGCAGGACTGCCTCGCCGACATCCTCCGCGCCTCCGACCGCAAGGTCACCATCGAGGAGATCCAGCGCAAGGTGGCCGAGCATTACAACATCCGCCTCTCCGACATGATCGGCCCGAAGCGGCTGCGCACCATCGCCCGGCCGCGTCAGGTGGCGATGTATCTCTCCAAGCAGCTGACCCCGCGCTCGCTGCCCGAGATCGGCCGCCGCTTCGGCGGGCGCGACCACACCACGATCATGCATGGCGTGCGCAAGATCGAGGAGCTGATGGCGACGGATTCGCAGCTGAACGACGATCTGCAACTGTTGCGCCGGCTGCTACAGGCCTGAACCGGGTCGGGCGGGGGCCTTGACGGCCCCGCGAAAGCCACCATAGTCGAAAAAAACGTGAGCCGGCGAAAAGCCGGGCAGCTTTGGCGTCCCTGACGCAAGCTCCGGTCAGAAGGGTATGAGGGAATGAAGATCAGCATCGAACGCGGCACCCTGCTCAAGGCCGTGGGGCAGGCCCAGTCGGTCGTCGAGCGCCGCAACACGATTCCGATCCTCGCCAACGTGCTGATCGAGGCCGAGGGCAGCACCGTGTCGTTCCGCGCCACCGACCTCGACATCGAGGTTGTGGACCGCGCCGCCGCCATGGTCGACCGCCCCGGCGCCACCACCGTCTCGGCGGTCATGCTGCACGAGATCGTCCGCAAGCTGCCCGACGGCGCGCTGGTCGGCCTGACCGAAGACGCCGCCACCGGCCGCCTGACGGTCACCGCCGGCCGCTCGGTCTTCAGCCTCGCCACCCTGCCGAAGGAAGATTTCCCGGTGATGGCGAGCTCGGAATATGCCTCGAACTTCGCCGCCCCCGCCCCGGTGCTGCGCCGGCTGTTCGACAAGGCGAAATTCGCCATCTCGACCGAGGAAACCCGCTACTACCTGAACGGCGTCTATCTGCATGTCGCCACCGGCGACGAGGGCCCCGTGCTGCGCTGCGTCGCAACCGATGGCCACCGCCTCGCCCGGATCGACGCGCCGCTGCCCGAGGGCGCGCAGGGCATGCCCGGCGTCATCGTGCCGCGCAAGACGGTGAACGAGCTGCGCAAGCTGCTGGACGACGACGAGGCCGAGATCACCGTGTCGGTGTCCGAGACCAAGGTGCGCTTCGCCACCCCCGTCCTCACCATGACCTCCAAGGTCATCGACGGCACCTTCCCCGACTACACCCGCGTCATCCCAACCGGCAACACCCGCCGTCTGGAGGTCGATGCCGCCGAATTCGCCAAGGCGGTCGACCGCGTGGCCACCGTCTCGTCGGAACGCTCGCGCGCGGTGAAACTGTCGCTCGACGAGGACCGGCTGGTGCTCTCGGTGAACGCCCCCGATTCCGGCGCCGCCGAGGAAGAGCTGGCCGTGGCCTATGCCGACGAGAAGCTGGAGATCGGCTTCAACGCCAAGTATCTCCTGGAGATCGCCTCGCAGGTGGATCGCGAGAACGCGGTCTTCCTGTTCAACTCCTCGGGCGATCCGACGCTGATGCGCGAGGGCAATGACATGTCGGCGGTCTATGTCGTCATGCCGATGCGCGTCTGAGCCGACGCCGGGGGGCCAGCCCCCCAGCCCGGCCACAGGCCGGGCGTTCTTCCCTGGAAATCCTCCCCGGGAGGATTTCCGGGCGGTCATCACCCCGGGATATTTTTCGACAGAAAATGAGGGTGTGATGCGCGGGCTTGCGATCGAGACGCTGGTCCTGTCGCATTTCCGCAGCCACAGGGCGGCGCGGCTACAGCTCGACGGCCGGCCGGTGGCCATCTTCGGGGCCAATGGCGCGGGCAAGACCAATATTCTCGAAGCGGTCTCGCTGCTCTCCCCGGGGCGCGGGTTGCGGCGCGCCGGCGCCGAGGAGATCGCCCGGCGGCCCGAGGCTCTGGGCTGGAAGGTCAGCGCCGATCTTCGGGGATTGCACGGCGCGCATGAGGTCGAGACCTGGGCCGAGGCCGGGGCGCAGCGGCAGGTGCGGATCGACGGCAAGGCCGCGACGCAGGTGATGCTGGGCCGGATCGCCCGGCTGCTCTGGCTGGTGCCGGCGATGGACAGGCTCTGGATCGAGGCGGCCGAGGGGCGGCGGCGGTTTCTCGACCGCATGACCATGAGCTTCGCCCCCGATCACGCCGAGGCGGTGCTGGCCTATGAGAAGGCGATGCGCGACCGCAACCGGCTGCTGAAGGATCAGGTGGGCGACCCGCATTGGTATGGCGCGCTGGAGGCGCGGATGGCCGAGGCAGCGGCGCTGATCGTGGCGCATCGCGCGGCGGCGCTGGCGCGGCTGAATGCCGCGCAGGAGGGCGCTGCGACCGCCTTTCCCCATGCCGCGCTCAGCCTCTCCGGCGAGGAGCCCGAGGATCTGGCGACGGCCTGGGCCGAGGGGCGGCGGCGCGACATGGCGGCGGGGCGCACGCTGATCGGCCCGCATCGCACGGATCTGCTGGCGGTTTATGCGGCGAAGGGCGTCGGCGCCGATCAATGCTCCACCGGCGAGCAGAAGGCGCTGCTGATCTCGCTGATCCTCGCCAATGCCCGCGCGCTGGCCGAGGATCTTGGGGCGGCGCCGATCCTGCTCCTGGACGAGGTCGCGGCCCATCTTGACGCCGGACGGCGCGCTGCGCTCTATGACGAACTCTGTGCCCTGGGGGCGCAGGCGCTGATGACCGGCACGGGGGCAGAGCTCTTCGACACGCTGGGCAGCCGGGCGCAGGTGTTCGAAGTGGCCGAGGAGGCAGGCGTGTCCAGTGTGAGGGAGATCGTCGCATGACGCCGCAACGGGTTACGCTCATCACGCTGGGGGTCGCCGATCTGGCCGCCGCCATCGCCTTCTACGAACGCCTCGGCTGGCGCCAGCACGGCCAGCAGGAGCGCATCGCCTTCTTCCAGCTGAACGGTCTGGCGCTGGCGCTGTTCGGCCTCGCCGACCTCGCCGCCGATCAGGGCCGGGCGGGCGCGACCCTCGGCGCCGGGGCGGTGACGCTGGCGCAGAACTTCGCCACCGAGGCCGAGGTCGATGCGGCCTTCACGCAAGCGCTGGCGGCGGGCGCCACGGCGCTGAAGCCGCCGGAGAAGGTGTTCTGGGGCGGCTACTCCGGCTACTGGGCCGATCCCGATGGCCATGTCTGGGAGGTTGCGATGAACCCGTTCTGGCCCTTGGCCGCAGACGGCAGCCTGACGTTGCCCGCATGACCATCGCTGCGGAAAGCCTGCTGCTCTACTGCGGCGCCCTCGTCATCCTGTTCCTCACCCCCGGCCCGGTCTGGGTGGCGATGATCGCCCGCGGCCTCACCGGAGGCTTCGCCGCCGCCTGGCCGCTGGCCGTGGGGGTCGCGCTCGGCGATCTCTTCTGGCCGCTCGCCGCGATCTTCGGGCTGAGCTGGGTCGCCTCGGTCTACGCCGATTTCATGTCCGTGCTGCGCTGGGTGGCGGTGGCGATCTTTCTCGTCATGGGCTGGATGCTGATCCGCAACGCCGGCAAGCCGATCTCCACCGACAGCCGCCTCACCCGCCCTGGCCGTTTCGCGGGCTTCGCCGCCGGCATCGCGGTGATCCTCGGCAATCCCAAGGCGATCCTGTTCTACATGGGCGTGCTGCCCGGCTTCTTCGACCTCACCCGCCTGACCTCTGTCGATGTCGCGGCGATCCTCGCGGTCTCGGCGGCGATCCCAATGGCCGGAAACCTCTGCTTCGCGCTGATGGTCGACCGGGTGCGGCGGCTTCTGTCCTCGCCGGAGGCGCTGCGTCGGCTGAACGTCACGGCGGGGGTGCTGCTGATTGCGGTTGCAGGCGTGATTGCCCTCTCCTGACCGCTAAATCTATGGCAGGCGCGTGACATTCCCCCCCCCGGCGGCTATAAGTTGCGGGTAATGAAAAGGGTGGGTCCGCATGGCCGAAGCAGCAAAAGTGCCGGAAGAATACGGCGCAGATTCCATCAAGGTTTTGAAGGGGTTGGAAGCCGTCCGCAAGCGTCCCGGCATGTATATCGGTGACACGGACGACGGCTCGGGCCTGCATCACATGGTCTACGAGGTCGTGGACAACGGCATCGACGAGGCGCTGGCCGGTCACGCCACCGCCGTCAGCGTGAAGATCCATGCCGACAGCTCGGTTTCGGTGCGCGACAACGGTCGCGGCATCCCGGTCGACATGCACCAGGGCGAGGGCGTCTCGGCGGCCGAGGTCATCATGACCCAGCTGCATGCGGGCGGCAAATTCGACCAGAACAGCTACAAGGTCTCGGGCGGCCTGCACGGCGTCGGCGTCTCGGTGGTGAACGCGCTGTCGGAATGGCTGGAGCTACGGATCTGGCGCAACGGCAAGGAATATTACGCCAAATTCGCCCATGGCGAGACGGTGGAGCCCTTGCGCGTCGTCGGTGACGCCCCGGGCGAGAAGGGCACAGAGGTGCGCTTCCTCGCCTCGACCCAGACCTTCTCGAACCTCGATTACGTCTACAAGACGCTGGAAAACCGCCTGCGCGAGCTCGCTTTCCTCAACTCCGGCGTCCGCATCCTGCTGGAAGACGAACGCCCCGCCGAACCGCTGAAGACCGAGCTCTTCTACGAGGGCGGCGTGCGGGAGTATGTGAAGTATCTCGACCGCTCGAAATCCTCGATCATGCCCGAGCCGATCTACATCATCGGTGAACGCGCGGGGATCACCGTCGAAGTGGCGATGTGGTGGAACGACAGCTACCACGAGACGGTGTTGCCCTTCACCAACAACATCCCGCAGCGCGATGGCGGCACGCATATGGCGGGCTTCCGCGGCGCGCTGACCCGCACGATCAACGCCTATGCCCAGTCCTCCGGCATCGCCAAGCGCGAGAAGGTGGATTTCACCGGCGACGACGCGCGCGAGGGTCTGACCTGCGTTCTCTCTGTGAAGGTGCCCGATCCGAAATTCTCCAGCCAGACCAAGGACAAGCTCGTTTCCTCCGAGGTCCGGCCCGCGGTCGAGAACCTCGTGAACGAGAAGCTGGCCGAGTGGTTCGAAGAGAACCCGACCAACGCCAAGATCATCGTCGGCAAGATCGTCGAGGCGGCGCTGGCCCGCGAGGCGGCGCGCAAGGCGCGCGAGATGACCCGGCGCAAGACCGCGATGGACGTGGCCTCGCTGCCTGGCAAGCTGGCGGATTGCCAGGAGAAGGACCCGGCGCTGTCCGAGATCTTCATCGTTGAGGGTGACTCGGCAGGCGGTTCGGCCAAGCAGGGCCGGGCGCGCAAGAACCAGGCCGTGCTGCCGCTGCGCGGCAAGATCCTCAACGTGGAACGCGCCCGCTTCGACCGGATGCTGTCGTCGGAAACCGTCGGCACGCTGATCACCGCGCTCGGCGCCGGGATCGGCCGCGACGAGTTCGACATCAACAAGCTGCGCTACCACAAGATCGTCATCATGACCGACGCCGATGTCGACGGCGCGCATATCCGCACGCTTCTCTTGACCTTCTTCTTCCGGCAGATGCCCTCGATCATCGAGGGGGGCTTCCTCTACATCGCCCAGCCGCCGCTCTACAAGGTCGCCCGCGGCAAGTCCGAGGTCTACCTGAAGGATCAGGCCGCGCTCGAGGATTACCTGATCCAGATGGGCATCGACGGCGCGATCCTGCAGCTCGGCAATGGCGAGAAGATCGCGGGCGCCGACCTCGCCCGGGTGATCGAGGGCGCGCGGCAGTTCCGCCGGGTGCTGGAGGCCTTCCCGACCCACTACCCGCGCAACATCCTCGAACAGGCGGCGCTGGCCGGCGCCTTCGATCCGGGCCGCGCCGACGAAGATCTGCAGCTGGTGGCCGATACGGTGGCCAAGCGGCTCGACGGCATCGCCGTGGAATACGAACGCGGCTGGACCGGGCGCATCACCCAGGATCACGGCATCCGCCTGTCGCGCATCCTGCGCGGCGTCGAGGAACTGCGCACGCTCGATGGCGCGGTGCTGCGCTCAGCCGATGCGCGGCGGTTGTCGCATGTCTCGACCGCCACGCGCGAACATTACCAGGCGCCGGCCCGGCTGATGCGCAAGGACCGCGACCAGATGATCCACGGCCCGATCGACCTCTTGAAGGCCATTCTGGCCGAGGGCGAGAAGGGTCTGTCGCTGCAGCGCTACAAGGGTTTGGGAGAGATGAACCCCGAGCAGCTCTGGGAAACCACGCTCGATCCCGAGGCGCGGACGCTGTTGCAGGTCAAGGTCGACGATCTGGCCGAAGCCGACGACATCTTCACCAAGCTGATGGGCGATGTCGTCGAACCGCGGCGCGAGTTCATCCAGCAGAACGCGCTGAACGTCGAGAACCTCGACTTCTGATCACCGGCGGCAGCGTTCCGGCGCTGCCGCTTCCCCGCCTCAGCGACGCACAGGCGTCGCGGCGAACAGACAACCGACGATCAGGCCGACGGCCCAGCCGACAGCCAGCTGGCCGATGGCGACGCCGAAGACCGTGCCGAAGCCAAGGCCGATGATCGTGCCCATGACGAGCCGCCAGATCAGTTCCGACATGTGATCCTCCCTGTTGATCCGTGTGTGTCCTGTCGATCTGGGCCAACCACGAAACCGCGCTCCGGTTCCCTCGCGGGAACCTGCGTTTTTTGCCGCCTGTCGGTTCCGACCCGGGCCATGCTGCTTCAGCCCTGCCGTCCGGGCCCCGGCGCCGACGCAATAGAAAGTGAACCGAACGCGCCCCGGGCGCGTTGTCCCATGTCCGCAACCCGTAACGGAGGCTCCATGCAGCTGAACACCCGGCATTCCGGTCTCGAAGATGGCCCCGCGCGCCTGCGCTCCGCTCTGGAGCATCCCGCCGATTGGGCCCTGTTTCTCGATATCGACGGCACGCTGGTGGACATCGCCGACGGGCCGCATGCCGTGCGGGTGGAAAGCGGCCTGCCGCAGCAGCTGGTGCAGCTGGCCGGGCGGCTCGACGGCNCGCTGGCGCTGGTGACCGGCGCCGGGTCGACTGGATCGACGCCAACTTCGGCCCGCATC